>CAJTON010000004.1:55906-65018 GCA_910577605.1 uncultured Butyrivibrio sp.
AGCTGGACGCGCACCACTTTGTGCTGTCAACGGACAAGGGCGCGGCAGGCGGCGTTGCAGCGCTGGACGCAAATTCCAAAATTCCCGCAAACGAGCTGTACGACGCCACAATTTCGGAAAAAGGCATAACCCTGCTGACCGACAGCATTATCAGCGACTCCGTTACGACAGCGGCAACCGCTAACAGCGTCAAGACCGCTTACGAGGAATCCAAATCATATACGGACAGCAAAATCGCGGATCTGATAGGCAGCGGCGGTCCCGGCACCACGGATATATCCGCAGAGCTTGCCAAAAAAGTTGACAAGGAAGACGGCATGGGACTGTCCTCCAACGACTATACTGATACCGAAAAAACAAAGCTGTCCGGGATAGCCGATGGCGCCACCTACAACAAGGCTTCCTCCACCACTCCTAAAGCCGCCGGAACCGCGGTCGCAGGCACAGAAAAAAACTTCGCGCGCGGGGATCATGTCCATCCCGCCCAGACCGATATAACGGGAAACGCGGGTACGGCTACCAAGCTTGCCACAGCCCGTAATGTCAACGGTATTCTTTTTGATGGAAACGCGAACAGAATAAATTTCGGCGTATGCTCCACCTCCGCAGCGACGGCGGCTAAGACGGTAGCCTGTACTGGCTTTGCGCTGATAACCGGCGCAGAGATCACCGTGTTTTTTAATACGACGAATACGGCTGCCAATCCGACGCTCAACGTAAATAATACAGGCGCTAAACCCATTTATTACCGGGGCGCGGCTATTTCGGCGGGGTATCTCGCAGCGAACCGCATATACACATTTCGTTACACCGGGAGCGCGTACAGTCTCGTCGGCGACATCAATACCAATACGACATACAATAACGCTACGACAACGGCAGCGGGCTTAATGAGCGCGGCGGACAAAGGCAAACTTAATTCTCTGAGTGTTCCTATATGCTACCAGGGTAGCTTTTCTTCCGGTACCGTCACAAAGGCTTTACCTTCTGGAAAAACAAAGTGCCTGATTATCGTGTCAAAAGCGACATCAAACAGTATGGATTGCGGCGCCCATGTATTAACAGGCTTGTCCGGCTCAATGACCGCCGTCAGCCATACAGCACTTTGGTCTTCAGGCAGTTTTACCATGCTACATTCCATATCCGCCGCGGGAGCCATAACTTTGGAGATTGCCTCAAACTCGACGACACATTTTTACACCATGATCTATTTAGATTAAAGGAGGACAAACCCATGATCATTTATCCGAACGGCGGTTACGAGCAATGCTCCGCCTTTCCCGACACGCTTTACGACGAAAATGCCGCTTACTGCATACCCGACGATTCTGAGCTTGCGGTAAAATACCGCGCGCTCTATCCGCGTGCGCAGCTTGTGACGGACGAAGCCGACAATGTAATCGGTGTCACGGAACAGCCGAAAACAGAGGCTGAAGCCGCAGCCGAAAAGCGCGCGGAGTACGAAAATCTCAGCGTGAATTACATACGAGAGCGCTATTCACAGAACGATGAAAACAAGATAATACGCGAATATCTCGCGAATCCGGCTGACAGCGCCGAGTTTAACGCTTACAACGAATATGTTGTGGAATGCAAAGAAAAAGCAAGAGAAAAAATTTACGGAAATCAGGTCATTTTGTAATTATACCGAAAATTATGATTGCAAAGTGTCATTTATGACGAATACAAAACGGGGAATCCGTGCCAACTGCGGTACGGGTTCCCCGTTTTTTTACGCTTCTGTATAAGGCGAAGCGACGGAGTTTTCCATGTAGCTTTTGCGGAGCTGACCGCACGCGCCGTCTATATCCCTGCCCATTTCCCTTCTGACCGTCGCGTTTACGCGGTTTTTTTCAAGAATACTCTTGAAATGGCTGACGGCGGCGGGCTTTGTCTGCCTGAACGACCTTTCTTTAATGGGATTGACCGGAATCAGGTTGATATGGCAGTTCATGCCCTTTACAAGCCCGGCAAGCTCTTTTGCGCAGGCTTCGCTGTCATTTTCGCCGCTCACGAGGCTGTACTCAAAGGTGACGCGCCTGCCTGTTTTGCTGATATAATAGCGGCACGCCTCCATCAGCTCGGATATGGAATATTTGTTGGCTATCGGCATAAGGCGGCGGCGCATTTCGTCGTTAGGTGCGTGCAGGGAAACCGCGAGAGTAAGCTGCGGCTTCATGTCGGCAAGCCTGTATATTTCCGGCACAAGTCCGCAGGTCGAAACGGTAAGGTTCCTCGCGCTTATGTTCAGTCCGTTTTCATCCGTCAAAAGCTTTTCGAATCTGAGAAGGTTATCAAAATTGTCAAAGGGCTCGCCCGATCCCATGATGACCACATTCGACACCCTTTCTCCCGTATTTTTCTGTATCCTGTATATCTGTTCTAGCATCTCAGACGGCGTTAAGCTTCTAGCAAGTCCGTCTATGGTCGAGGCGCAGAAGCGGCAGCCCATACGACAGCCTGCCTGCGAAGAAATGCAAACGGAGTTTCCGTGATGATAATGCATCAGCACGCTCTCAATAAGATTGCCGTCGCACAGCTTAAAAAGGTATTTGGACGTCCCGTCCTCCCTTGAGGTCTGTACTTTTACGGTCTCAAGCGCGGTATAATCCGTATTTTCCACGAGAAAAGCTTTCAAGGCGGCGGGAATATTACTCATTTCTTCATAGGAAGACGCTAGCTTTATGTGCATCCACTCATACAGCTGCTTCGCGCGAAACGCAGGCTGTCCGATTGAAACGATATATTCCGTCAATTCTCCGAAATCCATTGATTTTATATCTGTTTTATCCATAACAATACGCGGCTATTACCGCGCCTTCCTCCTGAATCCTGCTATAAAAAAACCGTCGAAGCCTTTTCCGGTCACTCCCGGCAGAAGCTCGACATATCCGAGTCTTGCCGTGTCGGTACAAATCTCTTTGGGGACTCGCCCCTCAAGCGATTCCGGCTCAAAATCAAAGCTGTCAACAAACCAACGGGCATTTTCAATGTTTTCCTGTCTGTTAAGCGTACAGGTACTGTAAATCAGAACTCCGTCCGGCTTTACATACTCCGAGACGACGCCTAGTATCTTCCTTTGAAGCGCCGAAAGCGAAAGACAGCCCTCCTCGGAGGCGTTATACTTTATATCCGGTTTCCTGCCTATTATTCCGAGACCGGAGCAGGGAAGGTCCGCCAAAACAATGTCCGCCTTTCCCGTCAGCGAGCCGTCTCGCACAGTCGCGTCGGCGGCAGCGGCTTTTATATTGTCGAGCCTGAGCCTTGATATATTCTCCTCTATCAGCGAGACCTTCGCGGGCGTAATATCCCTCGCCTCCACATGTCCGCTTCCTTTAAGAAGCTCCGCGATATGCAGGCTTTTGCCTCCCGGCGCGGCGCACACATCCACAACATACGCTCCTTTAGGCGGCGAGGCGGCATGTCCTACAAGCATTGAGCTTAGATCCTGAACCGAAAACAAACCCTCGCGAAACTCTTCTATTTTCTCAAGATAGTCGTAACCCTCTATGGCAAGCGCCTCCGGCAGATACGGCAGTCCGCTTACTTTTATGCCGCGGTCGCGAAGCCTGTCCGCCAGCTCTTCGGGCGATATTCTCGCGCTGTTGCAGCGGACAATCAGCGGTCTTTCGTCAAATTGCGCCGCCAGTATTTTTTCGGTATTTTCCTCGCCATACTGCTCAAGCCATTTGTCCACTATCCATTCCGGCGTCGAATATTTTACGGAAAAATACGCGCGGACGTCTTTTTTACCGGGCATAGGAAGCCTGTCCTTTTCCCTTGCTACGGTCCTTAAAACCCCATTTACAAAGCCTTTAAGACTGCTAAAGCCGCGCTTTACCGCCAGCTTGACCGCTTCGTTGCAGGCGGCGAAATCCTCCACGCCCTCCATATAGACAAGCTGGTATATACTCATTCGCAGAATATTGCGGATAACCGGCTTCATTTTGCGCGCAGGAACCTTGGAATACATATCGGCGATATAGTCAAGCGTCAGCCTGCGCTCCACGCTGCCCATGACCACTCTGGATATGAACGCCCTGTCCGCGTGGGAAAGATACTGATATTTGCGAAGAGCCGCGCCCAAGACCTTATCCGAGTAAGCGCCTTTTTCATTTATTTCAATCAGGATGTCCAAAATAATATTTCTCGTATTCTGCGCGCCCATATTTTATTATTTTCCCTCCCTGCAAAGCGATAAGCGGCTTTGCCTTTTATCCCAGCACTGTGCCGCGCGTTATCCTGCTGCCTCTCAAAAAACTTTCGGTATCCATTCTTTTTTTGCCTTCAAGCTGTAATTCCTTTATTATAAGGCCGCCCTCTCCGGCGGCGACATAAATGTTCTGCCCGTCGATCTTATAGACCGTTCCCGGCGTTTCTCCGCCTTCGTAGCCTGCATCGACCGCAGCCGCCCATATTTTGAGGATTTTGCCGTCCAGATATGTGTAGGCGCAGGGCCACGGATCAAGACCTCTGACAAGTCGCTCGATCTTCACGGCGCTTTGCGTAAAATCAATGTGTCCCGACAATTTTTCAAGCTTTGCCGCGTATGTCGCGCCTTCTCCCTGAGGCGTCGGGACAATTGTTCCCGCTTCAAGTCCTTCAAGCGTGCGCACAAGAAGCTTCGCGCCCATTTTCGCGAGCCTGTCAAAAAGACTTCCTCCTGTTTCATCCGGAGCGAGCGTGTACTTCTCTGTCATAAGTATTTCGCCCGTGTCGATTCCTTCGTCCATTCGCTGGGTCACGACTCCGCTTTCCTTATCGCCGTTTATCACCGCCCACTGGATAGGCGCGGCTCCGCGGTATTTCGGCAGAAGCGAGGCGTGCACGTTGACGCAGCCGTACTTCGGTATGTCGAGTACGGTTTTCGGAAGAATCTGTCCGAAGGCGACCACCACGATAACGTCCGGGGCTATTTTTTCTATTTCGGACACGACCTCGGAGGTGCGCAGCTTCACAGGCTGGTAAACCTTTATCCCGTTGGCGACGGCGGTCTCCTTGACGGGCGGCATTTTAAGCGCCCCGCTTCTCCCCTGCGCCTTATCGGGCTGCGTAACTACCGCCGCTACCTCGTGTCCCGCTTTGATTATTTCTTTAAGTGTGTCCACCGCAAAATCGGGCGTACCCATAAACACAACTTTCATCTATTTCTCCTAAAAATATTATCGCGAGGATTTTTCCCCGCATGACGATATACCCTGCTTATTCGTCGTCCCCGCTCGCGGCATCCATAAGTTCTCCCTCGATATGGTCGATGTAAAGGTCTCCGTCAAGATGAGCAAGCTCGTGGCAGATAGCGCGCGCAAGGAGCTCCTCTCCCTCAACCTCAAATTCCTTCATATCAAGGTCAAACGCCTTTGCTTTGACGCGCATAGGTCTTGTCACTATTCCCGCTTTGCCGGGTATGCTAAGGCACCCCTCGCGTCCGGTCTGGCTTCCCTCCGTTTCGAGAATGACCGGATTTATCATTATTATGGGACCGTCCCCGACATCTATTACCACAAGCCTTTTTAAAATTCCGACCTGAGGCGCGGCAAGACCTACTCCGTCCGCGTCGTACATAGTTTCAAGCATATCCTGCGCAAGCTCCTTTATTCTGTCGTCGGCAGCGGGAATCTCCCTGCATTTCTTCCGAAGCATCGGATCGTCGTTAATTCTGATATTTCTGAGCGCCATATTTTTCTCCCTTTCATTATTATTGCGTTGCTTTTCAACGCATACTGGTATCCTCGCAGAGGGTTTCATTGTTTTATCTGAAATCAAACTGCACGAGACAGCCGCCAAACAGACGCGGATTATTTTTTATATACGCCTCTATATAATCCTTTATCCGCGCCAGGTCGTCTCGTGACTTGTTCTTATAATATATCATTTTATGAAAAATGTCATTAATTTTGTGGATCGGAGCGTCCGCCGGTCCGATAACGCGCGTATTCTCAAAAGATTCCGACACCCTGACTGCCCCTGCGACAAGCGCCGAAAGCCTTTCGGCTTCGTTTTCGTCGGGCGAGCTTAGGCGGACCGACATCATGTGGCTGACGGGGGGATAGTCCATAAGCTCCCGGTATACTATTTCCTCCTCATAGAAGGAATCGTAGTCCTGCCTTGACGCGTGCACGATACTGTAATTGTCGGGATTGTAGGTCTGGATCACGACATTTCCGGGATTTTTGCCACGCCCCGCCCTTCCTGCCGCCTGCGTCAGAAGCTCAAAGGTATTTTCCGCCGCTCTGTAATCTGAGGAATAAAGCGAACCGTCCGCAAGCAGTACGCCCACAAGCGTAACGTCCGGAAAATCGTGTCCTTTGACGATCATCTGCGTGCCCACAAGTATATCCGCTTTTTTTGAAGCGAATTTCTCAAGAATGTCTCCGTGACTCTCCTTGCCCTTTGTGGTGTCGGCGTCCATGCGCAAAACAGCGGCGTCCGGAAAATATCTGTGAAGCTCCTCCTCGACCATCTGAGTACCCGCCTTGAAGGTCCCTATATGCTTTGAACCGCATTTCGGGCAGACCTTAACCGCCTCTTGCTCGTATCCGCAGTAATGGCATTTGAGCATGCGGTTGTTATGAAGCGTCAGAGAAACCGCGCAGTGAGGGCATTCTATGACCTCTCCGCAGTCTCGGCAGTTGACAAAGCCCCTATATCCCCGCCTGTTGAGAAAGAGCATGATCTGCTCTCCCTTTGAAAGTCTGTCCCGCATAAGCTCCGTAAGCCTGCCGGAAAACATACTGCGGTTGCCCTTTTTTAGTTCCTCTCTGAGATCGACTATATCGACGGCGGGAAGTCTGCCTTCTCCGGCGCGTCTGTCAAGACGGTAAAGCTTGTATGTTCCTTTTTTTGCCCTGTAAAAAGCCTCCAAAGACGGAGTGGCAGAACCCATAACGACCTTCGCACCCGTCATTCGTGCAAGCTCGATCGCGGTCTCCCTCGCGTGGTATCTAGGAATATTTTCACTCTGATAAGCGCTTTCGTGCTCCTCGTCCATTACGATAAGCCCTATATTTTTAAACGGAGTAAAAAGAGCGGAGCGAGGGCCTATCATTATTTTGATCTTTCCCTCCCGCGCCATGCAGAAACGGTCGTATTTCTCACCGTTTGAAAGGCGCGAGTTTATGACAGACACTATATCCCCGAAGCGGCGGTAAAAGCGCATGACTGTCTGATATGTAAGGGCGATTTCGGGAATCAGCACGATGGCTTCGCGTCCTTTTTTTATAATGTGCTCAATAATTTCCATATAAATCTCGGTTTTGCCGCTTCCGGTAACTCCTTTAATAAGACACGGCGTCATGTCGCCGCTGTCATAACCGAAAATTATATCCTCGCTTATGCACCTTTGTTCGGGATTAAGAAAACGGACGGCAACTTTATCTTCGCTCACATGAAGGGAATTTCTGTAAACCGTCGTACTCCCGATGTTTATGATACCTTTTTGCTCCAAGGTCTTGAAAGCGGACGGAGATATATTAAGTTTACAGGACAAAAGCGAATAGTCGGATTCCCCGTCTTTTATCAGCGCGTCAAGCACGCGTGCCTGCGCGCTTCTGCGCTTTGCAAAACACTCTTGTAAAAGCAAGACGGCTTCATCCTTTGTCACCGCAAGGCTCACCGTCCTTTTCACGGCGTTTTTTACGCTGTCCTTCACAGGAATCACTGTCTGGAGCGCCCGTATCACAGTAGAGCCGTAATTTGTCTTCATCCAATAGGCAAGCTTTATCATGCGCTCGTCGATGGGAACGCTGCGGGCGGCGACACCCGCAAGCGGCTTTATGCGGTCCGGCTCGATCTCCGGCGTATCGGTTATCTCAACGACGTAACCCGTCCGGCGCGTACTGCCGAACGGGATATTTACTCTTGTGCCTATGTCTACGCTTTCCGCAAGTTCGTCCGGAATGGCGTACTGAAAGGTTTTATCAAGTTTTTCATGTGATATGTCAACTATCACTCCGGCGTATTTCATAAACAAAAAGCTCCGTCCCCGCTACTTCAAAGCCGCTTCCACAAGCTCGCGGTCCTTCATATGGTATTTTACCCCTTTGATCTCCTGATAGTCCTCATGTCCCTTGCCAGCGATAACGATTATGTCTCCGGGCTGCCCCGACGAAACGGCGTATCTGACAGCCTCTGCACGGTCCGCTATCTTAATATATTTTCCGTCGGTCCTTTGTATTCCGGTTTCTATATCGTTCATAATGTCCTCCGGCTCCTCCGACCTCGGATTATCGCTTGTTATCACCGTAAGATCCGCCATTTTGCCCGATATTTCACCCATCTCAAAGCGCCTGTCTTTGGAACGGTCACCACCGCAGCCGAAGACCGTAACGATGCGCTTCGGATCGTATTCTTTCAATGTCGAAAGCAGACTTTCAAGGCTCATAGCGTTATGAGCGTAATCTATCATTACTATAAAATCGTCCGACACCTTCACAGGCTCTACGCGCCCCTCGACCTTTACCTCGTAAAGAGCCTTTAAAAGAAGTCCGTCGCTGACCGCAAAATGCTTTGTCACCGCTATCGCACAGAGCGAATTGTACACGGAAAAAAGCCCCGGCAGCGTAAGTTCGACATGAAGTCCGGCGGCTCCCGAAACATCGTATGTCGTGCTGAAATTTCCTCCGTTATGTATATATGATATATTTCCGGCGCGCAGCCCGGCGCCTTCATTGAGTCCGTAGGTTTCTATATCGCAGGTATGACCTTCAAGCACTTCTTTAGCGTGCTCGCTGTCAGAATTGACGATTCCGGTTCTGCACTGTCTGAACAAAAGACCTTTGCAGCGCAGATAATCCTCAAAGCTCTCATGCTCGTTAGGACCGATATGATCCGGCTCAAGATTCGTAAATACGCCGATGTCAAAATTTATTCCCGCCGTCCGATCAAGCTTTAGCGCCTGCGAGGAGACCTCCATAACGACGCATTTGCAGCCGCTGTCCGCCATTCTTCTGAAATATTCGTGAATTTTGTATGATTCGGGAGTCGTATTGCGTGACGGGATATGTTCCTCCCCGATGACGGTTTCTATCGTCCCGATAAGCCCGGTAGCAATACCGCATTTCTCAAGCACCTCCCTCACCATATAGGACGTCGTCGTCTTGCCCTTGGTTCCGGT
>CAJTON010000004.1:65028-80024 GCA_910577605.1 uncultured Butyrivibrio sp.
TTTGGCGTGATATCCGAAAAATGCCGCCGACATAAGCGCGAGCGCAAGTCTTGTATTAGCGGTCCTGATAACGGCAACATTTTCAAGCTCTTTGGTTATCTCGATATCACGCTCGACGATTATTGCCGAAGCGCCGTTTGCGGCAACATTTTTGATAAAGTCATGCCCGTCGAATACGGCTCCGCATATGCAGATAAAAACGTCGCCATGCTTTACTTTTTCCCTTGAATCATATACGATCCGTTTTATTTCAACAGCGCTGTCGCCATTAATTAATTCGTAATTTAATTTACTTAACAATTCGCCAAGCTTCATATTTTACCGAGCCTCCCGATATTATTTCTGCAAATCGACTGACGCGACGCAATTGTTCATAAGCATCGCGATAGTCATGGGTCCCACTCCTCCCGGTACGGGAGTTATAGCCGACGCAACAGGCTCCACACTGTCATAATCCACATCACCGCACAGAATCGCCTTTCCGCTATCTGATACTCCCATTCTGTGTATTCCGACATCTATGACCGCTGCGCCCTCCTTAACGTATTCTTTTGTGATAAATTTGGGTTTTCCTATCGCCACGACAAGAATATCGGCGCGTTTAGTGACCTCTTTGAGGTCGGCTGTTTTGGAATGGCACACCGTGACCGTTCCGTTCTCGCGAAGCAAAAGCATCGCCATAGGCTTGCCTACGATATTGCTGCGCCCGACAACTACGCATTCTTTTCCCGCTATTTCGATACCGCTTCTTTTGATTAGCTCGATTATTCCGGCTGGGGTACAGGACACAAAGCCCTTCTGCCCGATGCTGAGCGCTCCCACGCTCTGCGGATGGAAACCGTCGACATCCTTGAGAGGATCAATGGACTTTATCACCTTATCCTCGTCGATATGTGCCGGCAGCGGAAGCTGCACAAGAATACCGTTTACATCGTCTCTCCGGTTCAGACTGTCTATCAGCTCCAGAAGTTTCGCCTCAGTCGTTTCCTCAGGAAGCTCATACGCAAGAGATTTTATTCCTATATACTCGCACGCCTTTTTCTTGTTGCCGACATAAACGCTCGACGCGCCGTCGTTTCCTACCTGTATGACCGCAAGGCATATCTGTGTTCCCTCCGCCTTAAACGCCGCTACTTTATCTTTCAGTTCATCCTTTATCTGCTTTGAAATAAGCTTACCGTCAATTATTTTTGCCATTACCGTATCTCTCCTTAAAATATTCCGCACATTCGTTAAGTTTCATTCCTCTCGACGCTTTAAACAAGACCGCGTCGCCCGTATGCATAGTATGCATAAGATATTCGTTTATATCCGCGCGGCTGTCGCATCTGACAATATTAATTCGTGAATTAATTTCTGCACCGTTCGCAATATGCTCAGCAAGTTCTCCAAATACTATAAGCTCGTCAACTTTCTGCCTGCTTATAAATTCTCCCACCTCACAGTGATAGCGCGGCGAGTCCGGTCCCAGTTCAAGCATATCGCCGAGAACGGCTACACGTCTGCCATCCGCCTTCACAGTACATAGCACCTCGATTCCCGCCTTCATTGAATCGGGGCTTGCGTTGTAGGAGTCGTCGATTACCGTCACTCCGCATATACTGCTTATCTGCTGACGCATACTTACCCCGCCGTATTCCTCAAGCGCTTTCACCGCACGATCAAGCGGCACGCTGTAACGGTCCGCGACAGCCAGCGCGACAAGCGCGTTGCGCACATTGTGCATACCCGGCACCTTCAAGGTCGTATGATATGTTATACTACCCGCGATAACCGCGTCAAACTCCGTTCGCTCCCCGTCGCTTACAATGTTCACCGCGCGGTAGTCGTTATTTTCCCCAAGCCCGAAAAGCACGGCGTCGTGCCGCAGCTTTCCCATATGCCTCAGAAGTATTTCGTCGTCTCCGTTCAGGAAAACACAGCCGTCCTGCACTAAAGCGTCCTCAATATGAAATTTCTCGTCGCAGATCCCGTCCTGAGTTCCAAGCGCCTCGATATGCGAAACTCCGATATTTGTTACGACAGCGCAATCCAAAGTCAGAAGCTCCGCAAGGCGCTTCATCTCTCCCGGCATACTCATGCCCATCTCAATTACCGCTATCTCGTCTTCGGAGGAAATTCTGACAAGCGTGCCCGGCACTCCTATCTGACTGTTGCTGTTTCCCTCGGTCTTAAAAACATTAAACCCCGCCGAAAGCGCACAGGCTATCATCTCCTTGGTGGTCGTCTTGCCGACGCTTCCGGTGATGCCTATTTTAGGAATATCCATGCGGTTTCCGTATTCCCTGCCTATCTCCTGCATCGCAGTCACGGTATTTTCCACTCTTATGCAAGGCACCGGCTTATCCATCTCGTCATGTTCGCCGGTCAGCACCGCCTTCGCGCCGTTTGCGATGGCGTCGTCTATAAATCTGTGCGCGTCCACCCTTTCTCCGATTATCGGGACAAAAAGACATCTTCTGTCAATGGCATTGGAATTCGTGCTTATCGTTTCAATCACGGTTTCGGGCGATCCGCACAAAAGCCGCCCGCCCGTCGCCTCCAAAATATCCTTAACCTTAAAATTCTGCATACCCACTCCTAAAACAATCCGGTTATTTTGTTCTGCTCTTCGTCATAATCGATTCTCTCCGCCGCCGGAACCTTTGGAAGACCCGGCATCGTCATTATCGTCCCGGTGATCGCGACAACAAAGCCAGCTCCCGCGCTCACATACGCCTCGCGCACGTTCAGCTTGAAATTCTCTGGCCTGCCCAAAAGCTCAGGCTCATCCGAAAGCGAATACTGTGTCTTCGCCATACACACCGGAAGCCTGCCAAAGCCCATAGCCTCAAGCTTTTCAAGCGTCTTTGAGGCTGCCGGGGCAAAATTCACCCCATCCGCGCCGTAAATCTTTGTCGCAACGGCGTTTATTTTATCCTTGAGGAGCATATCGTCCGTATATGTCAGAGTAAAGGGCTTATGCTCCTTTGATACGGCCTCGACTACCTTTCTGGCAAGGCATTCTCCGCCCTCGCCGCCTTTTTCCCACACCTCGGCGAGCGCAAATTCACAGCCCATAGCTTCAACGTGTTCTTTTATAAAATTATGTTCGGCTTCCGTATCTGTTACAAAAGAATTTAAGGTCACGACGACATTTACGCCAAAGCCCTGCATATTTTCTATATGTTTGTCCAGATTTACGATACCCTTAGCCAGAGCGTCAAGATTCTCCGAGCCAAGATCCGCCTTGGCGACGCCTCCGTTGTATTTAAGCGCGCGCACCGTCGCGACTATCACCGTGCACGACGGAACAATGCCGGTACGAGTCCCGCCATACGGCATTTAATGTCGAGGAACTTTTCCGCGCCAAGATCCGCGCCGAAGCCCGCCTCCGTCACGACATAATCCGCAAGCTTTAACGCCATTCTTGTCGCCCTCACGCTGTTGCAGCCATGCGCGATATTGGCGAACGGACCTCCGTGAACGATCGCCGGAGTATGCTCGAGCGTCTGAATGAGATTAGGCTTGATCGCATCCTTAAGAAGCGCCGCCATTGCCCCGACAGCCTTTAGATCCCCCGCCGTAACGGGTTCTCCCGCGTAATTGTACGCCACGATTATCCTTGAAAGGCGCTTTTTAAGATCGCTCATGTCCTCTGCAAGACAAAGGATCGCCATAATTTCGGAGGCGACCGTTATAATAAAATGATCTTCCCTGACAACTCCGTCTGCCTTAGCGCCAAGCCCGACAACAATATTGCGCAGCGCGCGGTCGTTCATATCAAGGCATCTTTTCCACACGACCTGTCTTGTATCTATACCAAGCTGATTTCCCTGCTGTATATGATTGTCGAGCATCGCCGCCAAAAGATTATTGGCGCTCGTTATCGCGTGAAAATCGCCGGTAAAATGCAGATTCAAATCCTCCATAGGCACTACCTGCGAATATCCTCCGCCCGCCGCTCCGCCTTTTACGCCGAAGCACGGACCGAGCGAAGGCTCTCTGAGCGCGACAATCGTTTTTTTGCCTATGCGGTTAAGCGCCTGCGTCAGACCTATGCTGACAGTAGTCTTTCCCTCTCCTGCCGGAGTGGGATTTATCGCCGTGACAAGGATCAGCTTTCCGTCCGGATTGTCCGCCACTCTTTTTTCCAGCTCGTCGGAAAGCTTGGCTTTGTAATTTCCGTAAAACTCAAGCTCCTCCTCTTTGATTCCCGCTTTCGCGGCAACGTCCTTGATATGCCATAGACTGGCCTCCTGTGCGATTTCAATATCTGATTTCATTGCAAATCCTTTCTGCCGACGGCAATATTTTAATTATTCCTAAGATACTCTTCAAATTCGGCAAGCGTCATAAGCACCTTGCGCGGCTTTGTTCCCTCCTCGGGTCCGACTACTCCCGCGTCGCAAAGCTGGTCCATTATTCTCGCCGCGCGGTTAAAGCCTATTTTGTATACCCTCTGAAGCATTCCGATGGATGCGCGTTCTTTTTCTATGATAAAACGCCCCGCCTCTCCGAAATACTGGTCCCTGTCGCCTCCGAAGCTCTGACTCTCCTCAAACGCCGGATTATTCAGCTTTCCGCTCACCGTCTCGCTGTACTCCACGCTGTCGCAATGCTCCTTAAGGAATTCGACGACCGCCGAGACCTCCTCGTCGGACACGAACGCTCCCTGCACTCTCGCGGGCTTCTGATAGCCCTGCGGATAAAAGAGCATATCTCCTTTTCCGAGAAGCTTTTCCGCGCCGACCATGTCTATTATAGTCCTTGAGTCAACTCCCGAAGAAACTGAAAAAGCGATCCTTGAAGGCACATTTGCCTTGATAAGCCCGGTTATTACGTTTACGCTCGGTCTCTGCGTCGCGATTATAAGATGTATCCCGGCTGCCCTCGCAAGCTGGGCGAGCCTTACTATAGCGTCCTCCACCTCGTTTGAAGCTACCATCATAAGGTCGGCAAGCTCGTCAACGATAATAACTATCTGCGGAAGCTTGACAGGCTTGTTTTCATCCTCTGAATCCAAAAGCGCCTCTACTTTTTCATTATAGCCTTTTAGGTCGCGCACTCCGTACTGAGCGAACTTCTGATATCTGTCGGTCATTTCTGCGACAGCCCAGTTGAGCGCTCCCGCCGCCTTTTTCGGATCGGTCACAACGGGTATCATAAGATGCGGTATCCCGTTGTAAACGCTTAACTCGACCACCTTCGGATCGACCATTATAAGCTTAACGTCGTCCGGCTTCGCCTTATACAGAATACTCATTATTATCGTATTGATGCACACGGACTTACCTGATCCGGTAGCTCCCGCGATAAGCAAATGCGGCATCTTCGCTATGTCCGTCATTACTATCTGTCCGGCTATATCCTTACCTGCCGCAAAAGCTATGCTTGACGGATGCTTCTTAAACTCGCTGCTGCAGATAAGATCTCCTAACATTACCCCGGAATTCTCCTTATTGGGAACTTCGATTCCCACCGCCGCCTTGCCCGGTATCGGCGCCTCTATCCTTATATCCGCGGCGGCAAGGTTAAGCTTAATATCGTCGGCAAGCGAAACGATTTTGCTCACCTTTACTCCCTGTTCCGGCTGAATCTCATACCTCGTTACGGCAGGTCCGCAGCTTACGTCCGTCACGGTGACTTTTACACCGAAATTAGCAAGCGTCTGCTGAAGCTTCATCGCGGTGTTTTTAAGCTCCTCCTTGTCCGCGCCGCCGTTTTTGCCGCTGCCTCTCTTAAGCAGACTAAGCGGAGGAAAAACATATTTGCGCGGTTTTTTCTTAGGCTGCAAAGGAGTCTGTGAAGGCGCTTTTTCCTGCTCCGTCTGCGTCATTTGTTCCGCATCGTTTGCAACCGGGGCATCCGCTCCGGTATGGGCAGGATAAACAGTACCGTCCGCCTGTATGTCCTCCGACGCGCTTTTTTTCCTGTCCTCAAGCTCCCTCTCGAACTCCTCCCTGACAAGGCTCATGTCAATATATTCTGTTCCGCTCTCCTGCTCAGACTCAGTGTAGAATTCCGGTTGTATCTCTTCCTCGTCAAAACCCCCGAAATCCCCGACAGGACTGCTCTGCTCCTCCTCGTAATGCTTCATAGCGTATTCGCTTACGTCCTGCGCGTTCATATATCTGTCGTCCTCGTCAAAGGGAACGATTTCCGCGGAGCTTTGAGCCTTCTCAAAATTGAACACCTGCTCCTTCGGAGGTTCTTCCTTAATATTTCTCTCCGGTTTGATAAGCTTGTCAAGCCGTTCAAGCTTTGCCGCCTTATCGCTTTCTCCGTCATCGGCGGTCTTTAACGCCTTATCCGCGCCGGCTGCGGTTATTTCATGAATATCCTCGCCGCCGTCCGCGTTTTCTTTGACGATCTCGGTGTCGAACGTCACGCCCTGAACCTTATCGGCAGCTCTCTTTAATCTGTTCTCCTCGCGTATCTTGCGCTTTTCTTCAACATTTTCCCGATACTGCTCCACGTCCTTTACAGTGGTATCGTAAACCTTCCTGCCGCCTTTTTTCAGCCCCGCTATAAACGAACGCTCGGATATAACCACAACGCCTATGATTATCAGTACAATGTCTATTATGTATGCGCCTATCGTTCCGAACCATGTCACAAGAAGCTTGCACACAGAACCGCCGAAAAATCCGCCGCCGTTTTTATGCGCCGAGCATTCCGTATAGTACTGTGTGAATTTCCACTCAGACGCGTGCGCTCCGCTTATAAGCTGTATCAGCGTGCACAGAAGGATCATTACGAGAACTCCCGCGATTATTTTGATCCGGGCGACCGAATTGTTTTTGTTCGATATCGCAAAAATAGTTCCGCCGAAAAGAATCAGCGGGAATATGTATGCAACCAGTCCGAAAAGCCCGAAGAAAAACGAGCTTATTCCCGCGCCGACAACGCCTCCCACGCCGAAATTGGCTATAAAAAATATGATCGAGAGCGCGAGCGTTATAAGAACCGCCGCTTCTCTGGCTATTCCTCCGCGCCTGCCCTGCGGCGCGGCTTTTTTGCTTCCTCCCTTAGACGTACTCCGTTTAGCGCTGCCCTGAGCCGTATTTCTGCGTCCCGCGGCAGCGGTGGTTTTCTTTTTACTGTTTCCTGTTGCCATCTTAGCACTCCCGTTACCTTGTAATCAATGAATATCCAATAGCTACAAGTCCTATTACAAGACAGTAGACCGCAAATCCGATATATCTTTTGCTTCTTATAAGCTTCATCATAAATTTAAGGCTCACCAGCCCGACTCCGAACGCCGCAAGCGTTCCCAATATGTATCCCGGAAGGTTTGAAGAACCGAACGCCTCGTTTTTCAAATCGCCTATCTTAACGACCATTGCCCCGATTATCGCCGGAATCGACATGATAAAAGAATATTTTACCGCAAGCTTTTTATTGTATCCGAGCATAAGCCCCGTGGAGATCGTCGTCCCTGAACGCGAAAGCCCCGGCATAGTGGCTATTCCCTGTGCGATTCCCATTATAAAAGCGCTTGAATACGGGGCGTTCTTTATCCTTACCGTACCGTCAGAATGCCTGTCCGCAAGAAAAAGAAGTCCCGCCGTAAGGATAAGGCAGATACCGACTATCCATAATTTTCCAGATGCCATTCCCACAAGCTCGTTGCCGACGATCCCCAGTATACCGGTAGGTATTGTTGAAATAAGCACCATTATGACTAATTTCCTGTATGAAGAATTTATAACCTTAAAATATGTATATCTGTTATCGCCCTTTTTTCTTTTGATAAAAATAAGAAAGTTGGCAAATACAGTCATTATCATACCCCAGAATTCACGCAGCATTCCCCCTATATCCTCACGGAACACGACGATGACCGCCGCAAGCGTTCCCATATGGAGCAGAACGTCGAAATAATTTCCTGAATCCAGCTCCAGCTTGAACACCTGCCTGAAGATCGCCAAATGCCCCGAGCTGCTCACGGGCAGAAATTCAGTTATCCCCTGAACAAGTCCCATAAGCAAAGCCTTTAGTATATTCACTTTTTTGTTCCTCCTTAATAATTCTCCACTCCTGTAAGCCAAACGCAATCCGAAAGCGCGCGCTCCGCTCCGTGCCAAACAGGCGCCACCGGCGCCTAGCACCCTATAAAAACAGCCATAGTCATCCCTTGCTGCACGCACCAGGTCTGCCTCGTTTTCCACACTGCTTCCGCAGTGCACGCTCTAAGCCGCTTCGCGTCTTCTCGCTCGCGGGCATCCGCCCTATAAAAACAGCCATAGTCCGTCCTTGCTGCACGCACCAGGTCTGCCTCTGTCTGTTTTTGCACTGCGGATTGCTTTCGCGGACATTATACCATTTTTTAGAAAACATGTCGAGAAAATGCGGCAAAATTTTGGTTTTATTTTCCCATAAGCTCGTTAAGCTTTGCAAACGCTTTTTTTATATCGCCCACTTCGTCAATGATACCGCAGTCCACCGCTTCCTGCCCGACAAGAATCGTTCCAAGATCTTTTGCCATCATATGGGTTTCCATCATCATACTTTCAAGCTCGTTCTCCGGACATCTGCTGTGCGCCGCAATAAAGCCGATTATCCTGTCCTGAATCGACTTAAACTGCTTGTATGTCTGACTAGCCCCGAGAATCGTTCCGCTCATGCGCACCGGATGAATAACGACAGTCGCGCTCGGCACAATAAACGAATAGTCCGTCGCCACCGCGACCGGAACACCGATGGAATGGCTGTCGCCCAACACAAGCGAGACAGTCGGCTTGCTCAGCCCCGCGATCATCTCCGCTAAGGCAAGCCCGCACGAAACGTCGCCGCCTATGGTGTTCACAAGAAAAAGAAGCCCGTCCGCCTTGCTTTCCCGCTCGATTCCCGCAAGCATCGGCAGCATATGCTCGTATTTTGTGGTCTTCCCGTCCTTTCCGAGATTGTCATGCCCCTCAATTTCCCCGATTATGCTTATTATTTCAATGCCGCCGCTTTCAACCGCGCCGAACTCCTTTACTCCGTCCTTTTCATCACCGGACATCAAAACACCTCCGAAACACTTTTATCCCTAAAAGTATTTCCGAAGGTGTTTAAAATATGCTTTATGTATTTGGTAAAAAAATCCTTATGCCGTCAGTCAACAACATATTTGTCTATATTTTCTTCGGTAAATTCATGCCATTCAAGCCGCCGATAAGCTCATTAAGGTAAGCATCATATTCTTCCTTGGTTACTTCTTTATTCATAATCTCATATACAGACGGAGTTGTTAAGCCCCCGCCCTCATTGTCTACATTGTATGTCATTATTCTATAATACATTGCCCCCTTTGCAGGATATAATCTGGCGTATGCCGTACACACCCATCCCCCGCCGTCGCAGCTGTATACTCCGTTTTCGTATACATCATAAGGGAAAGACCTTACATTGATAACCGTCATATAGACCTCTCCTCCGGCGTAATGCAGAGCCACCCCTCCGGGTCCGCCCTCAACAAGCACCTCCTTTGTTCCGTCCTGATCCAAATCAACGCACACAAATTTTTCCCATTTTGCCTTCTTGATAGGCGTTATCGCCGTATTCAGCCTTCTGTTATATGTAATCATGTTTATTCTGGCAAGTCCTGTGTCCGGCATATCCTTGATTTCATCAGCCTCCTGCCAGCCCCAGCCCTCTGTCAATGAAAACAGTCTGTCCCTATACATTAATTCAAGCGCCGAACGCTTTCCCTTCATCGCGCTTCTTATCGCCTCCGCCGCGCTCATATCCTTTCCGTCGTCCTCAAGCGATTCGACCGTGTTAAGCTCGTATTCCACTACCGTTTCTTGGGGGGCTTCAGTCTCCGTTTCTTTTGGAACTTCGGTTTGAGTTTCACTTTGCACTTCAGTCAAAGACTCAGTTTCGACATTCTGCTCCTTAGAGGTTTCAGCCCCAATATCGGACGTTTCCGGCATATTTTCCGTTATTTCACCGTTATAACTTAATGTTGAGCTTCCCTTAGTACAGGCGGCGCATATCACGCCCATAATACATACCAATAAACAAAGTGCTAATTTTCTCATTTTCGTTCCCTCCCTAACATATCGCCTGATAAATTATACTGGAATAGTCTCTTCTGGCCTGCGTTGATTCATCAGGGCATTCCTCAATGTGATCCTTAAAGAAATCAGACACATCGTAGAAGCTGTGCTTATGTTCGTTTTTCAGAATATTCCAGTTTTTCACCAGTTCAGAATTAGGCGCGCCTTCATCTATATCTCCTTTTCCCCATGTCCTGCTCATCTCATATCTGAAAAACGCAAGCTGTATTCCCATCTTATCGGCGGACGAATATCCGTTTTTCGAAGCATATGTTTTTAAATATCCTTTTCTTTCATCTCTCCACTGAAGAATGCCATACGCTCCGTCACCGTTATCAGATGTAGGAAAAAACCAGCTTTCCTGCATTATGTTTCCCATAATTCCCGCCACCTGATATTTGTTGCAGCCCATCGCTTTTTCAAGAAATGTCTGTATGCGGACGAAATTTTTCTTGCCCTCGGCTGAATTTGTGCTGTCAAAGCCAAGTCTTTTAAGCGCGTCGTTCAGCTTGCTGTTGGCGAGGTTTGTGTAGTACGCTGTCCCTATGTCCTGTATCTTGTTTTGCAGACCGCTTGGAATTCCGTTTTCCACGTTGTAGGTCTGTCCGCCGAGATATGCGTTCTGAAAGCATTTGAGCGCCGTTTTCAGTTCTTCGGTATATCCCCCACCCATTTCTCCGTCATAGAAGCCCAGCTCGTTCAGGTATGCCCTCATCTTTGAGATAGTATAGGAATCTGTCGCCGCCTGTACCGCGTTTGCGCTGTATGTGCCGAAATCGTATGCTTCGCCTTTTTCATAGACTGCCGCGGTTTCCGGAAAACCGGCGCCGCTTTCGGCGGTTGATTTCTCACCCGTTAAGGGGTCTTGCCCCTGCCGATTTTGTCCTGTGTGCAAATATCGGTCATAAGAATTATTGTATTCGTCCCCGTCTATTTTTATGTCCATTTCACTTTATCTCCATGTTCTTTCAGCTCAATCTCATTTGATATATTCATTGTACCATTAAGCTCTTAGTTTGTAAAGGCTATATTTTTAATCATAATAATTTTCATCAAATCTATGATGGTGTCCATCGAAAGCATAGTATATGGTAATTCATGCAAAAACAGGCAGAAAATGAGTTCCTGCCTGTCGCAATCAATACTTATCTATGGTATTTTCTACCACTTCACTGCGGACTGTCCGCCGTTTCTTTGTCTTCCTTTTCCTCCACTTTCTCCTTCTCCCGCAGGACCTCGACCCTTCTTATGACATTGCCGGAAACCTCAAGTATCCTGAAAACATAGCCGTCAGCCGTTATTTCGGCGGTCTCGTTCTCCTCCGGGATGCGGTTCAAAAGCGAGATAAGATAGCCGTTTAACGTATCGAAATCCTCGCTCTCTATCTCCGTGCCGATAAGCTTGTTCAGGTCGTCAAGCTCCGTAAGCCCGTCCACGATATACGAATCGTCCGAATTATGCTCTATGGAATCCTCCTCGATGTCGTACTCGTCAAGAATATTGCCAACGATTTCCTCGATAATGTCCTCCATGCTTATGACTCCAGCGGTCTGACCGTACTCGTCGACCACGATTCCCATATGTATCTTTTCCGCCTGCATATCCTTGAGAAGATCGTCTATATCCCTTGTATCCGGCACAAAATAAGCCGGTCTGATGATTGTTCTGAGCGCCGCGATCTGTTTTTTGCGGCTCGGAATATTGCGGTACATGATAAGTGCATCCCTTATATGCAGAGTCCCGATTATATTGTCAATATCTCCGTCATATACGGGAAAACGCGAATAATTTCCGTCTATATGCTTCTGAATCACTTCCTCAAGCGTCATATGTCCGTCAAGCGCAACTATTGCCGAGCGATGCGTCATAATGTCGCCCGCGTTCTTATCGCCAAGCTCAAAAATATTTGCGATCATCTCCGCCTCGCTCGCCTCAAGAACGCCCTGCTCCTGACCCTCGTTGACCATCGTTATGATCTCTTCCTCAGTCACATTGTCAAGCTTCTCGTTCGGATCGATCCCGAAAATCCGCAGAAACAGATGCGAGATCAATGTGACCGCTTTTGTAAAAGGGAAAAGAAGTATTATGACCGCGCACACTGTACCCGAAAGCGAATACGCTACTTTTCCCGCTGAGCGCTTGCCGCATTTCTTAGGTATCAGCACGCCGAAAACGATCAGTATAAGAAGCATGACCGCCCCTACAAGCACAGGCATCCACACAAGCCACGGGCTGTCGCCGCCGAAACTTTTACTGACGCTGCGTTGTATAACTCCTAATATGTATGCTCCCGCCACAACGTTTGTGACAAACACAACTATGTCGAGAGTGTCCCCGAAGCGTGACGGATCATCCATAAGTTTTTTAAGCCGGACGGCTCTTTTATTGCCCTCCTCAACCTTTTTTTCAAGTTCATTGTCGTTGATATTTCCCAATGCCGCCGAAAAAGCGTACAATACGGCATCAATAATAAGGAAAAGTACAAAAAGCGCAATTCCTATATACGTTTGGCCTTCGCCCATAAAATTCCTTTCCGTCCGCCTTACTTGTAGCCCGCCCTTTTGTCATGATTTATGTACGGGCTATTTCAAGGCTTGTAAGCAGCGCTCTGTTTACCTTAACGATTATCTCGTTGTCAAGATGGCAGACCTTATCCTTCAATCTTGTTTTATCTATTGTCCTTAACTGCTCAAGTAAAATTACCGAGTCTTTTATCATATCGTACTTATTCGAGTCGATCTCCACATGTGTCGGGAGCTTCGCCTTGTTCATCTTGCTTGTGATGGCCGCAATTATGACCGTGGGGCTGTGCTTGTTGCCGGTATCGTTCTGCACCACCAGCACAGGCCGTATCCCTCCCTGCTCAGAGCCGACCACGGGTCTTAAATCAGCATAAAAAATATCTCCTCTTCTAATAACCACGATAAAACACACTCCGTTAATAATTTTAAAAGTATTATTTCTATTTTCGTGTGTGTTTATACAATTTCAGTAAAGTTAATCCACATATTTTCTTTCAACGCGCTCAGAAAGATCGCATACGAATTCATAATTAAAACGGCCCGAAAGCTCCGAAAGCTCCTCGACGGATATGTACTCCCCGCCGTCTTTCCCGATAAGCGTAACGATGTCCTCGACCGCAACTCCGTCTATGCCCGTAACGTCAACCATCATCTGGTCCATGCATATCCTCCCGATTATGGGAGCGCGCTTTCCGCGTATAAGCACGCTGCCCTTCGACGAAAGAGAACGCGGGTATCCGTCGGCGTAACCGATCGCGACCGTCGCGACTTTGGTCGGCGCTTCTGTTATATATGTGCGCCCGTAGCTCACGCCCTCTCCTGCGGGCAGCTCCTTGACAAAAATAACATGGCTTTTAAGCTCAAGCGCCGGACTGTACTCCATAGAAGCGTCCACCTCCAGCGACGGCTTCAGCCCGTAAAGCATGATGCCCTCGCGCACCATATCCAGCGCGTACTCGGGAAGGTCTATTATCCCCGCGCTGTTGCAGCAGTGTTTTATATCAAAATTCACGCCTCTTTTTGAAAGCTCGTTCACAGTCTTCATAAACAGACCGAACTGTGCGCGAGAAAATTCCTTGTCGGCTTCGTCAGCCGTCGCGAAATGCATAAATATTCCCTCAAGATACAGCCCCGGCAGCTCATGTATCTGCTCGATCTCGCGCATAGAATCTTCGTTTACCGGAAATCCAATCCTGTTCATTCCGGTATTCACCTTTATGTGACATCTTGCTGTCATATTAAGTTTCTGCGCGCAGTCGGAAATATCATTCGCCATCTCCGAAGTAAGCAGAGCGAAAGTCACTCCGTTTCGTATCACCACCTCATACTCTTCCCTGCATACATATCCGAGCACAAGTATATGATTGTCAATGCCCTGTCTGCGTAGTTCAAGCGCCTCCTTTACCGTCGCCACGGCAAAGCCGTAAACCTTATCCTTTATTGCGCGCGCGACAGGTACGGCTCCGTGACCGTAAGCGTTCGCCTTTACTATCGCCATTATCTTCACGCCGCTGCCGATCCTTTTTACCGCGTTGTCTATATTACGGCGTATCGCGTCAAGATGTATGACCGCGTAGGTTCTTGTGAATTCTATCATTGCCATATTTCCTTTATGATTCCCTATATAAAATCAGTCATGCTCCATAATTTTACCGAGTCTTTCAAGTATGTCTGAAGCGACTATTCCATGCCCTCCGCAGTCAAAAGCCGCGGCTTCCCCGGCAAGCCCGTGTACATACACGCCCATTGACGCCGCCGAAAACGGTTCTATGAGAAGCGCTAGCATACCGGCTATAACGCCTGTCAGAACATCTCCAAAACCGCCCTTTGCCATCGCCGCGCAGCCGGAATTATTTATATAAACGCGCCGTCTGCCGTCCGGCTCCGCAACTACCGAGGCGGCGTTTTTTAGAACGCATATGACATTATATTCCCGCGCAAAAGAAGCCGCCGCTCCCACGGTATCGACAAGGATCTCTTTCTTGGTTTTCCCTGTCAGCCTGACCATCTCCCCTATATGCGGTGTAATTATAACAGTTGACCGGCAGCTTTTCAACATATTTGTATCGGAAGAGATGATATTAAGAGCGTCCGCGTCAATTATAAGGGGCTGTGCCACGTCGCGCAGGACTTTTTTCACTATTGCGGCAGCTGTGTTGTCCGTCGAAAGCCCCGGTCCGAGGATCACGCTGTCCGCTTTATCAAGCAGCGGCTCCAACCGCTCTTCGGCGTTACCTTCGTCATACCCCGTCACTATCGCCTCCGGCAGCAGCGTCCTTATAACGGAGCAGTTCAAGCTGTGCGTAAATACCTCTACAAGTCCGACTCCGCTTCTGTATGCAGCAGCCGCCGCAAGATAAGCGGCTCCGCTCATGGTTTCGCTGCCCGCGATAACAAGCGTTCTGCCGTAAGAACCCTTATTTGCCATAGCGTCCCTTTTTGGTAT
>CAJTON010000004.1:80035-91566 GCA_910577605.1 uncultured Butyrivibrio sp.
CGTAAAATACATGGCAGGGTTGAGTCCTCTGACAGCCTCCGGACAGAAGCCAATGTCGGCGACCGTGATCTCGCCCGCAAACTCCCTGCCAGGATAAAGTAAAAGACCGTGTTTGTTATAGCCGAAAGTCACGGTCGCGTCCGCCCTCACCGCCGCGCCCAGAACGTTTCCGGTGTCAGCCGAGATCCCCGACGGCATATCTACGCTGACCGTCACACACTGACATGAATTTATCATATCTATTATACGTGCATGATCGCCTTTGACTTCGCGTGACAAGCCTGTACCGAAAATCGCGTCTATTACAATATCATATTCGGATAAAGACGATATGTTACATAACGGCATTCCCGAACTGGCTGCTATTTTCATCTGCGCGTCAAATTCCTGCGAGCCTTTGGATACGTCGCCCGCAACCATAATATCAGCCGAAAGTCCCTGCCATGTAAGAATCCTCGCCGCGGCGACGCCGTCCGCGCCGTTGTTTCCGCACCCGCACACGGCGCATATCCTTACCTGCCTGCCAAAACCCGCCGCGATTTCCGCGGTCTTTGACGCGACAGCCAAAGCCGCGCGCTCCATCAGAACAAGCGACGGTACTCCAATTTCGTTTATAGTATAGCTGTCAACCTCTTTTGACATGGCGGCGTCGAGCGAATATTTCATTTTTAAACTCCTTTCACTGTTCCCACGTTATTTTTGAACGCACAGTGGTATGCTGCATGAACGCGTGATAGTTCAAAACAACGTCAAAAACCGGACATAAGCCAATGCCCGGTTACTTGATCCGTATCTTTTCAATTGCTAGATTTATTGTCGAAGATCTCCATCATCTCCGGACCGAGAAGGTCGTGCATATAGGAGTATATCTCCGCGTTTTTGGTCTCCTTATCCTGCTTTACAAGGACTTTTTTCTTAAGCTCTATCCTGACCTCGTTTATCCATTTGCCAAGTATCTGTATATCCTCATAGTTCTGATGTATTCTTTCGTAACACACCTCAACGCATTCCAGCACGAGGGCAAGATTCGCCGTCCTTATATTCTCCGGCATATCGGTCTCCTCCTGCTCAAGCGCTTCGATCTTTTCTTTTGCCTCCAGAATAAGCTTCTGATTGGCGTTCATAAGCTTCTGGCGCTTTGAATCGGAAAGCTCCGTATTTTCGACATTCTGCAATACGGACTGTATAAGGTCGGCTTTTATTTTCTTGACCGCCTTGAGATCGTTTGTCACCTGTCCCTGCCGTTTAAGCATATCGGACAGCTTCTTCTCAAGT
Organism: uncultured Butyrivibrio sp.; assembly: GCA_910577605.1. GTDB lineage: Bacteria > Bacillota > Clostridia > Lachnospirales > Lachnospiraceae > Eshraghiella. The sequence continues at coordinate 81,311 of CAJTON010000004.1, forward strand.
TTTTTGATCTCCGGCGTCTTATCCTCCTCTGGAAAAAGACGGTGATAACGCTCGTCAAGTATCAGTATAGGAAGACGCTTATATGAAGTATTTTTTTTCACCTCTTCAATGGTCAGTGCCATGACAAAAACCTCCGCAAAATTCCGCTTTGCTATTTTTTACTAGATATATTATAGGACAAAGTCATAAGGCTCTCCGAAAGATGCACGTTCTCGACCACTACATTTTCCGGAACCGTAAGGTCCATATGAGCGAAATTCCATATCCCCCTTATTCCTGCCTCAACCGCCATTACCGCCACTTCGTTGGCGAAGGTCTTAGGAATCGTGAGCGCAAGGATCTCTATTCCGTTATCCTTAATAAAATCCTTCATCCGCTCCATTGGCATAACTTTTGCGCCTCTGCACTCGCTGCCCACCACGGACGGATCATTGTCAAACATTCCCTTTACAACAAAGCCTCTTTTCTCAAAATTCGCATAATTCGCAATCGCCCTGCCGAGATTTCCCGCCCCGACAATTATTATACTGTGCGTATGGTCAATTCCGAGGATACGGGCTATCTCATCGTGCAGGTACGCAACGTTGTAGCCGTATCCCTGCTGCCCGAAGCCTCCGAAATTATTTAGATCCTGACGTATCTGCGAAGCAGTCACGTTCATTCTGACGCTTAAATCTCCCGACGATATGCGTTCCACTCCGTTGTCCAAAAGCTCCTCTAGATACCGGTAATACCGCGGGAGCCTTTTTATGACCGCAAGAGAAATATCGTTTCCGTCCATCTTGATGACCAATCTCCTTAAAAACAACCTCCCCGCTCCGGCAGCGGGGAAAAATAAAGTTACAGACTTACTTTATGCTTTAAAAGCTCCGACACGCCGATATATGTGCCGACTATAAAGATTATCTCAAAAATATATGAAGGCCATGAACCCGCCATGATCTGGAGCAGAGTATCGTTTCCGAAATCAAACGAAGGCAGTAAATTCGATACTACCTGCACAACAACTCTTATTGCGACAAAAAAACCGAAAGCCAGCCATCCCTTACCTTTTTTATTGGCAAGGATCGTGCTGCTGAGCGTGATCGCAAGATACGCGAAGCTCACCGTAAGCAGTATGCTTACCCATATGCTTATGACCATTCCCACAAAGCCTATTATAAGGTTGCTTATATTTTTCCCGAAAAGCATCTCCATAAGCTCGTTAATCATTTCCACCATATCCGCCGTATCCTCAAATCTCGACATTGCAAGCTTCACGTCAAGATATACGAATACCCCGTAAAGCAGCGTTGCTACTACCGTAGTTATCAGAAGCGTAAGATATTTTGCGCCTACGATTTTAAAGGTGGAATTCGGAGTCATAAATGTCATAAAACTATACTTAGCGTTAAGCTCTCTGGCGTAAGAAATAACGCCCATTATCATCAGTCCCATGATTCCCGCCCAGCCTATCAGCATATACAGCACCGTTGATATGGCTATATTGGTTTCGCTTTTTAAAAGTATGCTTCCGGCAAGATAAGCCTCCAGTCCGAAAAGCACTCCGAAAATAATTATAAACATTGTGAGGCTTTTACGGTATTCGTATTTAATAAGCTTGAGCATAAGGCGCACCTCCCCATCCGTATACTTCCTTGTAAAGCTCCACGAGCGATTTCTGATTAACCTGTCTTAGTTTATCCGCGTCTCCCGCAAGCACGAGCGAACCGTTTTTCATAAAAAGAGCGCCGTTTACTATCGTCTCAAGTTCATCAACAAGATGGCTGGAAACCACTATCGTTCTTCCGCCGCCCGCGTTGGCTCTTATGGCATTTATTATAACCTCGCGCGCGAGAATGTCTATTCCGTTTAACGGCTCGTCAAGCATTATTATCCTTGAATCCCTCGAAAGCGCGATCGCGATTTTCAACTTTGCAAGCATACCTGTCGACATGTTCTTGACCTTGTCGTTAAACTGCAAGCCCATTCTCGAAAGCATATCGTAAAACTTATTTTCCGAAAAATCCTTGTAAAAGTCCTTGTAGAACACAACTATATCTTTTATAGTCATATATGAATAAAAATAGCTTTCCGTAGGCATATATGTAATACTTGCCTTGCTTTCCACGGAAAGCGGCGTTCCGTCCAGTTTTATGCTTCCGGAAGTCGGCTGTATAAGCCCCATTATCATTTTCATCAGAGTCGTTTTTCCGCTTCCGTTAGGTCCCAGAAGGGCATAGACTCTGCCGTCCTCAAGACACATATTCACTTTGTTGACCGCAACGCATGAATAATATCTTTTGACAAGCTCATCACAAATCAGCATTTTTTTCTCCTCTCATCTTTTCGGTTGATCGCGGTGCGCACGGCAACCGCGAATTTTCCGCAGTGCGCGCTCCAAGCCGCTTCGCGCCTTCTCGCTCGCGGGCGATCTCTCCGCTCCGCTTCGGTCCGTGCTGAACAGGCGCCACTGGCGCCTAGCACCCTATAAAAACATCCATAGTCAGCCCTTGCTGCAAGCAGCAGGTCTGCCTCTGTCTGTTTATGCACTGCGAATTGCTATCGCGGATATTATACCACATTTTATTCTTCATAGCAAGTTGCAAAGAATCCGTTAATCGGTTATACTTGATTAATATATCAACGATTTTCAGGAGGTCGCCAGATGCCCGATACAAATATAATGACAATGATAGACGAAGCTGCCGCTTTCATTCGCGGCCGGATAGAATCCGCGCCGGAGATAGCCGTTATCCTCGGCTCCGGTCTAGGTCCTCTCGCGAAAGAAATCGAAGGAGCCTGCGTTATTCCGTACGGAGAAATACCGCATTTCAAAGCCTCGACAGTAGCGGGACACGCAGGCGAGCTTATTGCCGGAACGATAGGCGGAAGGCGCCTCCTCGTGATGAACGGACGCTTCCATTTCTATGAGGGACATCCCATGGAGATCGTCACATTACCTGTTCGCGTGTTTGCGAGGCTTGGCATCAAAGATCTGATAGTTACCAACGCGGCGGGCGGAATAAAAGATTCCCTGAAGCCGGGTACTCTGATGCTCATATCCGATCATCTCTCATTTATGTGTCCCTCTCCGCTCAACGGACCGAATCTCGACGAATTCGGCCCGCGCTTTAAAGATATGACGGACATATATACTCCGGCGCTTCGCGAGCTGGCGCACGCTGCCGCTGACAGACTTGGAATAGCTTTGGACGATGGCGTATACTGCTATTTCCGCGGTCCGCAGTACGAAACTCCTGCCGAAATACGCGCCGTAAAGCTTTTGGGCGCGGACGCCGCCGGAATGTCCACCGTCCCGGAGGCGATAACCGCAAGACACTGCGGTATGCGCATTCTCGGAATCTCGCTTATCACCAACAAGGCGGCAGGTCTTGGCGCTTCGCAGCTTTCTCACGAGGAAGTAGGCGAAACGGCGCGCCAAAGCGAACAGAATTTTGTAAAACTTGTACGGAACATAATCAACGATTGGAATTAGAAATGATACTTAACTGCAGTAATATAAATAAAACATTTATCACGGACGTGATCTTAAAAGACGTGTCCTTTCATATAGAGGACGGGGAAAAAGCGGCCATCGTAGGAATAAACGGCGCCGGCAAATCCACACTTCTCAAAATAATAATGAAAGAGCTTGCACCCGATTCGGGTTCTGTCACGCTGTCGCGCGACAAGACCGTCGGCTACCTTGCGCAGCATCAGGATATTTCCTCGGGGCACACGGTCTATGAAGAAGTTCTCACCGTAAAACAAAACGTTATGGAGCTTGAGCTTTCCATACGGAGCCTTGAAAAACAGATGAAATCGGCTTCCGGCGAAGCTCTTGAGAAACTGCTTGATGTATACGCGCAAAAAAGCCACGAATTTGAAAGTCAGAACGGCTACGCTGTGCGCAGCGAGGTAACGGGAGTCCTCAAAGGACTCGGCTTTACCGAAGAGGAATTCGACAAACCAATAGACAGACTTTCCGGCGGAGAAAAAACAAGAGTTTCGCTGAGCAGGCTGCTGCTGTCGCACCCGGATATACTGCTTTTGGACGAGCCGACCAACCATCTCGACCTTCCTTCCATAACATGGCTTGAAAATTTTCTACACGGCTATGACGGAAGCGTCGTTATCGTAGCGCACGACCGTTATTTTCTCGATAAAATCGTGACTAAAGTTATCGAGCTTGAAAACGGTCAGTGCTCCGTTTTCAGGGGAAGCTATTCGGACTACGCCGCCAAAAAAGCTATGCTCCGAGAGGCAAGACTTAAGGCATACTACAATAACCAGCGCGAGATAAAGCGTCAGCAGGAGGTCATTGACAAGCTCAAATCCTTCAACCGCGAAAAATCTATCAAGCGCGCCGAAAGCCGCGAAAAACTCCTGTCAAAAATGGAGGTCGTTGACAAGCCCGCGGACGAAGCCGATACGATGCATTTCAGCCTCGAACCCGCTATCGTAAGCGGAAACGACGTCCTTTCCGTGAGCGGACTGTCCAAAAGTTTCGGCAACAGGATTCTTTTTGAGAACGTTGATTTTGAAATAAAAAGAGGGGAACGCGTCGCGCTTCTCGGCGCAAACGGAACCGGAAAAACAACTATACTAAAGATAATTAACGGGCTTATGGACGCGGATTCCGGCACGCTGCGGCTCGGCGCGGGAGCAGAGTGCGGTTACTACGATCAGGAGCATCATGTGCTGAACACGGACAAAACGCTTTTCGACGAAATTTCCGACGCTTACCCCGATATGACCAACACAAGGATACGCAATGTCCTCGCCGCCTTCCTTTTTACGGGCGACGACGTTTTCAAAAAAGTCGGCGAGCTTTCCGGAGGCGAGCGCGGACGCGTGCTTCTCGCGAAGCTCATGCTGTCGAACGCGAATTTTCTCCTGCTCGACGAGCCGACCAACCACCTTGATATGGCGTCGAAAGAAATTCTCGAAAGCGCGCTTGTAAACTACACCGGGACCTGTCTTTTTGTCTCGCACGACAGATATTTTATCAATTCCGTGGCGACAAGGATCCTCGATCTGCGCGACGGCACGGTTACAAACTATGTCGGCGACTACGATTATTACCTTGAAAAATCCTCTCCCCTTGCGGCGGGAATAAAAAGAAACGCCGTCGCCGCTTCGTCGGGCGACGTTACAGCAGCGCCCGTTTCCTCGTCAAAGGAAGAACGTCTGCGCATGAAGGAGGAACAGGCAAAGGAACGCAAAAGGCTCAACGAGATCGCGCGCGCGGAATCTCGGATCGCGGAGATAGACAAAGAAATTTCAGAAATCGACGAAAGCCTTTTGCTTGAGGAGGTATACACCGACCCTTCAAAGCTTGCCGGATTAAGCGGCAGGCGCAAGGAGCTTTCAGACGAACAGGAACAGCTTTACGAGCTTTGGGAAAGCCTTGAAAGCGCCGAATAACATAAAGACAGCAGAACACACATGGCACAGCCGATATGTTCTGCTGTTTTTATTATGCCGTATTTTTCAGAAATTCGGATTGTCGTAGATACAGGCGTCGTACTCACATTTGACAGGATAGCTGTTTTCGTCGTATGTAAAACGAAACCTTACTATATCCGTATCCCCGTTTTTGCTATATGAATAAAGATAATCGCCGTCTATAAACACCTCATATTCATCGCCGATGCTCCATTGCACAACATACGCCTTATACAGATCCGACGCGCGGCAGAGATTACTGTAATCGCAAAGCTTCCTCACTTCTCCCGTATCGACTATATACACATATAACCTAGGTCCTTCACATTTCAGAACACCGCCTTCTCCTTCGCCTACCGAAATACCTTCTTCCTCTCCCACGCCCCAGAAGTATACGCAGTTATCATGACAGAACAAAAAATCTGGAAATGTAGTATAAATACCGTAACCCGGTATCACGTTTATTTTTCCTGTTTTATCCACCAATACAATATAATCTTTTTCCTCTTTATTTGGATTCTTCTGAACCGCGCACATTATACCTACTATATATTCGTCCGTAAGTCCGTAATAATACTCCGCCAATTTGTAATCCTCATACGGGAACCGCTCCGTGCTGTGACCCTCGCCTACAGATCTGTATGTTGCCTTAGGATCGGTGGTTATCTGTTCCTTCAGTACATATCCTTCCATATGACTGTCATACTTGGCTTCCATTCCCGCATTATTCGTTTGTGTCTTTCCTTTGAAATACTCTTCAATTAAATATGGTATTAGCCGTTCGCTTTCCTCAGAACTGACCTCATACAGGCCGTTTTCATCGTCATAACAGTACAAAACCTCTTTCTTACTGCCAAATAAATCATGTACATAGTACAACTTTCCATTGTATATATTAAGCCACTGTATATATCCTTCGCTGTTTTTTATGGAGCAATCATAAGAACGCAGTACCGTACGTCCAAGCACAATATAAACAATCATGCTCAGAACGACAATGCCCAAAATTACCAAACCTATTTTTTCTGATTTTTTCATAAAAATACTCCTATTTAAACAAATGAACCGTTACGGCATCGGTATATACAGCGTTTTGGGTATAGCTATTCATATATTGAACTACCCCTGAACGACCGTTCGCAACAGCATAGAAAATCGAACCGTTATTATAAACCCTGATGCCGACGCATACCAGGCAATGATTTTTATAATATTCATGATTTACCGTTCTTAGTATTACAGGTCTGTTTAACTTTAAGTCTGCGATCATTTCTTCTGCATTTAACGCAACTAATTCTCTATAAGTTACCACTGAATTTTTAAATTTAGTATAATTTTGAAGAAACTGAGTCAAGCCTTTAACTAAATTTGCATTAGAAGTTCCGCTGTCATCAGTTTTCATCAGGCTGTACATAAGCTTGAATCGTTTATATTTATTATTATCACCCACATCAAAAGTTGAATAATAAGTCGAATTTCGGTTGTAATAATAATACAGAAGATTTATTGCGGCTGTCGGCGCGCAGCACTCCCATGTGCAATAAAAGTTCTTATCACTTTTAGCTGAATTATAGAAATCATCCATTGTATAAAATTTACTGGGTAAATTAGACAGCGTTATTACATCTTCATATCCTTCCTCCGCTTGCTTATTAAGCTTTGAGAAGCCTAATCGTTCACCTGCCGCACCATAGTACGCTTCCCTAGCTCCGTTTATCAGTATATCTTCTTCCGCTTCAGCATATTTAATATCATATATATTATACCATTGTGTTTTTATTTCTTCTGATACCGCATAACATTTGTTAATATTTTCAACCGTTACCTCTGTCTTTTCGCTGTCGCAATAATAATATGTATTGCTTCGGTCATTATATCCGTAGTAATAAATTCCCCCTTCATATATGAGCATATCATTTGCGCTCAAATAATCTATATACATGAAGTCTTCATTTTCAGCAAATTCAATTATGGGACTGTATACTCTGCTTCCGCCTATCACAATATATCCGCACTTCGCATTTGAGTATGTATCCGTCACATTATACACATATGCCGATATATTTCTGTTTGTGTCATAGCACTTAGCTAAGAGCCAAGCTTCCGAATACTCATTCCAGTTGTCAGCAATCTCATTTTCTACGGCATTAACAATAAAACTCTGAGCAATGTTATAGGCTGTATCTTCGCTTATACAATTTTTCTTCATCTCTTCAACATATTCAAAAGATGCCGCATATATTTTCGTTGTTTCAATAATTACACTGTAATTCGCTACCGCAAATGCAACCAAAAGCATAAAAATTTTTTCTATTTTTCTGTTCATACATATACACCTGTTAAATTAATATTTTCACCTTTGCATTATAATTTATCTAATATTTTACTATTTTAGTTTATCACTATTATATTTTGTACGTCAAGCTTTAATAATATCTGCTTTATCATTTTCATGTATCAGGCTTAGCGCATACTTTAACATCTATGAAGTACAAATCCGCATGTCAAAACTATAAACATAAAACGGAGCAAACCGGAATTTCCCGGTTCGCCCCGTTATTTTTATTTACAGTCTGCATATAATTCTCAGCCGAACTCCTTAAGAAAGCTCATTTTTTCGATCAGCTGCACAGACTTCCACCAGTTTGCCGCAAGCGTGTATTCCTTATAATCGTTGCACCATATCCACGGCAGATTATATGAGCCGTCCTCAAGCTGACTTCCGGCAATAAGCTCGCATTCCTTTCGGACAAGCTCCTCGTTGCCTTCATAAAACATACTGTCCTTACCGCGGACAAACGCAGACGGCTGGCACACATACTCCACGCCCCACTTGTCCGTATCACGACAGATGTCGGCGCCCGCCTCCTCCTTCAGCTTTTGCGCAAATTCGTCCATATCCACAAGCTCCGTGCCCGCCTCGGAAAGATAATCGTACAGCCCCGCAAAGCATTTTGTGACGTCCGACCAGCCGAAGGGTACATTTGAACGGAACCACCCGTAAGCCTCAAGCGCGATTTCTTCGGCTTTTTTATACAGACTGCTGTCCTTGTCCGCAAAACGCAGTATGAAGCCCGCAAGATACGCGGTGGGATTGTATCGGAACGAATCGTCGCTTTCTGTATAATCCCACCATATCGCGTGCGGATAGTCGTCGTTGGATTTTACGGTGTTAAGCCACTGCTTATGCTCTTCGGAAAAATCCGCCCCGCTGTCAAGATAGCGCAGGATCCCCTTAATTATAGGATGAGAAGCGTCGTCAAAGCCTATCTGCTTTAATATCGATGCCGCGTTCCACGTCTGAATGGGACAGGAATTCGGATTAAAGCTGTCCGCTTCGAGAGCGTGTGCAAAACCTCCGTCCTCATTCTGAAACGCCGCCAAAACCCGAATAACGTCCTCTTTTGCTCCGTCCTCAAAATGATACCTCCAAAGCGCAAGCTCAATCGGCCTTGCGTTGCGGTAAACAAATACTCTTGCCTTTTCAAAAATGTCATTATATTTCATAATTCAAACTACCTCCTGATGCGGTTTTATTTTTTATATTTTTACATATTATTGAATTTTTGTATTGTAAAAAACCGACAGCGCGCAAATGAATCCTGGGAGCAAAAAAACACGCTGCCCGATAAAGCGGGCAGCGCGCCAATTCTCAATATCATTTATCAATATAGCATATCATTCCCGGTCCAAGCACCTCCGTCGGTCTCGCCGTAAATCCGTGACTTTCGTAAAAATTCTCTCTTCCTTTCGCGCACATCAGGCAAAGCATCATGCGCGTGCCCGGTCCGGTTATGGAAACGACATATTCTCTGAGCTTTTCAAGCATCATTCCGCCGATATTCCTGCCCTGAGCCTTCGGTATCACAACCAGATCCTGCACATAGGATACCACCGCGCCGTCTCCTACTATTCTTCCCATTCCGACCGGTTCTCCGTCCAGATACGCGCATACCGTATAAAGCGCGTTCGCAAGAGCGGCGTCCGCCTGCGAATCGGAAAGCCTTACCCATCCGACCTGTTTTCGCAGCCCGAGGTATGTATCCCTGTCAAGCATATTTTCTTTGAGTTCCAGCATATGATCCGCCCTCTTTTGCATACGCCGCCTTCTGCGGCTGTCGTTAGCTGATATTCAGATTATCTTTGATCCTTTTCCAGTCAGCCTTTAGGATCTTCTGAACGCGTCCCCTGTATTCGGACTCTTCCTCATACAGATATTTCTGACTTATAAGCCCGTCCAGCGTGGTCTTGACGCGGTCCTTTGAAACCTTATTGTACTCCGCCACATTCTCAATGGTTCTGCGGTATGTGGCTACCTTGCCCTTAACCTTAAGATGACGCATCGCGTTGATTATCATCTCGATATAATACGTCTGCTCCTGCGACTGTCTGGGCATCTCCACATACGAATTTGCCGAAGATTTGAGCTTGTTGCTTAACGCGTGCTTAACCGCGTAGATTATCACCTTTTTACCAAGCTCGCGAAGATATTTTACCGCCAGATCGAAATGTCCGTCGCCCGTAAAAATAATAAAAACATCCGGAGAGCGTTTCTTTGCCGCTGCCCTGTATATGGCGTCCAAAATAATAAAATCCGTAAAATCCTTATCTACTCCGTCCTTCATACTCGCGGTATGAACTACATTTTTTGTAAATTTCTGAAGTCTTTTAAGCTCGTCCCCTATCGCGTGATTATTGAAATCACCGTAGAAATAAACATCTTTAACCTTATATTCACTGCCGATTTCATCGTACCATTCTTCAATATTGGGCGTCATGCCGAACTTATTGGCGTATGAGTAAAACCAGTGCTCATAATCCACAAA
>CAJTON010000004.1:91587-106072 GCA_910577605.1 uncultured Butyrivibrio sp.
CGGTATTTTTTTTAAATCTGCCCATCTCACTCCTCCTTTCCCCTGTATTCACGGGTGCATAAAAAAACACCACAAACGTTATTATATAACTCTGCGATGTTTTTTGCAAGATTTTCTGTTCTTTTGAACCGTCCGTTTATATACGGGACTTATTTTTACATTATAAAAGAGCTTTTGTTGGGCAGTATGCCTAAAGATATGTTAAGATTCCCGTTGCGGCATCTTATCGAATCTATAAGCTGCTTTTCTACATCCTCCTGCTTAAGGCTCACATGATAGGTAAGCTCATAAAGCGTTCCCATATTGGTGGTGCGCACGTTCACAAGCTCGCATACCGACAGATATTCGGCAAAAATATCGTCGAAAACTCCGGTATAATTCAGATCCTCCGGTATGGTTATTTTAAGCTGTCTGCTAACTCTGCGCGTCTCTCCGAAGCGTGTTTTGCTGAGCAGCACAAGCGCCGCGCACAGAATGACCGTTGCCGCAGCCCCGAACAGCAGATAGCCAAGTCCGCAGGCAAGTCCCATCGCCATTGTAAGGAAAATAACGGCTATATCCTTCGCGCTTCCCGGCGCGCTCCTGAATCTGACAAGCGCGAAAGCGCCGGCAAGCGAAAACGCCCTCGCCACGCTGTTGCCAACAAGCATTATGATTACCGCCACGATCGTCGGTATAAGCGCCACCGCTATGACAAAATCCTTGGTAAAGCTGTCCTTCTCCTGTGTAAAAATATAACAGAAAGCGATAACAAGTCCGATAACAAGAGCGGACAGTATGATCAGCATTGATGCGCCGGCTGATACCGCCGTGTCCGCGGTGCCGATAATTGAGTTAAACATTTGTTTTTTTCTCCCTTTTCTATATTTTCCCGAATATATCTGCAATACTCGGTTCCGTACTTGGAAAACGATACCGGATAAAGCTTAAGCTCAGAAAGTATGCTTCCGAACCACCTGGGCATAGCGTCGGAGATCTTGACCTCCATAAGCCACTGTCCCGGCTTCAGAAGGGGTTCTCCGTAAGGTCCGGTCTCAAGGCTCAGCCCGGTCCTTCTTGAACGTATATTAGTGTCGAACGTCACCCGGAAACCTTCGTCCTCCCTGTCAAAATACGCCCTCCTGTCATAAGATATGCATACCTTAGGCATAAGCTTGTAGAACTCCGTAAAATAGTCAAGCTCCCTGAGTATCTGCGCGTTGACTCCCTCATAATCGGGACGCGCTCCTTCGTCAAGATAAGCCTTCGCCTGCCATAGAGGCAGCACTATCCTTCTTTTGTTCACTATGTCATTATATTTCTTTTTAATTTCAATAAACGCCATACTCCCGCTGTTTGGAGTCCCGTATGTCCTGAGCCTTAATTTCTCCTTGTAAACAGGCTTGTCAACGGACTTTCTTATGAGCGTGTCGTTTTCCGTGTCATAATATATATTGCATATACTGTAAAAACCGCCCTCCCGGCTGTAGCTGTCAGACTCCATGTGTTCTCCGATACGCTCAAGCATCTCAAGATATGTACTCTCGTCAAGCATATGTTTCTTCTCCCGACGGTTAAAAATCTCGATCGCCATTCCCGCACCTCCTTATCTCCAGCTCATGTTCTTTAAACGTCCGTTTTCATGTCCGCACGGTAAAGTGTAATATCCCAATGTGACCGTTTTATGAATGAATCCTGTGTTCTTCCCGAATATTCATTCTCATTTTATGTCATAATAACACACCCGTCTTTACAGGGTATACCGCACTTTTTAGTGACGCTTTACCTTATTTATAACAGATTTATATTAAATACATTTTTATTTAGGCGGCGGAACCGGAACACAAGATATTGTGTTTTTTTTGTTTTTTCCACAATATCTTGTAGACAAATGCGGGATACGATGCTATAATGTGGAAAGTGGCGCAGGAGGTGCCTGTTTTATACATATTTATGGAGGATGTTATGAAGGTTATTAAACGCGACGGCAGAGAAGTAGGATACGACCGCAACAAGATCATTATCGCCATTCAGAAGGCAAACGACGAGGTTCCGTACAACGAAAAGATTTCGGATGAAAAAATACACGGAATAGTCGCGTCGATTGAAAAACTCGGAGCGAGCACGCTTCAGGTCGAGGAGATACAGGATATCATCGAGCAGAAGCTTATGGCGGAAAGAAAATTCGTGCTTGCCAAAACTTATATAATCTACCGCTATCAGCGCGAAATGGTGCGCAAATCAAATACGACGGACGAGTCCATTCTCGGTCTTATAAGGCAGACCAACAAATACGCGATGGAGGAGAATTCCAACAAAAACGCCGCAGTCGCCTCGACACAGCGCGACCTTATCGCCGGAGAGGTTTCAAGAGACCTTACGAAGCGTCTTCTGCTCCCCGACAAAATATCAAAGGCTCACGAGGAGGGCGTTATCCATTTCCACGACGCGGATTATTATGTACAGTCTATTTTTAACTGCTGTCTTATCAATATCAGCGATATGCTTGACAACGGCACTGTAATGAACGGCAAGATGATAGAAAGCCCCAAGAGCTTCCAGGTTGCCTGCACTGTAATGACGCAGATCATCTCCTCGGTTGCCAGCAGCCAGTACGGCGGTCAGTCCGTTGACATAAGTCATCTCGGAAAGTATCTGCGCAGGACCAAGGATAAATACCTCGCAAGCTACACTTCGGAATTCGGAGACGCGCTTTCCTCCGAACAGATAGAGAAGCTTGCCTACGGACGTATGCTGGACGAGCTTAAATCAGGAGTTCAGACAATACAGTATCAGATAAACACGCTGATGACCACCAACGGTCAGTCTCCGTTTGTGACGCTCTTCCTCAACCTCAAGGCGGACGACCCCTATATCGAGGAGAACGCTCTTATAATCGAGGAGATCCTCAAGCAGAGACTTGAAGGAATCAAAAATAAATCCGGCGTCTACGTTACGCCCGCTTTCCCCAAGCTTATCTATGTGCTTGACGAGCACAACTGCTTAAAGGGAGGCAAATACGATTATCTCACAAAACTTGCGGTAGAATGCTCCTCAAAAAGAATGTACCCCGACTATATTTCCGCCAAGAAAATGCGTGAAAACTACGAGGGCGAGGTATTCAGCTGCATGGGATGCCGCTCCTTCTTAAGCCCGTGGAAGGACGAAAACGGCGAATATAAATGGGAGGGACGCTTCAATCAGGGCGTTGTCAGCCTTAATCTCCCCCAGATGGGAATCATCGCGCAGGGCAATGAGGAGCTTTTCTGGGAGCTTATGGAGGAAAGGCTTTCCATATGCTTTGAAGCTCTTATGTGCAGACACAAATCCCTTGAGGGAACTCTTTCGGACGTAAGTCCGATACACTGGCAGTACGGCGCGATCGCAAGGCTCCAGCCCGGCGAGACTATCGACTCGCTGCTTCACGGCGGCTATTCGACAATTTCTCTCGGCTATATCGGACTTTACGAGGTCACAAAGCTGATGACCGGAGTAAGCCACACCGAGCCGAAGGGAACGGAATTTGCGCTCAAGGTCATGAACCGTCTGCGCGAGGCTACGGACACATGGAAGCGCAACACGGGAATCGCCTTCGGATTATACGGTACTCCCGCCGAATCCCTCTGCTACCGCTTTGCCGAGATCGACCGCAAAAAATACGGTGATATCGAGGACATAACGGATAAGGGCTACTACACCAATTCCTATCATGTGGACGTCCGCGAGAAAATAGACGCTTTCAGCAAATTCAAGTTTGAGAGCCAGTTCCAGAACATTTCCTCCGGCGGAGCTATCTCCTACGTCGAGATACCCAATCTCCGTCACAACCTTCCGGCTTTGGAAGAGCTTGTAAAGTTTATTTACGACAATATTCAGTACGCGGAGTTCAACACCAAATCCGACTACTGTCAGGTATGCGGCTACGACGGCGAGATAATCATCAACGACAAGCTCGAATGGGAATGCCCTCAGTGCCACAACAAGGATCACAACAAAATGAACGTCACCAGAAGAACCTGCGGCTATCTCGGCGAGAATTTCTGGAACGTGGGAAAAACCAAAGAGATCGGCGCCCGCGTGCTTCACATTTAACTGATATTATTTCAAAAAACACTCTCCCGGGGGTACGCTCCCGGGAGAATTGATTTAGACAAGACGCCGCGCAAAATATTTCCGCGGCGGAATACAGGAGTATCATATGAATTATGCAGATATTAAATTATACGACGCAGCCAACGGCCCCGGCATAAGAATTTCGCTGTTTGTGAGCGGATGCACCCACCGATGCAAGGGCTGTTTCAACGAGGAGGCATGGGACTTTTGCTACGGAAAGCCCTACACCGAAGCGGAAACGGATTACATCATAGAACAGCTTGCCCCCGACTACATAAGCGGCCTTACTCTTCTCGGAGGCGAACCTATGGACCCGCACAATCAGCCAGGAATACTTCCGCTGCTTCGCAGGGTAAGGGAGACTTACGGCAGCCGCAAAACGATATGGCTCTTTACAGGATATCTTTTTGACAGGGACATAATAGGCAGAATGCTTTCCGAAATCGCCGAGACAAAAGAGATACTCTCATATCTTGACGTGATAATGGACGGTCCTTTCATTGAGGAACAAAAAGATCTGGGCGCGTATTTCAGAGGCTCCTCCAATCAGAGAGCGATACTTGTTCAGGAAACGCTCGCGCAGGATAACGGCGAGCTTGTATTCTGGGAGCCTCAAAAGCCCCAATATGTTTATTCGGCGACATAAAAAATAAACGGCGCGGCTTAAACTGACGTGCCCGCTATTATCGACACAACAGGAGAAAAATATGAGAACCAATATAAGAATCAAAAAACTTAAAGAAAAAGCAATTCTTCCCACTTACGGCTCGGAGTATGCCGCTGGCGCGGACCTGTGCGCCTGCATGGACGAAGCGGTAACAATACCCCCCCACGGCACCGTGATGCTCCACACCGGACTCGCGATGGAGATTCCCCAAGGCTTTGCGGGACTCATTTATCCCAGAAGCGGAATGGCAAGCAAACGTCATCTCGCCCCCGCCAACAAGGTAGGCGTAGTCGATCCCGATTACCGCGGCGAATTCATGGTCGCAATGCATAATCATTCGGACGAGCCGCAGACCGTCGAGCCCGGCGAGCGCATCGCCCAGCTTGTCATAACGCCCTTCATAACTGCGGACTTTGAGGAGACCGACGAGCTTAACGACACCGTAAGGGGCGCCGGCGGCTTCGGCAGCACGGGATACTAAGCATCACTGTCACGAAAAATCATACATCTTCATGGTTTCGTCCGCGCGGCACTCATGCTTTTCGTAATATCCTATAAGCTTCCCGTCTTCATCGCGCAGCGCGACCATGTAAACGTCCTTTTTCTCCTTCTCGTTGCGGAAGGTGTATACGATATTGTGCGAAACCTCCTCTGCAAACCACTCGACCGAGCGTTTGATTTTTTCATTTGAGGATACGGAATGGCAGTCTAAAAGGCTTGCGCCCACAAGACTGCCATGTTTTGCGTAACGCGCGACGGCAGCGGGATTCATGTAAATTATCTCATGCTCAAGATTGCATATCACGACAGCCGAGCGCTCCTGATCGATTATACTTTTAAAATACTGCGAAAGCTCCATTCCTATCTCCTATCCTTGTTCTTTTACATACTCCAGAAAATCAGGCGTTTTTGACCAGTATTTTACGCCCCAGTTCTCAAAATTCCATTCCTCCATGTAGTCGTTGCATTCATAATCTATGTAGTACAGTTCCTCTTTGCGAACGACAAAATTTGTCGGAAAATAATCGATATTGATGCACTCCGGATACAGAAACGCGCACATAGCTTTTACCTGTTCGGTATAGGCATCCTTCATGCGGCCGTTAAGCACAAGATCATATACAGTTTCTCCTTCTATGTATTCCTTGAGTATGCGCTCGTTCTCAATGTCGGCATCAAGCATTTTGGGCATTCTGATTCCCACAGCCTTAAGGCGCTTATAATCCGAAAGCTCCGCCTGCATTTTGTCGCCGAACTGATAATAATCGCAAGGTTCATGGTGAAGCTGCTTGAGCACATAGCTTTTCTGCCCGTCCGAAGCGAGATACAAATATCCGCCCTTCCCTTTGCCTAACAGTTTGATCACGGCAAATTCCCTGCCGTTCACGCTTAGATTATGACGATCCATATCATTTCCCCTTGCAATTACCGTTAAAAGAATACCTGATATCTGACGATCTTCAATTCACGCCGCTCCCGCAAGCCTTCTTTTTTTCCTGATATTCCAAATTATCACAAAGCATACCACGTCTACAAGAAAAGTAATGGTCCATGTCACGGGATACGACATATAAATGACCTGCGTCGTGTGGTATCTGATAGATCGTCTCAAGCCACACAAGCCGCAGTCCGCACGCGCCGACAAGCGATATGCTCATCGGAAGTATCGCGTAACCCATGCCGCGTATCGAGCCGACCATAACGTCCATAAGTCCGCAGAGCAGATACGGTCCGCATATCATAAGCAGACGCACCATTCCCGCGTCCACGGCGGCGGGATTGTCGGTATATATGCCGAGCAGCGGTCTTCCGAGCAGCACCGCGAGCCAGCCGAGCGCAAGCCCCGTGACCGAAACGCAGGCAAGTCCGGTAAAAAGAGTGCGCTTTATCCTGTCGTATCTGCCCGCTCCCATATTCTGTCCGGTAAAGGAAAGCGTCGCGTGGTGAAACGCGTTCATTCCCATATACACGAATCCTTCGATATTGGCGGCAGCGGAATTTCCCGCGACAACGACCTCCCCAAAGGTATTTACGGACGACTGTATGAACACGTTTGAAAGCGAAAATATAGAACCCTGAAAGCCCGCGGGCAGCCCTATCCGCATGATGGCAAGCACCTTGTCCCGCCTTAACCTCATTCTTTTCGGCTCAAAATGTATCGCGCCCTTATCTCGCATCATACAGAATACGACTAACGCCGCCGATACCGTCTGAGATATTACCGTGGCGATAGCTACTCCCGCCACGTCCATTTTGAAGCAGATAACGAGCAGAAGGTTTAAGGCAACGTTTATCACTCCCGCCGCAAAAAGGAAATAAAGCGGCCTCTGCGTGTCGCCCACCGACCTCATTATCGCGCTTCCGAAATTGTATACCATCATCGAAGGCATTCCTATAAAGTATATCCTCAGATACACCGTGGCGAGGTCGAGAATCGCGTCGGGCGTCCTCATGAGAATAAGCAGCTGCCTTGCAAAGATCTCTCCTATCACGGTCAGCACAACTCCGCTTACAAGACTTAAAAGCATCGCCGAATGCAGCGTTTCATCCATACTCTTCTTATGTCCGGCTCCGTAGAATTTAGCCATAAGCACATTGGCGCCTATCGACAGTCCTATGAACACATTGGTCAGAAGATTTATCAGCGCGGAGTTAGAGCCCACCGCCGCCAATGAATTGTCTCCGCAGTATTTTCCCACCACGATTATGTCCGCCGCGTTGAAAAGAAGCTGGAGCATACTTGAAAGCATAAGCGGCAGGGCAAAAAGCAGCATCTTTTTGAGAATCGGTCCGTTACACATATCTATTTCATATTTTTTGCGCATTTTCATCTGAACACCTCATATCTACGCACGCAGCTTACTGCCCTTGCCGTCGCGCTTGGCAGTTTTGAGTCTCTTTAACGAAACCTCCCTGCCCTTGTAGTCTATCGTTATATCCGCCCCGTCGGGAATCAGATAAACATCGTCAAGCCTGTCGTTTGCCGCGAGCTTTATGCCCCTTACCCCGACCGCGCCTTTCTTTTTCTCCGGAATCTCCTCAAGCGGGAACTTGAGAAAATATCCGTCCGCGCTCTGAAGCACAACGATCTGACTGCTGACGATCTTTGCTTCTTCTCCCTCGCCCAGCAAAACCGCGTCCGTCGCGAGGATCGCCAGAACCGCGTCGCCCTCGCCGAGCTTTGTCGAGGCGATGGTCCTTTTGGCGGCGTCAAATTCCGAGCCGTCAACAAGCTTCATCATTCCGTTTCTAGTCACAAAAAGGAACCGTCTGCCCTTTAACTGCTCCGAAGGGCAGAGATATATTATCTCCTCCCCGGCGCTGCTGTAATTTCCCAGGTTGTCGATAGGCGTGCCCTTATCCTTTATACGGGTAAAGGGTATATCCCTGACCTTTATCTGATGAAGATTTCCGTTATCCGTAAAAATACAGATCTTCTCGGTATTCATACAGTTGAACACATACTTGTTTTCGGCGAAAACGGTCTCCCTTCCGCGCTCAAACGCGGCGGTATCGACCGTTTTGGAATATCCGAAACGGTCCATGATGAACACGACCTCCTGCTCGACTAGCTGAGGTTCCTCATATACGGCGGCGGCAGCGTCCTCTATGACAGTGAGCCTCGGAACGCCGTATTCCTTTTTGATGCGCTCAAGGTCCTTTTTTATGACCTTCTTCATCGCCTTTTTGCTGCCGAGTATATCCTCATATTCAGCGATTCTGGCGAGCGTTTCCTCATATTCTTTTTCAAGAGCCTCTATCTCAAGCCCGATAAGCTTGTATAGCCTGAGTTCAAGTATCGCCGAAGCCTGCCGCTCGGTAAAATGAAGCTTGGCGGCGGATTTTTGGGATTGCTCAGACTTGAAGCGGATACCCTCCGTCTCTCCCGAAATAAGGCAGGCTTTCGCCTGTTTGAGATTCGTGCTTCCTCGCAGTATCTCTATGATAAGGTCTATTATATTGCAGGCCTTGATAAGACCTTCGCGAACCTCCTTGTTCTCGTACTCTTTTTTTAGAAGGGTATTGTATTTGCGCGTATTTATCTGATACTGGAATTCCACGTTATGACTGATTATGTCCTTCAGTCCCAAGACCTCCGGCCTGCCGTCTGCGATCGTGAGCATATTTACGCCTAAAGTATCCTCAAGCTTTGTTTTTTTATAAAGAAGATTCTCAAGCTTCGCTATGTCCGCGTTCTTTTTAAGCTCAAGCGCGATCCTTATGCCCTCCTTGGAGGATTCGTTGGAAATATCGGTTATGTCCTGCGTTTTCTTGGTTTCTATAAGTTCTACCACGTCGGAAATAAACTTGCTTATTCCCGCTCCTATCATGGTGTAGGGGATCGCGGTTATCACAAGCTTGTCCTTGTCCGTCTTTTTTTTGCCCGGCTCGAACTGCACGTTGCCGCGAAGCTTTATCTTGCCCGTTCCCGTTTCGTAAATATCATACAAGTCGCTTTTGTTGACGACGCGCCCTCCGGTGGGGAAATCCGGTCCCGGCATATACTCCATAAGCTTCTGCGTCGTTATGTCCTCGTCGTCCATATACGCCTCGACCGCGTTTATGACCTCCGTCAGATTATGCGTGGGAATGCTCGTCGTCATTCCCACGGCGATTCCCTCGGAGCCGTTTACCAGCACGTTTGGAATGCGGACCGGAAGCACCGAGGGCTCCTTCTCCGTTTCGTCGAAATTAGGTACGAAATCCACAACGTCCTTATCGAGGTCCTTGAGATAAACGTCCTGAGTAAATTTTTTAAGACGCGCCTCCGTATATCGCATGGCGGCGGCGCCGTCGCCCTCTATGGAGCCGAAATTGCCGTGACCGTCCACAAGCGCCATTCCCTTTTTAAAATCCTGCTCCATGACGACAAGCGTTTCGTATATGGAGCTGTCGCCGTGCGGATGATATTTACCCATCGCGTCTCCGACTATACGAGCCGATTTGCGGTGCGGCTTGTCATAGTTAAGCCCCAGCTGGTCCATGGCGTAAAGCACGCGCCTCTGCACCGGTTTAAGTCCGTCGCGCACGTCCGGCACAGCTCTCGCCGTTATAACGCTCATGGAATAGTCGATATACGACTTCTGCATCACGTCCGAATATTCGGTTTTCAATATTGTTTCAGCCATATCTTCCTCCTAAACTTTCCCGCGAGACATCCTGCGCCGAACGGGACTTACCTAAACTTTCCCGCGAGGCGTTCTGCGCCGAACGGGACTTACCTTATACGTCAAGCTCGGCGTCATGAGCGTGCTCATATATAAAATCCCGTCTCGGCGGGACGTCCGTTCCCATAAGCATCGAAGTGACATCCGACGCCATTTTCGCGTCCTCTATCTCCACCTGCTTCAAAACTCTCGTTTCTGGATTAAGGGTGGTTTCCCAAAGCTGGTCCGCGTCCATCTCTCCCAGTCCTTTGTATCTTTGCAGAGTAAAAGAACTTCCGGAATGCTCCTTTCTGTAACGCTCAAGCGCCTTATCGTCGTAAAGATAACGCCCCTCTCCTTTTTTCGGAACAACCTTGTAAAGAGGCGGCGTCGCAAGATAAACATGTCCCTCCTGAATCAGTTCCGGCATAAATCGGTAAAAAAACGTAAGGAGAAGCGTGTCTATATGCGCCCCGTCCACATCCGCGTCCGTCATAAAAATAATCTTGTTATACCTAAGCTTCGCGATGTCAAAATCGTTGCCGTAGCCCTCCGAAAAACCGCAGCCGAACGCAGTTATCATCGTTTTTATCTCGGCGTTTGCGAGCACCTTGTCCATAGTAGCCTTTTCGACGTTGAGTATTTTTCCGCGAATCGGAAGTATCGCCTGTGTGCGCCTGTTTCTCGCGGTCTTTGCCGAACCTCCCGCCGAATCTCCCTCGACGATAAATATCTCGCATTCTTCGGGATTGCGGCTCTCGCAGTTGGCAAGCTTGCCGTTAGTATCGCAGGAAAATTTCTGCTTCACAAGCAGATTTGTCCTCGCCTTTTCCTCCTGCCTGCGTATCTTCGCCGCCTTTTCGGCGCAGGCGATGATATTCTTGAGCGTATCTATATTTTTATCGAAATATCTCACAAGCTCGTCGCCCGCTATATCGGCGACTATCCTGCCCGCGTCCTGATTGTCGAGCTTCGTCTTGGTCTGTCCCTCAAATCTCGGCTCGGGGTGCTTTATCGCTACGATTCCCGTCATTCCGTTTCGCACGTCGCCTCCGGTGAAATTAGTGTCCTTCTCCTTAAGGATTCCAAGCTCTCTAGCATACTGGTTTATGACAGTCGTAAACTTCGTCTTGAAGCCCGTTATATGCGTGCCGCCCTCCTGAGTGTATATGTTATTGCAGAAACCGAGGATCGACTCCTGAAACTCGTCCACGAACTGAATGGCGCATTCTACTTCGATTCCTTCTTTGGTGTCCTTGAAATATATCGGCTCATGCACGGTCTCACGGCCCGCGTTTAGCGCCTTGACATAGGCGGTTATGCCCTCCTCCTCGTGAAAGGTTTCCTTATCCTCCGAACCTTTTCTTTTATCCTCGAAAACAATGGTCAGCCCCGGATTAAGATATGCCGTTTCATGGAGTCTGTTCTTAACGCTCTCCGCCTTGAACTCTGTTTTTTCAAATATTTCCGCGTCCGGAAGAAAAGTGACCGTGGTTCCCGTATCGCTCTTGCGGCAGGTCCCGCACTCTCTCAGGGAATAGCAGACCTTTCCGCGTTCGTATCTCTGCTCGTAGACCACTCCTCCCGACTTTATACGGACCTCAAGCCACTCGGAAAGCGCGTTTACGACCGAAGCGCCGACTCCGTGAAGGCCGCCCGATATTTTGTACCCTCCGTCGCCGAATTTTCCGCCCGCGTGAAGCATGGTAAAGACCACCTCCACCGCCGGTATTCCCGCCTTTGGATGCATTCCGACAGGTATTCCTCTTCCGTTATCAGTAACGGTAGCCGAGCCGTCGTCGTTAAGCGTCACGCTTATCGTATCGCAGTGTCCGCCCAGATGCTCGTCCACCGAGTTATCCGCAATTTCGTAAATAAGATGGTTAAGACCCTTTGTTGATACGCTTCCTATATACATTCCCGGACGTCTTCTGACCGCCTCAAGTCCTTCAAGTATGGATATGCTGGAAGCGTCGTATTTCTGGTCTGTGTTAGCCGCCATTCTTCAATTTCCTTTCAACGCATAATGGTTTCTCCGTTTCATAAAAAACGGACTTATCACTATATTATAACACTAGATATAGTGATAAGTCCATTAAATTTTTCCAAATATTGGGGTCATCCGGTCCGTTCCGTCAGGCATTCAGCCCTGTTCCTCCAACACTTCCAGCTCGAACCAGAAAACGCTCCCACGCCCCTTTGCGGACTCCACCCCGTATACGGCATCGTGTAGCCTTAATATATCGCGCACTATCGACAGTCCTATGCCGGAGCCCTGAACCGCGCGTCTGTGGTTTTTATCGGCCTTATAATACCGGTCCCATATATTCTCAAGCGCATCGTCAGCGATACCGTCGCCGTGATCCTCGACCTCCAGACGGACTTTCCCTTCCCTGACCGTCTGACGCACGATCACGGTCTTATCGTCGCCCGCGTAACTTATCGCGTTGTTTATCAGATTATAAATGACCTGATGTATTTTAAACTCGTCGGCATAAACCTTCACGTCGTCGTCATACTCAAAATCAATGACGTATCCGCTCTGCTCGGTGAGCTTTGAAAATCTCTTCATCACCGCGAGTATGCTTGTTGTAAAATCAAACTCCTCCGCTTTAAGCTCCGTAACGCCCGCCTGAAGCTTTGAAAGGTCCAGCATATCGTTTACCAAGGTTGTAAGCCTTCTGCTCTCGTCGATTATGACCTGCGCGTTTTCAGGCGTATTCTCACCCGGAAGATCGCGCATGACCTCTGAATAAGCTGTGATCATCGTGAGCGGCGTCCGCAGATCATGCGATACGTTCGCTATCAGATCCTTCTGAAGCCGTCCGGTGCGCCCAAGCTCGCGCGCCGCATAATTAAGAGTCTCGGAAAGCTCCCATACCTCGCGGTAGCCCCGTCCCTCGAATTTAACGTCAAAATTTCCCTCCGCAAGCATTTTCGCGGACTCGTTTACGTTCATTATAGGCTTTGAGACGTGACGGGATATAACAAACGAAAGCACCAGCGCCAATATGACAAAAATCACGGATATATATATAAACTGTATGCGCAGAGTATGCACCGTAGCGTCCACAGGCGTTATAAGAGAGCTGACGAAAAGAACGTATTCGTTTCCCGATGTATCCTTTATTATTCTCGTATATACCATACTCTTCGCGTCCATGCCGTGCGCGCCGAAACCGCCCTCAAAACCCGGAGGCGCGCCCGTATTCTGAGGCGGAGAATTTACTTCCGGCGTTCCCCCGCGCACCGGCTCCCGGTCGCTCTCGCGGTAACGTCCGCTGACCTCGTACATGACCGTCCCGCCCGCGTCCTTCGCCTTAGCGTACATTTTTCTGAAATGTTCCTCGGAAAAAATATAAATATGGCTGTTTTCCATAATATTCGCGTTATAAATACTTTTACCGCTACTGTCGGTAAGATTTACGCTTATATCGTAATCCTCGGCAATCTTTCCCATTTTCCATTCTGAACTGCCGCTGCCAAAATCCTCAAGAAGCTCCGCTGCCGCCTTTTGCAGCTCATGTTTTTTAATTATCTCATAAAAATTTTTCAGATAGACTATCTGAAAAAACCACAGCAGCGCGAGAAGGAATACGGTAAAGCCGAACATCACAAGAAAAAGCCGCCATTTTATACTCATTTTCTTACGCTTCAAAACGGTATCCAACTCCTCTCAGCGTCACTAAAAATCTGCGGTAATCTCCAAGACTGCTCCTCAAAAGCTTAATGTGCGTGTCTAACGTCCTGTCGTCGCCGTAATAGTCGTAGCCCCACACCTCTGTGATGAGCTTTTCCCTTGTAAGAGCTATTCCGCGGTTTTTCACCATGTAAAAAAGCAGATCGTATTCTTTGGGCGTCATATTCACCTGCACGCCGTCCACCGTCACCATGCGGGCGGTAAAATCGACCACAAGCCCCTCAACCGCGTATATATCGCGCTCCTGCCCACCTGCGTCCGTACGGGCAGCCGCTCTGGCAAGCACCGCTTTAACGCGCATCATAAGCTCCCTCGGAGAAAACGGCTTCACGACATAATCGTCTATGCCAAGCTCAAAACCGTGTATCTTGTCATACTCCTCGCCTCTCGCGGAAAGCATGATTATAGGTATACGCTTTACCTTACGGATCTCGGAGCACGCCGAAAAGCCGTCAAGCTCCGGCATCATAACGTCAATTATTATCAGATCGTAATCGTTGCTCCTGACCTTTACGACCGCCTGCATACCGTCGTTTGCCTCGTCTATCTCATAACCCTCGAACTCGGCGTATTTGCGGATTATTATTCTTATTTTTTCCTCGTCGTCAACCACCAAAAGCCTGCTCATAAAAACCGCCCTCCCGACATACCGCGCGTTAAAAAGCCGCCGCATTGCGCTTATTTTAATTATAAAGCGCGAATGTGACGGCAAAGTGTCGGTTTAGTTAATGTTAAGTATATTTTTTACGGTATCGCGCATCTTATCGGCGTCGCATACCCTGTCGTGAAGCACCGGAGCGGTCCTTATATCCTCTATCGCCTGCGGGATCTTCACATTGGCTATACGGCTGAGTTCGTCCACAAGCTCAAAGTCCTCCA
>CAJTON010000004.1:106130-138103 GCA_910577605.1 uncultured Butyrivibrio sp.
ATAAGCGTTTTCGTACCGTCTCCCGTCTGCGACCTGTACTTTCTGTAGACCGCCGCGGCTACCGCCGTGTGAGTGTCAAGCACATATCCCGTATCCTCATAGATCGCCCTGATAGCGCCCGCGGTCTCGCTCTCATCGGCGTAATTGCCGTAGAAATCTTTAAGCTCCTCCCTCATGCCGTCTGTAACGGAGTATGCGCCCTCGGACTTAAGGCTGTCCATAAACGACTTGTTGGCGGCGGCGTCATTGCCGGCGATCCGGTATATAAGGCGCTCAAGGTTGCTTGAAATAAGTATGTCCATAGAAGGCGACGAGGTAAGCTTAAACTCCCTGTTCCTGTCGTATGTTCCCGTGGAAAAGAAATCGTAAAGCACCTTGTTCTCGTTTGAAGCGCATATAAGCTTTCCTATAGGCAGTCCCATGTTTTTGGCATAAAACGCGGCGAGGATATTTCCGAAATTACCCGTGGGAACGACGACGTTCACCGGCTCTCCTCCCGCGATTTCCCCGTTTGCCAGAAGCCTGGTATATGCGTAAACATAATATACTATCTGCGGCACGAGCCTTCCTATATTTATTGAGTTGGCGGAGGAAAACTGATAACCCGCCTCGTCAAGCTCTTTCGCCAGCTCCTTATCGCCGAACATATTTTTAACGCCCGTCTGCGCGTCGTCAAAATTTCCGCGGATCCCCACGACATAAGTATTGTTTCCGCGCTGCGTCAGCATCTGCTTCTCCTGGATCGGACTTACTCCGTCCTTAGGATAAAAGACGATTATCTTTGTTCCCTCCACGTCGGCAAAGCCTGCCATAGCCGCCTTCCCCGTATCTCCCGACGTCGCTGTAAGTATCACTATCTCATTCTTTATGCTGTTCTTGCGCGCGCTTACGGTAAGAAGATGCGGAAGTATCGAAAGCGCCATATCCTTGAACGCGATAGTAGCGCCGTGGAAAAGCTCCAGAAAATACGCTCCGTCAGCCTTTACAAGAGGCACTATATCCTCCGTGTCAAACTTGCCGTCATATGCCCTGTCTATGCAGCCCTTCAGTTCTTCTTCGGTAAAATCCGTCAGAAACAGCTTCATAACCTGATAAGCCGTCTGCCTGTAATCCATACGCGAAAGCTCCTCAAG
Source organism: uncultured Butyrivibrio sp. (assembly GCA_910577605.1). Classification (GTDB taxonomy): domain Bacteria; phylum Bacillota; class Clostridia; order Lachnospirales; family Lachnospiraceae; genus Eshraghiella. Next base: position 107,264 of record CAJTON010000004.1, read on the forward strand.
GCTTATATCAAGCGCGGGAACTGTTTCCGGAACATAAAGGCCTCCGTCGTCTGCAAGCCCCTTTAATATCGCCTGCGAAGCCGTAACCTTTACGCCCTCGCTCCTTGTGCTCTTATACATCAGATCCATATCTTCACCTTCATTATTATTTTTTCAAAAACATACGCAGTATTGCGCTTGTCTGATATATACTAACACATACGCGCTTATAATTACAAGGACTTTGCGCAAAAAAATCCCGGCCTTCTGTCCCTATTGGAGCCTTCGCTCCTCAGACGTCCGGTCGGGTTCACGTTTTTACAGCCTGAAAAACGCGTGTCCGCCATATTCAAACAGCTTTATCAGATTTTCGGCATGCCAGCTTCCCGGTCCTGCCGCGTACAGGCTCGCAAAGAATGTCGCGCCCTGTGAATAGTCCTCTCCGGCAAGTGCCCTTTCAACCGCTTCCACGGTCGTCTGCGACACCTTCACCGAATAAAATCTTCCGTCCATAACGGGCTGGAACTGATGACCGTTGCCCTGGAAGATAACCTCCGTCAGAGTGTTGGGGAACGCGCCGCTTTTCACTCTGTTGATGACCACGTTCGCTACAAGGATCTTGGATTTCATATCCCCTCCCGTAGCCTCCGCCTCTACGATCCTCAGAAAATTATCATAGTCGGTCTTGCTGTAGCTTATTACCGACGCGGGAACCGTTTCAGGCTCCGTCTCCGCTTCCGTTTCTTTATCCGTCGGCTTTTCCGTAACAGGCCTCTTTGACGAAGCCTCTGTATCCTGTTCCTTTATTCCCTCGGTTCTGTCGACCTTAAGATTAGTCACTCCGTATAAGCCGTGAATCTTATCGGTCTCAACCTCGGCAATTTCATCCGATTCATACATATCCTGTACTATTTCGTTGCCGTCTCCGGAACTCTTTGCGGTGTTCTGATCCTCCTGACGGTATGTAAACGCATCAGTTATCACACCGAATATCAGGATCGCGCCCGCAATTACGCCCGACAGCTTTGAGTTAATACCAGACATAACTACCTCTTTCTTATTTAATTTTTTAGACACAAAAGTCCATGCCTTAAGGCACAGTGCGATTATCGTATTTTTGCAACAGCCTGTCAACAAAATGCCGGATTTTTGTGAACTTTTAGTTTTGTAACATTTCCGTAACATTTTATTCCAAAAATTTACACAAACAATATTTTATATTAGTAAAAAATTTTGGTTACTTTAACCATTTACTTTTTATTAAAAAAATAAAAATATGGAATTATTTGGCAAAAGTAGTCACGCCAATCCCAGTTTTCAATTATTTTCAGCCCGTAAAGTGGGGGTTTTATACTGAATTTATACTTATTTTAATCAAAAACAAGGAATATGCGGAGGTGAAAATGTAAGATATTGCCTTTTCTTACATTTTTGGTTATACTGTAATCAATAAGAAGCGATCAGGAGACAGCATGAAAAATCCCGCAGGAGCATTTACCGCCCAAAAAAAGGACGGCACAATATATTACCGCAGCAGCATAACTGTGCGCGGCAGACACATAAGCCTCGGAAGCTTTGACAGCCCCTCTGAGGCAGGAAAGGCATACGAAGAGGCTCATACGGTACTTAACTCGCAGATGACGGCGGATGATTACCCCGATGCGTTTGCCCTTCCCTTCAAAAAATATGTGGCTCTGATAAATTACCGGGACAACGGCATATATTTTAAGACTCCGATATACATACACAGCAAATACTTCACATATCATATTTCTCCGTCCTTTTCCGTCAAATTCGACGCGGACGATTTGTTTTACTACTCCACACGCTCCATTATGCAGAGAGGCGGTCATCTTTTTGTATCCGATTTCGGAATGCAGGTCGGCGTGCTTTCGCGCTACGGAGTAAGAGAACACGCGGTCTGCGGCAGAGATTTTTATTTTGCAAACGGAGACTCACGCGATTACCGCTACGGAAACATCATTGTAGTAAACCCCTACCACGGAGTAAGACGCTTCGTAAAGAACGGCAGGGATTATTATAAGGTAAAAATACATATAAACGGCGACTTTGTCGTCGGGACCTACCCCTCCCAGACAGAGGCGGCGATCGCGTACAACAAAGCCGCCGATATTCTCCGCGCCAAAGGCTGCAAAAAAAGCTTTCCGGATAATTATCCGGAAAGCCTCAGCGCGTCGGCTTATGCCGACATATATGACTCGGTGAAGATCTCAAAGAAAATAACCGAATATAAATTCTGAAAAGCTTACAGATCACAGCAAGGTCTTATACAGCTCATTTCTCCTGTCTTTCTTGACAGGGAAATTTTCCCTGCTTTCCTCAACTCTTTCGCTTTTTACCTCCGCAAGCATAAATCCCGCCTGTCCCTCAAGCACGTCTATTATCTGACCGTCGGGATCAACGACCATGGAATTGCCCACATAGAACGCGCGCCCGTCGGAGCCTATGCGGTTAACTCCCAGTACATAGCACTGATTTTCAAGCGCCCTCGCCTGCAACAGAAGTTTCCAGTGGTTGTTGCGCACGCCGTCCCAGTTAGCCGCGACTGCTATCACGTCCGCCTTCTCCGACGCCGCCTGAAAAATCTCAGGGAAACGCAGATCATAGCAGATCAGCGGGCATACGGTAACTCCGTCTATCTCGCAGAATTCAAGTCCGTCGCCCGCGGTATAGCTCTTGTCCTCGCCGGCAGGAGAGAAAGGATGTATCTTGCAGTAATCGCAGAGAACGCTTCCGTCCTTCCCCAAAATGGCGTATCGGTTGGTATATACGCCTTCGTCGAAAAGAACGTAGCCGACCCCTAACGCCGCCTTGTACTGTACGGCATAGCGGCTCATGGTGTCAAGCGTCTCGTTTGACTGTCTCGTTTCGGCTATAAGCTCCGGATTCAGTTCGTAACCCGTCATGCTCATCTCAGGAAAAAGCACAAGGTCCGCACCGTTTTGAACACACTGCGATATGTAATCCTCCGCGGTTATTAGATTGTATTTTTTGTCCCTGAAAACTATGTCTGTCTGACAAACAGCTATCTCCATAATCCCTCCGTTCCGCCGTCAACGGCATCTGAGCAAATATTAATTCTTGTTGTTGATATAATTGACAAGACCTTCGGCTGCTATGATCTTCTGCATAAACTCGGGAAAAGCCTGTCCCTTGAATTCGGTTCCCTTGCTTATATTATAAATCATTCCGCTGTCAAAATCCACCTCAATCTCGTCGCCTGCCTCAATTCCTTTTGACGCCTCCGGACATTCTATTATCGGAAGTCCGATATTTATGGCGTTGCGGTAAAAAATACGGGCAAAGGTCTCGGCTATAACGCAGCTTACGCCGGCGGCCTTGATAGCGATCGGAGCATGCTCCCTCGACGAGCCGCATCCGAAATTCTTTTCCGCGACTATTATATCGCCCTTGCTTACGTTCTTGACAAAATCCTTGTCTATATCCTCCATGCAGTGCAGCGCAAGCTCGGCGGGATCGGACGAATTAAGATACCTTGCGGGTATTATAACGTCAGTGTCAATATTGTCTCCGTATCGGAATACCTTTCCTTTTGCCTTCATTAACATACCTCCTCGGGTGAGCTTATTTTGCCGGTTACAGCGCTTGCCGCCGCAACCGCAGGACTGGCAAGATATATTTCAGAGCTGATATGTCCCATCCTGCCCACAAAATTACGGTTGGTCGTTGAAACGCATCGTTCTCCCTCGGCAAGTATTCCCATGTAGCCTCCGAGACAAGGACCGCAGGTAGGAGTGCTGACGACTGCTCCCGCCTCAATGAAGATCTTTAAAAGTCCCTCCTCCATCGCCTGAAGATATATTTTCTGAGTCGCAGGTATTATTATAGTGCGGATTCCTTTTTTAACCTTATGTCCTTTAAGGATTCCCGCCGCTATACGCAGATCCTCCAGACGTCCGTTGGTACACGAGCCTATCACAACCTGATCTATCGCTATGTCGTCTATCTCGTCAACAGTGTGCGTATTCTCCGGAAGATGGGGGAACGCGACGGTGGGTTTAAGCTTGTCAAGCTCGATAACGTACTCCGCGTCGTATTCCGCGTCGGCGTCAGCCTCATAAACCTTGTATTCCCTTGAAGAATGCTCCTTCATATATTCCTCGGCAAGTTCATCAACGGGGAAAATACCGTTCTTTCCGCCCGCCTCAATCGCCATGTTCGCGATAGTGAACCGATCGTCCATCGAAAGATACTTTATGCCGTCTCCCGTAAATTCCATTGATTTGTAAAGCGCGCCGTCAACTCCTATCATTCCGATTATATGGAGTATTATATCCTTGCCGCTTATCCATTTGGCAGGCTTTCCGGTGAGCACGAATTTTATCGCGGACGGGACCTTGAACCACGCAAGCCCCGTAGCCATTCCCGCAGCCATATCGGTCGAGCCGACGCCCGTCGAGAAAGCTCCCAAAGCTCCGTATGTGCAGGTGTGGGAATCGGCGCCGATTATAACGTCTCCGGCAACCGTAAGTCCCTTTTCGGGCAGAAGAGCGTGCTCGATACCCATCTCTCCGACCTCAAAGTAATTGGTTATATCATGCTTTGCGGCAAATTCCCTGACACATTTGCAGTGCTCCGCCGACTTAATATCCTTGTTCGGCACAAAATGGTCCGGCACAAGCGCTATTTTATCCTTGTCAAAAACGCCGTCAACCGTCATTTTGTCCATCTCGTGAATGGCGACCGGCGAAGTTATGTCGTTACCCAAAACCAGATCCAGCTTTGCCTCTATGAGCTGTCCCGCCGAAACCTCCGGCAGTCCCGCGTGAGCGGCAAGAATTTTCTGAGTCATAGTCATTCCCATATTACAGATCCTCCATGGCTTCTTTTAAAGCGGCACGACCCCTACGGATCATGCCGCCCACAAGTCTTAGTTATTGATAAGCTTTCCGCTTTCATCGTTCCAGCTGTAAAGCTTACGGACTTCCTCTCCGACCTTCTCCGAGGGATGCTCCGAAGCAAGCTTTCTGAGCGCCCTGAAATGCGCCTGTCCGCCCGCCGGTGACATATCAAGAAGGAAATCCTTGGCAAAGGATCCGTCCTGAATATTCGCAAGCACCTGCTTCATCGCCTTCTTGGTCTCGTCGGTGATGATCTTCGGTCCGGTGACATAATCGCCGTATTCAGCCGTATTTGAAATTGAATATCTCATTCCGGCAAAGCCTGACTGATATATAAGGTCAACGATAAGCTTCATCTCATGTATGCACTCAAAATAAGCGTTTCTCGGATCGTAGCCCGCCTCGCAGAGAACCTCGAAGCCTGTCTGCATAAGCTTGCACACGCCGCCGCAGAGCACTGCCTGCTCTCCGAAAAGATCTGTTTCCGTCTCAGTCCTGAAATTAGTCTCAAGAACTCCCGCTCTCGCTCCTCCGATACCGAGCGCGTACGCCAGCGCAAGCTCAAGAGCCTTGCCCGTGGCGTTCTGCTCAACGGCTACAAGACAGGGAACGCCCTTGCCCTCAAGATACTCGCTTCTTACGGTATGTCCGGGTCCCTTAGGAGCGATCATCGTAACGTCAACATCCTTGGGCGGAATTATCTGTCCGAAATGTATTGCAAAGCCGTGCGCGAACATAAGCATATTGCCCGCCTCAAGATTAGGCTCTATATCCTTCTTATACATGGCAGCCTGCTTCTCGTCGTTGATAAGAATCATAATTATGTCTGCCTGCTTCGCTGCCTCTGCCGCGGTATAGACCTTAAGCCCCTGCGACTCCGCTTTTGCCCACGACTTGCTGCCCTCGTAAAGTCCGATGATCACGTCGCAGCCCGAATCCTTAAGATTAAGCGCGTGTGCATGTCCCTGGCTTCCGTAGCCGATAATCGCAATTTTTTTGCCCTCAAGCAGTGAAAGATTGCAGTCATCCTGATAATAAATTTTTGCTGCCATTAGTATTTTCCTCCTAAAAATAAAATCATAAATAATATTTAAATGGCGTTAAGCCATAATAAATCAGATCTGTCCCGAATACGCGCCCCTCGACAGCCCCGTGATACCGGTTCTCGCTATCCCGAGTATCTCATATCCTGTCAGAAGCTGCAAAAACGCGTCGAGCTTTGATTTGTCGCCCGTAAGCTCGATCATAAGCGAATCCTTAGCCACATCCACCACATTTGCGCGGAAAATATTGGCGACGGCTATCAGCTCCGGTCTCTGTATCTCATTTACAGCGACCCTGACAAGAATAAGCTCCCTGCACACGGAGCAATCCGGATGCAGTTCTTCTATCTCCACCACATCCTCCAGCTTCGCAAGCTGTTTCGTGACCTGCTCAAGAATATTGTCGTCGCCGTGCACCACCACGGTGATTCTCGAGATCATGGGATCCTGCGTAACGCCGCCCGTGATACAGTCCATATTATAGCCTCTTCTTGTGAAAAGCCCGGCTATGCGGCTTGTAACGCCGGCCTCGTTATGAACCAAAAGTGATAAAACCATCTTTTTCATATATTCACCTGCCTGTTTCTAATAAAATATTTTAGCATATTCACATTTCTTGTCAATCTTTATCGGATATTTCAGCGGTTTTTATGTCTCTGCCTCTCTTTTTCTCGTTAAAAAGTATTTTCAGAAGCACAGGAACAAGCACCGACGAAAAAATTATAAGCATGATGACGGGTGTAAACTGCTCGGCAGTGATAAGTCCCACGTCAAGTCCCTTCTGCGTGACGATAAGCGCCACCTCTCCGCGCGTCATCATCCCGACTCCGCAGATAAGAGATTCCTTCCATGTATGTCCGGTGATCTTCGCCGCAAGTCCGCAGCCAATTATCTTGCTGATTATCGCCACTCCGACAAAACTCAGCGAAAACGCCATAAGCGCCCACGTCATATTTGAAATATCTGTTTTGAGTCCTATACTCGCGAAGAAAACCGGACCAAAAAACATATACGAACTTATGCTGACACGGCGGTCCACATAATCCGCGTCTTTTATATTACAGAGAATAACGCCGGCAACATATGCTCCGGTAATATCCGCGATCCCGAAATATTTTTCGGCGACATAGGCAAGCGCAAAGCAAAGCGCCACGCTTAGGATCGGTATTCTTCTCGTGTGAGTGTACCTTTTGTCCAGAAAGCTGAATATCTTGTACATTCCGAAGCCAAGGACTCCGGACGCCACAAAGAAAAGCAGTGTTTTAAGTAGTATCTCGCCCACTCCGCTTGACGAGCCGCCTGAAATACCCACGACCACAGTAAGTACGATGATACCTATAACGTCGTCGATTATCGCCGCGCTTACAATAGTAGTCCCAAGCTCCGTCTTGAGCTTTCCAAGCTCTTTGAGCGTCTGCACCGTGATTCCAACTGATGTCGCAGTCATAATTACGCCTATAAAAAGCGCCCTGTAAAATTCAGTGCTGCCGAATGCAGCCTTACCCCAGAACGCAAGCGCCAAAAGCGTACCAAGCACCATGGGAACGATAACTCCCAGCGAAGCCATAAGAAGCGCTATGGGGCCAGTCTTGATAAGCGTCTTGAGGTTCGTCTCAAGTCCCGCGGAAAACATAAGAAGCACTACGCCGACTTCCGCGAAGATCCTTATGTAGTCGTTATTGTCGGCCCATCCGAGCAGGCAGGGACCGATAAGCAGTCCGGCAAGGATCTGCCCCACCACCTGAGGCAGCTTTATTTTCCTCGCAAGAAGCGCGAACACCTCCGCAACCGCTATGATTATTGCCAAATCTCTCAAATTCTCAAACATAGTCTACTCCTTCCTGACGTACTCCCTCCTATCCCTAGATAGTTTATAACTTTTTCAAAAAAAAGCAACTGTTTTATGTTATTTTTTTGACAATATTTCTATATATACGAAAGACGTTTCAGTTTATCATAAAGCTGCGCCCCCAAAAGCGCGTAAAACTTTTCGTTGCAATGTATATGGTCAAACCTGGGCGCTTTCATATAGCTTGCCGGAATCTCGCCTTTCCTCGCATCCTCCTTATCCTGATTGTAAAAAGGGTTGTTTTCCTTTATAATATCCAATCCCAGTATATAACTTCTGACGTTGTAAAAATGCTCCCCGAAGACCTCCGAAAGCATAGCGTTCACCTCCGTCACCTGCGGCATAAGACACAGTGCGGTAAGTCCTATAACTATGTATTTATCGCTGCCCGTAAAATCGATCATCGCCTTTAGATTGGCAATTACCGCAACCGCGTTATCCGTTGACGCATGATCGTTCGTACCTGCCCAGAAAATATTTATATCGCCAGAATAATCGCCTTTGGAAAGCCGTGTTACCACAAGACTGCCCTCTTTCGCCGTAACTTCCATTCCCGGCTCCTGTCTCTCAAAATAGAGCGAATCCGCACGTCTTATAAGCCTTCCGTCAACTCCACACAAGCTTACAGGATTAATGCAGTCGTCCCCGGTGTCCTCCTGAACCTGATACAGCACCCCGCTCGGCTGTCCGAAGACATCCCCCAGCTCCACCAGAATCTCACATCCCGCCTCCGCGGGAATCGCAACCGGATTCATCAGTTTAAGCGGCTGCGCGCCGATTCTTGACGCAACCGTAAAGCTTGACTCTCCCCCGACTCCGTAATTATTCACTTTCATTCCGGTCAATCCGGCAAGCACTGCCGGATACGACAGCTTATTGCCCCACGCCGTTCCTGCCGTAAGGCTGTCGCCAAAACAATTTATCTGCATAATTTTTCTCCTCCGATGTCTGTTTGTATCTCCAATACGATTTGCGCCGGGAGGTTTTTCAGAAAAACAGGCTCCCCACCGTATGGCAGGAGCCCGTCAACTTTGTTTATTTGTCTAATATGGCTTTGATATCCTCAAGCCGAGTTATCTCATATGTAGGTTTAATATTACCATTCAAAGACTGCTTATCGGGATTATACCAAACCGTATCAACTCCGGCGTTGCGGCCTCCCAGAATATCCGACGTAAGGCTGTCGCCGACCATAACCGTTTCCTCTTTGTAAAAATCGGGAATCGCGCGGAAAGCCTTCTCGAAAAATTCCGCGTCCGGTTTTTTGGCTCCCAATTCCTGAGAAATAAACACACCGTCGAAAAATATTCCTATATCCGCCCCGTCGATCCTGCTTCTCTGAACCGACGCGGTGCCGTTTGAAGCGATATAAAGACGGTACTTCCCATACAGTTCGCCAAGAAGCTCCCTCGCACCGTCAATCATATAATGCCCGCCGTGCAGAAGCCGCTCGAATTCAGCCGTCGCTTCTTTGGGAGAAGCGGTAATTCCTATTTCTTCAAAAAACAAACGGAATCGGTTTTCTTTTGTTTCGGCAAGAGTAAGCTCGCCAAGCTCAAGCAGCTTCCACTGCGACAGATTAATACGGCTGTAAAGCTTTATCAGTTCCTCCGTCGGCTCCCTGCCGAAATTTTCAAGTACTGCAGAGATCGCGACTTTTTCCGCTCTATTAAAATCCAGAAGCGTGTTGTCTAAGTCAAAAAGAATGTTTCTGTACATATCGTATTATTTAAAATAGCTTATGAGTTCTTTAAGCTGCTCCGAAAGCTCCTTGACCTCGGTTGACACATCCGCGATCTTCTGCATATCCTCGCTGACAAGATTAGCCGACGCGGTGGTTTCCTGAGATGCCGCCGCATTCTCCTCGGATATTGACGAGAGGCTTTCTATAGTATCGCCTATGCTGTCTTTCACCGCCGAAATGTTTTCTATATCATTCTTGACCTCATTAGTTTCATCAGATATACGCTTGATATCGGCAAGAACCTCGTCAAATACGTTCTCAGTCGACTCAAGCTTCTCAATCTGCTGAACTGCCGAATCATTAAGAATTTCGGATATGCGGCTTGTCTCCCGAATATCCTGAACAAGATTTGTGATTATATCCTGAATCGCCTTTGAAGCCTCGGCGCTGCTGTTCGCGAGAGCTCCTATCTCCTGAGCAACCACAGCAAAGCCTCTTCCAGCCTCGCCCGCTCTTGCCGCTTCAATTGAAGCGTTGAGCGAAAGCAGATTCGTCTGTGAAGTGATCTGTCCGATCGTCTTAACAATGCTGTTTATCTGATTTACCGCCTCAACATTCTTGTCCGACTGCCTTACGATATTATCTATATTTTCCTTGGTCTTATTATTGATGTCAATAAGCTCTATCATCGTATCCTTAGCTTTGAGCGACGCTTTTGTAGTGTTATCAGCTTTGCCCGCAAGGTCTACGACATTGAAAATTATTGTGTCAAGAGTCGCGTTCAGTTCTTCGATATTAGCCATCGCGTTAGCGGTATCCTGTGCCTGGCTTGTAGAACCGGTAGCAACCTCCTCGATAGCGCTTGTAACCTGAGAAATTGACATTCTCGTGGTCTGCACCACTCCTTCAAGACCGTTAGCCTTATCGTTAAGCACATCCGCATTATCCTGTATACCGTTTACAATACCCTTAAGTCTGTCAATAAGGTCATTGATATTATCCGTCAGCCTTCCGATTTCATTGCCCTTGTTGAAGCCGTTTACCTTTACTTCTATATTGAGGTCTCCCTCGCTGAGAGCCGTAACCTTTCCGGTAAGGCTCTTTATGGCTTTGGTGATAAGGTTCACAAAAAGAATCGCAACTACCAGAAATACGGCAAGACACGCAACGCTCACTATGAGCATCTCCTTAACGGAGCGGGCGATCTGCTTTTCACCTGCCGATCTCGGATAACCGACAAAAATCATTCCGACCACAGTGCCGTCGGGATTCTTGAGAGGCTCGTAACCGACATAGCATTCCACGCCGTTTACTTTGAATTTCTGATCAAAATATGCCTCACCCTGATTGAGGACCTGCTCCGCAACCTTTTCATCGGCCTTTGTTCCTATTATGCGTTCCCCGTTCTCGTCCCTCAGCGTCGTCAGTATGCGCGTGTCGCCCCAGAACAGCGTAACGTCATAATTCTTATATTCCTTTATATCATCAAGCATAGACTGTGTACGCAGAGTCACGTTTCCGGTCCCTTTATAAAGAATTTCATCCTCATATCTCCAGTCGCCGGTAAACATTGATTCATACGATTCCATCAAGGCTATGCACATCGCCTCTACCGACGCCTGATTCGACTCAAGCAGCGCCTCCCTTATTCTTTTAGTTCCCGTCAGCGTATTTATAGCCGATACAGCCACCATAGGTATAACTAACAGCAACACAAGCAGAACTCCTATCGACATTCCCCGTTTTTTCCTCATAATCCGCAAAACTCCTTTTCGTAAAATAAAAATAGCTTCTGTATTCTCGCATAACCCTATTTTCTAATATTTTACATCACATCAGCATAAAAAGCAAGACGTGTTTTGTATACCGCACCGTCCTTTATACCAATCAAGCCGGACCCCCGCCAGCTTCTGCCGACAATCTTTCTCTGGATATCCAGCGGGAGCAAAAATCATAACAAAAAATTATTCTTCAACCGCTCTCTTCTTGCTTGCTACAACGGCTACTGCTGCTGCAGCTGCTGCGATTACAACGAAAAGTACAGCGTGTGAAGCGTCACCGGTAGGGGTATCGTCAGCCGGAGGCTCCGGAGCATCGTCAACAGGATTAACAGCTACAAGAGCCTTCTCTCCGTCAAAGGAAACAACTACTGTTGAGTTATCCTCCGCAACTTCTACGGTAGCGTTTCCACCGCCCAATGATGAGTTGCCTTCAAGGTTGTACTCTGTTCCCCAAGCACCGTTAAATTCATATGTTCCTGCCGCAATGCCTGTAAATGAAAGTGACCATGTTCCGTCTCCGTTGTCAGTCATCTGATTCTGTGCCGGATCCCAGTCAACTCCGCAAAGTCCTTCCGCACCAGCTACATTGTAGGTGTCTCCGTCTTCCGCTAATGCAGATACAGCCATCATGCCGATAACCATCGTTGCTGCGAGTACCGCTGCGAGTACTTTTTTCATTTTTTTCATAATAACTACTCCTTTTAAAATAATTTTTTGTCTATACAAAAGCCTTCATCGGCTCTTATATCATATTATTAAATTTTTTTGCGCAAGGTATGCCGGACCAGAACGCGGTCAAGCTTCCCTTATCTGTGATTATATCACTTAAGACTTCCTTTTACAAGAATTGTTGTGGAAATTCCATCAACTGTCAAATTTCCTGACGCCGTTCCGAGCGACTCGGTTCCCGCCTTGTCTCCCTGAACGCATATCGTCCATTCTCCCTCGGGAAGAGTTATTGTCTGAGCCTCGGTAAGGGAGTTGTATACGACAAAGATTCCGTCCGAAACTTCTCCGTTGTTAGGAGCAAGCTCGTATGCGATAACTCCCTTTTCGGTTCCTTCCGTGAAGGTATAGAAGCCGCCTGCTTCCTCCATGCTTCTAAGAGCCGCGTGAGCCTTTCTGAAAGCTATCAATCCCTTATAGTAATTGTATACAGTCTTGTACTCCGCCTTGCCGAGATCGTCCCACTTAAGACTGTTCACGGAATCGGGAGCGTTGTAGCTGTTTGAATTAAAGCTTCCGTCCGCGTTGGTCTTGCTTCTAAGGAATTCTTCTCCCGCAAGTATAAAGGGAACTCCCTGTGAAGTATACACGATTGCCGCCGACAAAAGGTTCTGCTTGATTTTTGCTTCCTCGCTGTCGTCCGCATTGGATGTATTGATCTCATCCCATATCGTCATATTGTCATGGCAGCAGGAATATATGATCTGCTGATACGGCAGCGAACTCCATGTAAGTCTGCCGCGTATGCAGTTTTTGATCGCCTCGGTCTTGCTTGTGTCGCCGTTTACAAATCCCTTTTCTTCGGGACTGAAAACACTGCCCTTTATAGCGTCTCTGATGGTATCGTTGAACATTCCGAAGCCTTCAAGGAATCTCACATTGTTCTGGATAGCGAGAGCGACATTGTTCTTCGTCGTCTTCGTATCCATTGACCAGCCTTCTCCGTAAAGGATTATCGAAGGATCAATTTTGTCAAGTTCTGTTCTTATCTCCTTGATCGTGTCAAGGTCGATAAGTCCTACAAGGTCAAATCTGAAACCGTCAATATGATATTCTTTTGCCCAGTATACAACAGACTCAACGATAAATCTTCTTACCATCGCTCTTTCAGTCGCAACATCGTTGCCACAGCCTGAACCGTTGGAATTAGGTCTGTAAAAATAATCGGGTACAAGCTTATTAAAGCAGTAATCCGTATTATATGTATGGTTGTATACCACGTCCATAATAACGCTTATGTCGTTATCGTGAAGCGTCTTCACCATCTGCTTGAATTCCTTTACCCTGACATCTCCGTTATAAGGGTCTGTCGAATACGAACCCTCAGGCACGTTGTAGTTCTTGGGATCATATCCCCAGTTATACTGCTTGGAATCTTTCTTTGACTCGTCAACAGTCGCGTAATCGTATACGGGATTAAGCTGAATATGGCTTATGCCAAGATTCTTGATATGATCAAGTCCGGTAGCCTCGCCCGTGCTGTTTACAGTTCCCTTTTCCGTCAGACCGAGGAACTTGCCCGTATTGGTAATTCCGGAAGCCGCATCCGACGAAAGGTCCCTTATGTGAAGCTCATACACCGAAACATCGGTAAAATTAAGACTTGAATTAGGATTCTTATCCTTATCCCATCCGTCGGGATCGGTCGAGGCAAGGTCGATAACCATAGCCCTGTCGCCGTTTACACCGACTGCCTTCGCATAAGGGTCGCACGCCTCGTTGCTGAACTTTCCGAAATCGGCGGTGTATGTGTAATAAACGCCGTTCAAGTCTCCGTCGACCTTAACGCTCCATACGCCCTTATCTCCGGACGTCATATCGTGGGATTCGATAAGGTCGTCTCCCGACTTTGCTCCGCCCTTGTAGAGATTTACCTTTACGTTCTCGGCTGTAGGCGCCCATACCTTAAATGTTGTTGAGTCCTTGCTCCATACCGCTCCAAGGTCTCCGCCTTCATATGTATAATTCTTCTCGAATGATTCCATTGAGAACAAATCTGGAATCGTTATGTCAAAAAGGTAGGCTTCATCCAATCGAACCTTATATGTGCCGAACGCGTCAAGCTCTTCGGCAAAAGTAAGAACGACCTTGGTATCATCCTTTTCGTCAGCCTTGAGACTTTCGTATTTAACGACCTCTCCGTCTCCGTCAATAACTTCTATAACCGTTTCTTCCGTCCATTTTTCGGATAAAGTCACGGTAAGCGACTTATAGTCATCGCCCATGACAGCCGAAGAAACTCCCGTTCCTTTAACACAGTCGTCGGCAAATACAATATCCGCTATTTCGTCCTGTCCTGAAACAACATACACATCAACCGTTCCTGCAAGTATCGAGGAAGTGTCGATAAAACGGTCAGCCTCACAATCCTTGGCCTCCCATTCATTAAGTCTTACAATAAAACCTATCTGCTGCGTGGCCGCAGGAAATTCCGCCGTACACACGACTCCGTGTTCATCCTGCTCGCTTCCGAACTCATATGCTTTTCCGTCGCTCTCTGCCCAAAACCAGACGTTCCAGCCGGTGTAATCCTTGTCTTCCCTGATATAGTGCAGATTAACTGTTACGCTGGAGGGCGTATCTCCGGACGGTTCCTTCTTAGTCTCAGCCTCTGTGGACTTTTCAGTTTCGGTTACTTTTTCCGTCTCGGCAGTGGTACCCTCGCTGCTGTCGTTCTTTGCTCCGCATCCCGCAATAAGCGATGCCGACAATACAAATACAACAATCAGCGATAATAGTTTCCTAAATTTCTCCACTTTAATTCTCCTTCCTTTTACATATTGTGTTATGCGCCGGCAAGTTTGCCGTCCCTCCTTTTCTGACAGAGCAAACTCAAGCCTTTATATGCATTCTAATATCAAAGGAATTTACAACTCTTGCACAATACTACCTAAACATAGTACAATTCTATCAAAATAAAAAATTCATTCAGAAAGTTTCTTCCCCGCAAGGCGCAGATGTCAGCCATGCCAGTCTAAGAGCGCGGTTTTTCCGCGGCAGCGCCGTCATTATGCGGTAAATTATTTTTTACCGCAGACTGCCGGTATTATGATATGCAAAAGTATATTCTGCGGACATATATATTATCTCCATATCCGGCTTATATAACTAATGTATAATATTTTTGCCGTTAAAATGTACAGTCAAAACCCGTATTGACCTCCGAACCGGACGCCTTCCGTCGCTTGCTTGCATTTCCGTACGGATTCTTATATAATACCATCAATAAAAAGAATTGACAGTCATTCGGACTTTTACACTTTATTGCACTATACTATCAGCGGTAAAAAGGAGAAATAAACTTGTGAAAAAAATCATTTTGTCTGCCATAATAATATTATTAACATCAGGTATGTGTGCCTGTTCGTACACAGCGCCGCACTCCGGCTCCGCAGCAAAAAGCTCTGCGTCGCGGTCCGATAAGGATACGCCCCCACAGCTGCCTGACGACGTCTGCTTTATAGTAAATATCAAGATTCAAAGCCACACTCCCGTGTACAAGCTGCACTCGGAGTATTACCTTGACCGCAAAGCTGTGGGCGGCAACGAATACGGAAACACTGATCAAAGCAAACCGTTCTCTGACGGAGAAACCGCCTGTTTTGAAATCGTCAAGGCTCTTTTCCCCGGCAAAAATAATATCGACGGCTTCGGCATCGCCCTTTATGTGTGCCCCGAAAACGGCGAGGAAACGCTTATCGACGCATTTGTGGAGTGGGACGCGAAAAAAGGCTGCGAATATAATTTTATACTGTCCGGCAATATTGAGGACGGCTTTACACTCTCTCCGGCAAGCCCGGACTTTGACTGCCGCAAAACCGAATGGTCAGAGCTTTCGTGATATGGTATGAAAAAACCGCCCCATTTCAAATTGAAGGAAAAAGAAAACCGCTTTATAATTAACTTATGTCAGGCGCGGGACAAATAATAACAAGGAGTTTTTATTTATGGAAAGTTATACTATCAACGAAGTGGCGGCAATGACAGGTTTTTCGACCCGTACGCTCAGAAACTATATTAACATGGGGATCCTTAACGGAGAAAAAACAGACGGAGTATGGAAATTCACTCCTGATGATTTCATTGATTTCATCTCCGACACTAATGTCGCCTGCGGCATAAAAAATAAAATAAACGCGCAGGCTCTTGATTTTCTTGCCGATGACGCAAAAAAAGAAAATCAAATTTGTACGGTTATGGATTTTTATGTAAGCGACGAAGAATCCGGGGAGATTTCGGATTTCTTCTGCGGTCAGATGAACCGTTCCTCTCACAACAGCGTCGCAAAGTTTTCCCTGCAAAGAAACGGCAAAAACACGCGCGTCACACTGACCGGACCGGAGGATATCGTATCTGAAATTATATGCGGTTACTACTCAAGGTAGAATATTGCAAAAGGGACATTCCGTTTCCTGAGAGATTTCGGAATGTCCCTTAAATTTTACTTAATCATTATTGCCTGTGAGAAATTCACAGACACCGTTTTTTACAAGCTCTCTGTCCTTGCCGCCGAAGCCGTGACCGGCGCCCTCGACTATCGTGAGCACGGAATCAGGGAACGCCTCGTCTATGCGCTCTGCATAAGAAACGCCGACCACCTGATCCTTGTCGCCCTGATAAATAAGCACAGGATTGGTGAAAGCCTTGATATGCTCATACACGTCGTATCTCGGAACTCCGTCGTAGAAGGTTTTTGAAAGCGTCATTGAACCCATGAACTGGAACGGCTCCTTCATATCTTCAGGATCCATGGCAAGCCACTGGTCCACTATGCTGAATGCCGGGTACACCAGAAACATTCCTGCTATCCTGTCAGGCATCTCCGCTCCGGTAAGAGCCGCCACAAAGCCTCCCTGACTTTCGCCGTACAGATAAATCTTCGCGCTGTCGGCATTTTCCATTCCGGCTATCATGTCTATAACATGACGAAGGTTATCCTGCTCCGTCTCAATGCTCATATCCACGGAATCTCCGCTGCTTGCCGAGCGTGTGCTCCCTCCGCAGAAATCGAACGTGTACGCCATGATACCGTTCTTCGCAAGACTTACCGCAATGTCCTGCATATCATTGCCTATGCAGTTATAGCCGTGGCTTAAAATCACCGCAGGATATTTTTCGTTACCGGAATCCGGAGTATACAGCGTCCCGAAAATATCTACGTCGTCGTATTTGCAATGCAGCTCTTCCTTGCTGTACTTACCGCTCGCAGCCGCCTGCGTGACAGTCTCTCCCTCCGTCGCTTCGGGGGCCGTCGTCTCCTGCGCAGGAGCGTCTGTCGGAGCGTTAGTGGGCGCATCCGTCGCAGCCTCATGTGTCATGGAAGTTTCCTCCTCCTTATCCGTCGTACCGCAGCCCGCCAATACTGCTGACAGCATTACCGCCGCAGCGATCAAAGAAAAAAATCCGGTTTTTTTTCTAAATATCATTATTCTTCCTCCTTTAAATCAGGCAAAAAAATGCCGCAAAAGCCACATAAAGCCATAACCCGTATTTAAAATATCGGATTATGGCTGATTGCGACAGCTCCGGAGCAGTACAGAAACATACACCTCCGGTGCGCTGCCCGCATAAAATCTGTTTAATTAAAATCTTCCGGCATCGGCTGCTTCCTGTACAGAAACCGCAACCGCAACAGTCATGCCGACCATGGGGTTGTTGCCTGCGCCGATAAGTCCCATCATCTCAACATGAGCGGGAACCGACGAAGAACCCGCAAACTGAGCGTCGGAGTGCATACGTCCGAGCGTATCCGTCATACCGTAGGAAGCGGGACCTGCCGCCATATTGTCGGGATGAAGGGTCCTTCCCGTACCGCCGCCTGACGCAACTGAAAAATATTTCTTTCCCGCTTCATTGCGTTCCTTCTTGTATGTACCCGCAACCGGATGCTGGAATCTCGTAGGGTTGGTAGAATTTCCGGTGATGGATACGTCTACATTCTCTTTCCACATGATCGCAACGCCCTCGGGAACGCTGTTTGCGCCATAGCAGTTTACCTTAGCGCGGAGTCCCTCCGAATAAGACTTTCTGCTTACTTCCTTTACAGTATTGGTATAAGGATCGTACTCTGTTTCAACAAAAGTAAATCCGTTGATCCTGGAAATGATCTTTGCCGCATCCTTGCCGAGACCGTTAAGAATAACTCTCAAAGGTTTCTGACGCACCTTGTTTGCCTTCTCCGCAATACCGATAGCGCCCTCTGCCGCAGCAAACGATTCATGTCCCGCAAGGAATGCGAAGCACTCTGTGTCCTCCTCAAGCAGCATCTTGCCGAGATTTCCGTGTCCTAATCCTACCTTACGGGTATCTGCAACCGAACCGGGAATGCAGAATGCCTGAAGTCCCTCTCCGATAGCAGCGGCAGCGTCGGCAGCTTTCCTGCATCCTTTTTTGATAGCGATAGCCGCGCCGACTATGTATGCCCAGCACGCGTTCTCGAAGCAAATAGGCTGGATCTTCTTGATCTGGTCGTACACGTCAAGTCCGGCGTCCTTGGTGATCTTCTCCGCTTCTTCAATCGAAGAGATTCCGTAGCTGTTTAACGCCGCGTTTATCTGGTTGATTCTTCTTTCATATGATTCAAATAAAGCCATTATCGTTACCTCCTATTCCTCTCTGGGGTCAATGATCTTGACAGCGTCCGCAACGCGTCCGTACTGACCCTTTGCTTTTTCCCATGCCGTATTAGGATCGTCGCCCTTCTTGACGAAATCCGTAAACTTGCCAAGAGAAACGAACTGATAACCGATAATCTCATCATCCGCGTCAAGAGCGATTCCCGTTACATAGCCCTCTGCCATCTCAAGGTAGCGGGGTCCCTTCTCAAGAGTTCCGTACATGGTTCCGACCTGAG
Organism: uncultured Butyrivibrio sp.; assembly: GCA_910577605.1. Taxonomy (GTDB): domain Bacteria; phylum Bacillota; class Clostridia; order Lachnospirales; family Lachnospiraceae; genus Eshraghiella. Next base: position 126,062 of record CAJTON010000004.1, read on the forward strand.
ACCTGAGACCTTTTCCGAGGTCCTCAAGACCTGCGCCTACCGCAAGTCCGTCCTCTGAAAACGCGCTCTGCGTTCTTCCGTAGATGATCTGAAGTGCGAGTTCTCTCATCGCTGTATTAATGGCGTCACATACGAGGTCCGTATTCATAGCTTCAAGGACCGTAAGTCCCGGAAGTATCTCGGCAGCCATAGCCGCCGAATGAGTCATACCCGAACAGCCGATAGTCTCAACAAGCGCCTCCTGTATAACCCCGTTCTTGACGTTGAGCGAAAGCTTGCAGGCGCCCTGCTGAGGAGCGCACCAGCCGATTCCGTGTGTGAAACCTGAAATGTCCTTAATTTCTTTGTACTGTACCCAGTTACCTTCGTTGGGGCAGGGGGCTGCTCCATGATGAACACCCTGAGCTACCGGACACATTTTCTGAATTTCCTGTGTGTAAATCATTATAGAACTCCTTTCAATATATGAAAATCACTTTTGCCGCGAATTTAAAAGCAGTCCCGGCAATTAAATTCATTTTCGCACAATTTGACATAAATTTCAAGAAAAATATAGCGGATGTCGTTTTTTAACACGACATTCCGGTTGCGCACAAACGGCGCGGTTCCTACCGCGCCGCCAAAGCTCTTTTACGAGTTGCCGAGCAGCTCCTTCGTGTAATCCTGCGAAGGATTTGCAAAGACCTCCTCTATATCTCCCATTTCAACTATCCTGCCGGATTTCATTACCATGACTCTGTCGCACATCTGATAGACCACATTTATATCGTGGGATATAAAAAGGTATGAAAGCTTAAGTTCCTCCTGAAGCCTCCTCATCAGCTCCATTATCTGAACCTGCATAGTGACGTCTAAAGCCGAGACCGGCTCGTCCGCCACTACAAATCCGGGCTTGGTTATCAATGCCTGCGCGATGCTCACCCGCTGGCGCTGTCCTCCTGAAAGCTGCGACGGCCTTCTGTCATAATACATATCCTCCATGCCGACACGGTGAAGCATATCATGCGCCTGCGCACTTATGTCAGAAGCGCTCAGCACTAAACTCTTGTCAAGCGCCGCTGCCGCCCTCAAAGGCTCCTCCAGAAGCCATCCCACCGTTTTGGACGGATTAAGGCTGCTGTACGGGTCCTGAAAAATCATCTGCGGCCTCACGGTATTGTTGGTTACCTCGCCTTCAATGTCCTTATTTATGCCCAAAACAGCCTTTGACAGCGTAGTCTTTCCGCAGCCGCTTTCCCCTACAAGACCCAGCGCCTCGCCCTGCTTTATGTCAAAGGATACGTTATCCACAATGCGTCGTCTTTTTTTACGGGAAAAAAGAGAATTTCCCCCGTCGTTATAATATACGTTTAGATTCCGCACTTGCAGAATACTGTAATCCCTGTTTTCCTCAATATCAAAACGCGGCTTGTGTCTTGAAGGCACCGCGTCAATAAGACGCTTCGTATAATCCCCCGACGGATTCTCAAAAATGTCCTCCGTCCTTCCTATCTCGGCAATGCGCCCGTCCTTCATCACCGCGACTCTGTCGCAGATCCTTCTTGCGAGATTCAGGTCGTGCGTTATAAAAAGCATCGCGTTTTGCTGTTCTTCATTTATATTCTTGAGAAGCTTTATTATCTGATTCTGAACAGTAACGTCCAGAGCAGTCGTAGGCTCGTCGGCGACGATGAGGTCGGGATGAAGGATAACAGCCATCGCGATCATGACCCTCTGTCGCATACCTCCCGAAAGCTGATGCGGATAGCTTGAGTAAACCTTTTCGGGATCGTTAAGCCCAACAGAGCCAAAGCTTTCAAGCACTCTTTTTTTCATATCGTCCCTGTCAAGAGAGGCGTGAAGCTTAAGCATCTCCGTCACCTGCGCGCCGACCCTCTGCGTAGGATTCAGCGAGGTCATAGGTTCCTGAAAAACCATGGACATACGCTCGCCCTGATATTTCCGGTACAAAGCCTTGTTTTTGGGCTTTCCCGCTTCAAGCAGCGTCTCCCCGTCAAAGGTTATGCGACCGCCCGTGACCGAGGCGCTTTCAGACAAAAGTCCCATAATCGTCAGAGCGGTCACGGACTTGCCTGAACCTGATTCCCCGACGACTCCAAGTATTTCCCCCTTATTTATTTCAAAGCTTACGTCGTTTACCGCTTTGACCTTGCCGAAGGAGACGGAAAGATTCTCTATTTTTATCATGCCGCGCCTCCCTTCTCTTCTCCGAGTCTGCGTATCCCCTCTCCAAGAAGCGAAAAGCCGAGAACTATCCATACGATAGCAAGCCCCGGCGCCAAAGGATACCAGGGCGCGGAGGTAAGATAACCCTGCGCGTCCGAAAGCATTTTGCCAAGACTCGCGTCCGGCGGCAGCACGCCGATACCGAGATAGCTCATGCCAGATTCCGCAAGTATCGCGTTGTTGAAGCCTATCATCACCGACACCCAAAAGGTCGAAAAAATATTGGGCAGAATATGCACGAAGAGTATCCTCGGCTTCGCGACGCCCATCAGCCTCGCCCTCATTATATAATCGGCGTCTCGCAGCCGTATGAATTCGCTGCGGACGATCCTCACAAAACTGGGCGTAAAAACGATACCCAGCGATATTACCAGATTATGCCTGCCGCTTCCCAGAACGCTTATCATAACAAGCGCCAGAAGAATGCTGGGAAAACCGTTCACCGCGTCGGTTATCCTCATAACCGCCTCGTCGAGTATCCCTCCGAAATATCCCGTTACCGCGCCGAGAAGAATCCCCGCAGTCGCGGAGATCGCAACTATCATTATGCTTATCAGCAGGGTCGTGCCCACGCCGTTCATAACTCTCGAAAAAATGTCCCGCCCGAAATTATCGGTGCCGAATATATGTCTTAACGACGGCGCGGCGAATTTTTCCGCCGCCGACATAGCCGTAGTCTCGTAAGGCGTCCAGAACAAAGCCACAAGCGCGGTCAGCAGGGCAAGGGCGGTCATAATCCCGCCCACTGTTATATGTCTGTTTATTTTTATTCCTTTATAAGAATCCTTCTTCATATTATGCCCTATTTGCCGCTTATCCTCGGATCTATCACTCTGTAAAGAATATCAACCAGAAAATATACGAAAATAACAATAAAAGTAATATATAATATCAGAATTTCCACCACCGGAAAATCCCTCGTCGAGATCGAGCTTATAAGGAGCCTTCCGATTCCCGGAAGTCCGAAAACCTGCTCCACCACTATACTTCCCGCAACGATCTCCGCTATTATCATTCCGAGAAAGGTTATGACGGGCATCATCGCGTTGCGGAGCATATGCCCGTAAAACACTCTCCGCTCCCCGCAGCCCTTGCTGTACGCCGTGCGCACATAGTCCGCCTTCATCTCCGTAAGCATCGAATTGCGCAGGAATCTCGCCGTCATTGCGATTTTGGGTATCGCTACGGATATTGCCGGAAAAATGAGATAACCTATAAATCCCGCCATATTTTCCTTATAGCTTACATACCCTCCCGGCGCGAACAGCTTAAAGACGATTCCGAACAGATAGGTCACAAGTATTCCCAGAAAAAAAGACGGAACCGCCATCGAGACCTGCGTAAGCACTCCTAACGCGGAATCCAGAAATTTACTCCTGCTTCTCGACCAAAGCACGCCAAGCGGGATCGAAACGCCGGTTATAAGCAAAAGAGACAGCGCCGAAAGCCAGAGTGTGACCGGGAGCTTATCCCCTATGAGCTCGGCCACCGGCATCATCTCATTCATATTTTTGGAGTATTTGTAGCTTACGCCAAAATCTCCGTGTACCAAATCATTCACCCAGTTTATGTATCTTTTCACGGGAGGGTCGTTAAGTCCAAGCTCCTCGCGGAGCTGTTCTTCTCTTTCGGGCGTCGCCTCCGTCCCCAAAATAGAAGTCACCACATCGCCCGGAATGATCTGAAAGGCGATGAAGGCAGCCGCCGAAACGACAAACAATGTAATAATGAGAGTAAAAATTTTTTTAATAAAATATTTCACGGCTCCCCCACCTCCTTTCACTATTGTTGAGTTGCTTTTTTAACGCATAATGGTATCCCCGAAGGGTGTTTCATTATTACTGCGCTGCTTAGTCCTTTGAATCCTTAAAATATACAGTGCTCAGATCCTGCACATATACAGGATAGAATTTGTAGCCTTCAAGCTCCTTATTTATCGCCGTCGTATTGGCGGGAACCTGCAAAAACGCGCTCGCCGCCTCGTCGCATACGATCTTCTGAAGCTCGGCGTAATACTCCGCCTTTTTCTTAAGGTCAAGACTGCCTGCCGCCTTTAAGTAAATTTCGTCATATTCTTCACTTGCGAAGTTCACGAAATTCTTCTTTGACTCGGTCTGGAATCTGTTGAGCAGATAACCCGGCGTCATGTCGCAGGTAATTCCGCTTATCGTCGCCTGATACTTGCGTCCGTTGTAGCAGTCCTCAAGCCACGCGTTCCACTCGACCGGATTTATTTTGGCGTTGATGCCGACAGCCTTCAGCTGTTCAACGATGACCTCTCCCGTCTGCATATGGAATTCGTAATTGGAGGGAATCGTTATCTCAAGGTCAAATCCGTCCGCATAGCCCGCGTCAGCCAAAAGCTCCTTCGCCTTCTCAACATTCGCAGCCGTTCCGTATGTGTCGTTAAGGTCGGAATAGAAATCCTTAAGCGTCGGCAGCATCGCCGAGCTTATTATGGTTCCGTTGCCGCCGCCCACGAAATCGTTGACCGAATCCTTGTCAAGAGCATAGCAGATCGCCTGTCTTACTCTCACATCGTCAAGCGGCTTCTCAAGATTGTTGAGGAAAAGAGCCTGAACGACGTTGGAGGGCGAAGCCACCACATTAAAGCTGTCTTTAAGCTCGTTTGCCTGCGAATCGGTAAGATAAGCATAAATATCTATCGTACCGCCCTTAAGCTCAAGCAGCGCGGTCTCCGCACTGTTGATGATCTTGAAATTGACCTCTTCAAGATAAGGAAGCCCCTTCTGCCAGTAATCGTCAAACTTCTTTACCTTGATTCCCTCCTGCGGCGAGTAGGAAACAAAAGAAAACGGTCCCGTTCCGATGGGATCCGCCTTCTCGTCCTCCCCGCTACCCGCGGGAATGATCGCGGCTACAAAGCTGTAAATCAGCTCCGTATTGGCGTTCTCCACCTTGACACGAACCGTCTTTTCATCAATAATATCAACGGCCTGAATCGTGCTAAGAGTGGAAATGAGCGGGGTCCCGTCCAACAGTCCCGAAACTCTCTCAAGAGAGTACTTCACATCCTCAGCCGTCACGGCGCTGCCATTGTGAAACTTCACGTTTTCCCTGAGAATGAAGGTGTATTCCAACCCGTCCTCCGAAACGGAATAATCACTGGCAACGGCGCTTATCAGATTGCCGTTTTCGTCAGGCTTTACCAAGCCTTCAAAAATATTAAACAAGATTTCCTTAGTTCCTGCCGCTGTCGCTTTGTGAGGGTCAAGACTGTCAATATCCTGCTGTATACCTACAACAACGGAGCTTTTTTGCTCCTTAGAGGGATTATCGCCCGAAGACGTTCCCGTGCCGCCTGCGCATCCGCTCAGTACAGCCGTCAAAAGTGCCATAAAAAGTAAAGTGCATAAATGCTTCTTCATTATGTGCGTCTCCTTTTTGAATCATAATCCTCTCACTATTCTATTGTCCCCATTATTTTAGCACAGATACGCAGTATTGCAAGTATTTTTTATATATCCGCGAAAAGCCTGCAGACGCGCGGCTTTTGCCGTTTAATTCAGTCCATGTTCATATATTTTCTGAACCTAAGCGGCATATTCTGCCTCTGAAGTTCAGGATTATATCTCGCCTCTATTCCTATCGTGCGCTCAAAGGTTTTCCAAAGACTGTTTATCACTTTTTCCTCGTCCTCATATTCAATATTCCTGATAAGCTCCGGATCTATATCGCACAGATAAAAAGATTCATACGCCCTGTGGACAGCCGCCTTTCCCCTCGTCATATCCGCTATTACGAAATTCTCCTGCAAAAGCCTGTCCCCGAAAAAATCTGCAAGCGGAACAAGAAGGTCATTCCTCGGCTCAAATCTCGCAAGCAGATAGTCACCCTGCTGAACGAATCTGAGAAAGCCGCGGTAATGCTCCATTTCACGGAATGCGTTGCGTTTCAGCTCAAACACCTTCATTACGTTGCGGTCCTGTAAATCGTCCACAACAGCCGCGCCGTTTCTTATGCCTTTTCTGATAAACTGCAAAACGGCGTTGCCCCTCTCCGCGTCGTCCGAGAGGCACGCGTAATACACCAGTTCGTACGCCTCCGGCGATATTTTATTTATGACCGCGGACGCGACTCTCGCCGCCTTATCGTAATCCGTGACAACATCGCGGTACTCGGCAAACAATACCATATTGCCGTGCCTGTCCACGGAAATCTCGCTTGTCCTGATGTCTGTCGACCACGCCTCAAAGACCGCGGTCAGAATCCCGTCAACGCTCCCGTCGCAGCAGCATATGACCATACGGCAATCCTCCTGTTCTCATTATATGCTCAAAGCTGTCCGGTAAGCACGCCGTAGGAATTATCCCTGACGACGGTTTTCGGGAACATCTCCTCCTGCGAATCGTCAAAAAAAGAAAGCTGCCTGTATGTTATATCCCCTCCGAGCCTGTTTTTCACGTTTCTGTCGGAGTCAAGCAGATTGCGCACGATATAGTCCTCCTCGATCCTCGTATTATACATCATTCTTCCGGAGCAGGTAATAAAATACAGCGCGCGCTTTAAGACCACTCCCATTTTCTTAATATCCCCGAAATCCAGACGGGCGCTTCTTCTCGCCTTGACGATCCTCTTTGCTGAATTTACGCCGATTCCCGGAACCTTCAAAAGCGAATAATAATCCGCCCTGTTGATCTCAACCGGAAAAATATCAAGGTGCCTCAGCGCCCAGTCGCATTTCGGGTCAAGCAGCACGTTAAAATCCGGCTTCTCCGGCGACAAGAGGTCGTCGGCTTTAAATCCGTAAAACCTTAACAGCCAGTCCGCCTGATAAAGCCTGTGCTCGCGAAGCAGCGGCGTCCCTCCGTCCACCGCCGGAAGCGTGCTGTCGCGATTTACGTTGACAAACGCCGAATAGAAAACCCTCTTCAGTTCGTATTTTTTATACAAAGCCTCCGCCACGGTCACTATCTGATAGTCGTTCTCCGGCGTCGCGCCGATGATCATCTGCGTGCTCTGCCCCGCCGGGACATACCTTCCTTCCCGTCTGCGAAAACCGGTGACTGCCGTATTGCCGTCCGGCGCGGCAAGTTCCGCAGAACCTTTCTGCGGAATTGTTTTCCTGTCTGATGCATAACGCGACTTTCCGTCGCTTAACATCAGCCTGTTACTGCTTATTCCCTGCTGGATCTGTCTCATAGGCGCAAGAATTGTCCTGCGTGATTTGTTCGGAGCCATTGATTTAAGCCCTTCGGTCGTCGGCAGCTCCAGATTGACGCTCATCCTGTCGGCATACCATCCCGTCATCTCGATAAGCTCCGGCGCGGCGCCCGGAATCGCTTTGACATGGATATACCCTCCGAAATGATATTCCTCGCGCAGCTTCTTAACCGTCTCGTAAAGAAGTCCCATAGTGTACGTCGGATTCTTGAGTATCCCTGAGCTCAGGAAAAGCCCTTCTATATAATTGCGCCTGTAAAATTCCATCGTCAGCGTACAGACCTCCTCCGGAGTGAAGGAAGTCCTGACCACGTCGTTGGACGCGCGGTTCGCGCAATATCTGCAGTCAAACACGCATTCATTTGTAAAAAGGATTTTGAGAAGACATATACAGCGTCCGTCCGCCGCAAAAGCATGGCATATTCCGCTCTTGACCGCGCTGCCTATACCCGCGCCGTTATTACCGCGCGCCGTACCGCTTGAGGTGCAGGCAACGTCGTATTTAGCGGCGGCAGTAAGTATCGCTAACTTATCCGTAATGCTGAGATTCTCACATATGTGCATAGCGCGCCTCCAAACATTTGTTCTGATTTTATTATAGCACATATGTTCGATTTGTAAAGATTTTTTTTAAGAAAAAAAGAGATTTTCTCTTCAGCCCGTCTATTCCGCTCTTCTTTCAGCCAGATACATTCCCTTATCCTTATACAGATCGGGAATCGAATATACGTCCCTGCCTTCCACGGCATAGACGCGGCAGCTTCCGGGATTCTCCCTCGAAAACGTATCCCACGCCGTTATAAGCTCTTTTGTCTCATTTATTCCGTGAGCTTCAAAAAAGCCCTTATATTTGCCGATATTGCCGCTGAATATTATCACCACATTGTAGCTGCATACCATTATCTCGTCGCCCGTTTCATGTCCGCCGAAGCCGAACTGTGAGATTCCGTCGTTAATGAGCAGCTCTCCCTCTCTTTTTAGCAGCGCAAGGGCATCTTGTGCGCTTAACCCGTCTATATAATAAACGTCCTTATGAAGCTGGTTTATTTCGCCGTCCGCTCCGCTCTCCTCATCGTTGGCGTTAGTCGGCAGCTCAAGAATAAAAAAAGCCGGCTCTTCATACATGGACAGGAAATGCTCAAGAACCTCAATAAGCTTATCCGCCCCGACATTCGCCGTCAGCCTGTTTTCCCCGGCCTGATATTCCTCCTTGAGCTTTTCGGGAAACGGGACGGCACATCCTTTTTTCATGTTCAGCATAAATTACGCTCCTTCTTAAAATACGGCATAAACGCCGCCTGACAAGCCTTGCGAACTGCAATACTTTATCTCTTGTAAAATCCAGATCGCGCCATGCTTTTCAAAGTCCCGCCGCCTCAAATTCCTCAAAGCTTTCATAGCTGTGTATTATCCCGCCGCCTTCTTTGATAAATCTCACAAAATCGTTTTCTGTTTCACGCGCCGACTCGCGGATAGCGTCAAGGTTTTTGCAGTCGTAAGCGCTGAGAATATCATATTCCTTCGAGCCGCAGCCCTTATGCGCCTCGTCCAGCTCATACTGAAGACATACGGCGCTCAGAAAAGCAAGAATATAGTTTCCCGATTCGCAGCAGGAGTATATCTTGTTGAAGGTGGAGCTTATCTCCTCGTACAGACAGGCAAGCCCGGCATAGTCTGGCGGCGAGGTCCGGCTCTCCTGCCCGACGTTTTCTTTTGCTTTTTTACCGAAATCAAAAGCTATACCAGTATATTCGCACACCTCGCCAAACATGGCAAGACAGTGTGTGATCGTTTCCTCCGGAGTATCAGCCTCGATGACGCGCAGATATTCGCCGCTTATCTCTTCGGGCAGCCCCGGTATGCCCCTTAGATCCTCGAACTGCTTTTTCAATCCGAAATGAAAATAAGTATGACTGTAAACCGCCGCCGCGTCCGCAAGCGTCATAATTATATACCCCGCCGCGAGACGCGCCTCTTTTAATCCACAGTTTTCGGATATGCCATTATATATGGCTCCCGCCATGGCGATCCTTTTCTCAGCGGCGGCGCGGACGGCACGATCATCCGCAAGATTTTTCTTAAGTCTCTCCTTGAGCGCCGTAAATCTTTGCATATCGCTGTCTGAAGCGCAGTACAGAATTTCTGAATCTCCGACAAACGGCATCAGGCACTCGTCCAAGTCTGCGATACCTTCAAGCCTTTCCCAGCTAACGGGAAAAATATCGTAGCCTGTTCCGGATATGATAAAGTCCGCGCAAAACTCATATCCCCTGTCGGTTTTGGGAATAAAACAGCAGTCGATGTCAGACTTCGGTCCGGCGGTTTTATTTACATACGAACCGTACAAAAGAACAGCCGCTATGTCATTTGCGTAACGTGTCCGCGCTTTGTTTTCGATCCAGCTTATGAGTTTTTCATTAGTTGTTTTTTCCATTTTCGTCTCCTTTTAACCGCCGAGCAAAAGCGTCCCCCTTATGCAATGATCGGATTTTCCTTGTAATACTCCGACTGCGCCTGCCACATACTGAAATAAACTCCTTCATTTTCCAGAAGCTCCTCATGCGTGCCGCGCTCTATGAGCCTTCCTTTGTCAAGCACCAGTATGTCGTCGCAGAAGCGGCAGGACGAAAGCCTGTGCGATATATAGATCGCCGTTCTGGTTCCGACCATCTCGTTGAACTTATTGTATATCTCGCTTTCGGAAACCGGGTCCAAAGCGGCAGTCGGCTCGTCGAGTATCACAAACGGACCCTCCTTGTATATCGCGCGCGCAAGCTCAATTTTCTGCGCCTCGCCTCCCGATATTTCCACGCCTTCTTCGTCAAAATCCTTATAAAGACAAGTTTCCAGTCCGCATGGCATCTCTTTTACCCGCTCGCCCATACCGCTCCTTACAACACATTCCGATACGCGTTCCTCATCGTACTCCATGCTTGCCGCGACATTCTGCGCAAGCGGGAAGGAAAAGAGTTTTGAATCCTGAAATACAACAGAAAACAGCTCCATATATTCCTCTATCGAATACTTGCGGATATCGACCCCGTTCAGCTTTATAACGCCCTCCGTAGGATCATACAGCCGGCACAGCAGCTTGATAAGCGTGGACTTTCCCCACGAGCGCCATTTTCTCGCCTATTTTCCATTTCAGAGTGATATTCTTGAGAACGTATCTGTCAGAGGACGGATACTTAAAGCTGACGTCGCAGAACTCAAACTCGTATTCGTTGTCGTCCCGCTTCTCGGTAGGTATGCTTCCGGCATATTTTTCACTCGGAATATCCATGAAATCATAGATCATTTTAAGCGGAAACATACAGCTGCCAAGTCTTGTAAAACATTCGATCGCAAGATTAAAACCGTACTGTATGCGGTAAAAGCTCTGTACGTCCCGCACAAGGCTTCCCGCTGAAATAGCTCCTATCATCGCCTTTCCGATAACGAACCCGTATATCAGCACCGAGCGCACAACGTCGCACGCTTGATCCGTGATCTGCTGCCTTATCTTGACATTGTCCTTGCGCAGCTTGCTTTTGTGATATTTCTCAAAAAGCTCGTCTGTCTTTCTAAGAATATATTTTTTGTGCCCGTATATGTGAATGTCCTTCGCCGCCTGATACTCTCCGCAGTAATTTTCAAGAAAGTAATTGCGCACTCTGTTAGGTATTACCGTATCGTCGGAAAGCTCAATATTCTCCTCTTTTACGATGCTCTTGCTCCTCAGTATATTTTGCAGCACAAGAATGACCACGACCACGGCAAGTATAAGATAATTGATAACCGCCGATCTTCCGGCGTTTACTCCGACACTGTACAGCTCCCATGTCACGGCAAGGGCGGCAGCTATGCCGGCTATGCCCTTGAAAATACCTCCTATCCTGTTTACTATCTCACAGTATACACCGAAACCGCTGTACCTGTCATAACTTATCGCAAAAGTTTTTATCCTGTCATACTTACGGTGTGTTTCCGGGTTTTCTATCATGACATAATCCATTTCAAGGATCTTTTCGCTTATCATAATATCTACGCCTGCGGTGAGCATCCATACGCCGGGAATAATGACCCTTTCGCGAATGCAGTAATCCGGTATTCTCAAAATAAACGTCGCCGCGACTCCGATAAGTATCACTGAAAAAATATACCGCAGATCCCTGCCCGACGCAAACCCGTCTATAACCAGTCCCGATACAACTATCGGTACAAAATCCGACAGTTCAACAGATACATTTGCGAGTATGTTCAAGGTTAAAAGTCCGGGTGTCAGACGTCTTATATCTTTTATCGCACGGAACAAAAGCTTTTTTTTCTGCGCAAATGTAAGCTTTTCGACCTGATTATTCTCACTCATAGCAGACCTCGCTTTCTCCGAACGCCTTTGCCGACGCTTCTTTCTGTCTGTAATAGCGGCTCTGTATTTCAAATACCCGCGCGTATTCTCCGCCGGCGTCAAGTAACTCTGAATGCGTTCCGCATTCCTCTATCCTGCCGTCCTTCAAATAAAATATCCTGTCGCAGAACTGAGTAGACGCAAGCCTGTGGGATATGAAAACCGATATTTTACCGTCGGCAAAGCGCGCGTACTCCTTATACATATTCTGTTCGGCGATAGGGTCCAGCGCGGCGGTGGGCTCG
>CAJTON010000005.1:0-37874 GCA_910577605.1 uncultured Butyrivibrio sp.
GCAGCTTTCCGAGCGGCACTGCGTTTGCGGTATGCAGAAACAGACAGAGGCAGACCTGCTGCCTGCAGCAAGGGCTGGCTATGGCTGTTTTTATAGGGCGACAGCCCGTTCAGTGAGGAAAGCGCAGCTTTCCGAGCGGCACTGCACCACATCAGGAGGACACACCATGGATCACACCGTTTTAATAACAGGAGCGTCAAGCGGAATAGGCAAAGAGAGCGCTGTCCTTTTCGCCGCGAAGGGCTTTAATACTGTAATAAACTGCAAAAGCAATGTTTCCGGACTTTCGGAGCTTGCAACTAAGCTTGAGGCGGGCGGCGCAAAAGTCCTTCCCGTCGTGAAGGATGTATCCGACCCCGCGCAGTCCGGAGAAATGTTTGAAATAATGTCCGCAAACGATATGGTGCCGGATATAGTGATAAACAACGCCGGTATTTCACATATAGGACTGCTTCAGGACATGAGCTTTGAGGAATGGAGCAACGTTATAGGCACTAATCTGACCTCCGTTTTCAACGTCTGCAAATGCGCCATTCCGCATATGCTGCGTTTAGGGGGCGGACGGATAATAAACATCTCCTCAATGTGGGGCAATACCGGCGCGTCCTGCGAGGTTGCCTACTCCGCCTCAAAGGGAGGCGTGAACGCGTTCACGAAAGCCTTGGCAAAAGAACTGGCGCCGAGCCGCATTCAGGTGAACGCTGTGGCATTCGGCGCCGTGGATACCCGTATGAATTCTTTTCTCTCCGAAGACGAGCTTGACGCTCTTATCGAGGAAATTCCATCCGGCAGACTTTGCAGTACCGCCGAAGCGGCCTCGATAATCTACCGCGTCGCGTCTTTAAGCGAATATGTTACCGGACAGATAATCACTGCCGACGGAGGATTGACTTGATCCATGTATTCGCAAGCTCAAGCCACGGTCTGCACTCAGGCACATCCTCCCATGCGTAATTAGAGGTCACCTCATTGGCAAGCCCCAGTCCGTGTCCGCCGCTGCCGAAAATATGCAGCTCGCAGGGAACGTTGTTTTCCATGAGCGCGTTAGCGAAAAGCATCGAATTGCGCGGGAAAATAAGCCCGTCCTCTCCGCCGTGCCATATGAACGCCGGAGCTGAATCCTTTGTAACATGCTTTTGCAGGCTGTACTTTTCAATCTGCTCGTCCGTGGCATAGCCGCCGAACATATAAGCGTTCATCGCGACTTCAAAATTAACGTATGTCCTGTTGTTTTCCCTTACAAAAATATCCTCGCCCCTGATCGCCGGATGCCACGAGCCGAAGCCTATCTGGTCGTATTCAGGGTAGCCCTCGATGCCTATGTCCAGCTTGGTGCAGGTGCTTTTAAGGTCTATGACCGGATAACCGAGAATAAGTCCCGCGGGTCTTATCCTCTCCTGATCGTCCGCGTATTCGGGAAGCATCTCCTTATCGTTCCAGAAAACGCCGAGCGACGCGGCAAGATGTCCGCCCGCCGAAAAGCCTGACAGAAAAACGGCGTTCTCGTCTACAAGCCACTCGTCGGTATTATCCTTGATATACGCCACCGCGGCGGCAGCCTCCTTGAGCGGGCGCGGCAGCACGGCGTTCATGTCAACGCCGTATCTGAGCACAAAGGCATGATAGCCCATGGACGCAAAAGCGATCGCCATCGGCTCCGCCTCTCTGTCCGAGGTGTACTGATAGCCGCCTCCGGGACAGACTAACACCGCCGGCCTTTTTTTGCCGGGAAGCAGCTCCTTTGACTGCTCATGGATATATGTGTCGAACCATGAGCTTTTGTCGTCCGCAAGATAAATTCTTTCACACTTCACTTGTTTTTTCTCCTTCTCCAACGGAATTTTTGTCATGTTTGTAACTTCTGACATCCTTTGATACACCGCCGGAAAGCGCAAGCACGGATATCAGATTTGGAAAAATCATCAGCGCGTTGGCAGCCTGCGAAAGCTCCCATACATGAGCCGCCGCCAAAACCGCGCCGATATAGACCGTAATCACAAAACCTATACGATAAATATAACAGTAAAACTTTTTTTTGACAAGAAATTCAAGAGCCTTTTCTCCGATATATTCCCAGCCAGGTATCGACGCGTAGGCGAAAAGCACCACACCCACCGTAACTATGTAGCCGCCCGCGTTTCCCAGCACAGACTCAAAAGTGCGGGTTATCAGCTCTGTCGCGCCTGTTCCCGTATCGCGGTACAGTCCCGCCGAAACGACCGCAAGCCCCGTGACCGTACAGATTATATGCGTATCAATAAATGTCGTGCACATGGACACCAATCCCTGCTTTACAGGCGAATCTGTTCTGGCGGCCGCCGCAGTCACCGCCGCCGAGCCAAGTCCTGCCTCGTTGGAAAAAACGCCCTTTGCTATCCCGTTTTGCAGCACCGTAAGAAAAGACACCGCCGTTCCGCCTGCCGCGGCTTTCACCCCGAACGCGCCGCTCCAAATGTTCCTTAGCCCCGACGCAAGGCCTCCCGCATTGCCGGCGATAACGATAAGCCCTCCTGCTATATAGACCGCCGCCATGACGGGAACTAAAACGCCGGACACCTTCGCTATCGTCTTAATACCACCGAGCAGAGTCGCAAGCACTGCCGCTGTCATAATAATTCCCGTAACGCGGGCGCTTATCCCGAAGGAAAAAGAAACCGACCTCGCTATCGAATTTGCCTGCACCATATTTCCGATCCCGAAGGACGCAATGACCGTACACACCGCAAACGCGCTTCCGAGGATAAGACCGAGCTTTTTATTGCGAAGTCCGTATTTAAGCGTGTACATCGGACCGCCGACATATTCTCCCGATTTATTTTTCTGCCTGTACTTAACTCCAAGCAGACTTTCCGCAAACTGCGTTGAAATCCCTAAAAGCCCTCCGAGCCACATCCACAAAAGAGCGCCCGGTCCGCCTATGCTTATGGCGGCTGCGACCCCGACCACGTTGCCTATGCCGATGCAGGTAGCAAGCGAGGTCATGAGCGCGCCAAGCGGCGAGACCTCCCCCGCGCCACGCTTTTTTTGGTTCGCGTCCGCGCTTTTGCCGCCCCTTATTATTCCTTTTAATGTGGGAAAAAGCATACGCAGCGGATACGCTTTTAATCTCACCGTAAGATAAAGCCCTGTGCCGCATAAAAGCGTCAAGGTCGCCGGTCCCCATAAAAACTGCGACATACATACCCCTTATTGTCCTTTGGGATATTATATGCCGCAGCCGCGTTCAATATTTTGCCTAAAAATCAGAACCGCTTGGGGCACCTTCCATAAGGAGGGTTTCCTTGAATTTTAATATTTTGAATTAATTAAAGATGTTTTTTATTGTACAAAAGAATATTAACACAGTGGTATTATAAATGCCACATCTGTCAAAATATTCATTCACTGAAATCCTTGCAGGTTACCTCCTTGCCGGAGCGCCTCCCCGCATACCTGCGGCTATCTTGATTGTGGAGAAGTCCGCGCGGTTAAATTTGCGAACGCACAGCACAAAGAAAAAGGTGCCAATCAAAACGGTAATCGCCAGTCCCATCAGCGGCGTGATGACAAATCCGCCAATGGAGAACGCCATTCCCTGTTCAACCAGTTCCTCTGTGGTCAGCGCATGCGCCCCCAAAGCAATATAGCGGAAAATTGAGGTCGTATAAGTCAGCGGATTCAAATAGACGATGGGCAGGAGGAAACCGGGTATGATGGTGGTAGGGATATACGCGCCGGAAACAAAGGTCAGGGGCATCATAATCATGGAGCTGAGGGTCTGAAAGGCAGGGGAGTTGCGGGAAACTGTAGCCAAAAACAGACCGATGGCGCTGAATGCCATAGCGGAAACCAACATCACCGCAGTCAACAGCAATATTTGCAGGACACCCACCCGCAGTCCAAGCACAATGCCACAGATCATAGTAACGACACCTTGCAGTGTGGCAATGACCGCTCCAGACAGAATGTGCCCCATAGAAATCTGCGTTCGCGCGATGGGCGCAACCAGAACCTCTTTCATATAGCCGCTGGAAATGTCGGACAGGATATCGGAGGAATTATTTACGCTAACCTGAAACACGCTCATAATTATCACGCCGGAAATCAGGTAAGGCATGGGCGCATCAAGACCGCTCATAGAAGACTTCATTAGAAACGAAAACATCACCAGCATAAACATAGACATAAAGAGTGAGCCAAATACCCGTCCCTTACTCCTGACATAATTCAGTAAATTTCTTTGTACAATCGCTGTAATCTGGTTCATTTTCGAATCTCCTTTCCTGTAATCGCAAGGAACACCTCGTTCAGTGTCCCGTTTTTTACTTCATAATCGGTAATCTCGCCCCCATGTGCTGATAAAATTTCCAGGGCCGCAGGAGCTTTCTTCGTATGGAACATCAGCTTGTTCCCATCTTTCCGATAGGAAACCTCTCGTTCACGCAATGCTGATTCCAATGGTTCGGTCTGTGTGCAGACAACATCCACCTCTGTGCCGGTGTATTGGTGTTTTAGATTCTCCGGTGTATCGTGGGCAACGATTTTTCCGTGATCCATAATGACGATTTTTGAACAGACCTCTGCCTCGTCCATATAGTGGGTGGTCAGAAAGATCGTCATATTTTTCTGCTTTTGAAGCCGCTGGATATATTCCCACACATTGGCTCTGGTCTGTGGATCAAGACCTGTTGTGGGTTCGTCTAAAAACAGGACCTTGGGGTCGTGTACCAGTCCTCTTGCGATCTCAGCCCGCCGTTTCATGCCGCCGGACAGACTGCCCACCGCCGCCCGTTTCCATTCCGTAAGCTCCACCAGATCAAGGGCAAAGTCGATACGCTCCCGCACCTCGTTCTTAGGCACTTTGTAGAAGCTGCAATGGTATTTCAGGTTTTCTTCCACTGTCATTTGTGCGTCGAGCGTAGAATCCTGAAAAACGATCCCTATGTCTTTACGCACCAAGCTGCGCTCCTTATCAACATCATGACCGTTGATTATCAAAATGCCTTCTGTTTTGTCAAGGATCGTGCACAGAGTATTGATTGTAGTGCTTTTGCCTGCGCCGTTGGGGCCGAGGAAAGCAAAAATACTGCCCTCGTCTACGGTGAAGGAAATGTCGTCCACCGCTATAAAATCCCCGTATTTTTTTGAAAAATGCTCCACTTGTATGATTGGATTCATGTTGTTTCCTCCTGAAAAAAATTTAAGTCCTATGCGAACTGCTCGCATAGGACTTATCCCTATAGTAATCTATAGCGCCTCAGCTATTTTGTTGTTCGGTTCTGCGTTTTTGCAAAGGCCGTCACCTCCAAATATCGCCCAGCTCGATCAGTCTGGCTTGAATACGGACATAGGCTTCTGCATCCTCTTCCCCTAAAGCCTCCAGCATTTTTGCCACTGAATGAATCATCCCTGTTCGGCGCTCTTCGACCAAGGCTATGCCCCTTTCCGTCAGGCAGACAATGACCTGCCGGCTGTCCGATGGATCGGGGGTTCGCGTGATCATGCCCTGTCCCTCTAAAGATTTCAGCATTGCCGCGACCCTCGCTGTGGTCAGCATAAGTACCTTACTCATGTCTTTGGGATATGCCCGATTTCCGTTTGCCGCCAAATAATTTAACGCTAAAACCTCGCCCCTTGCAATTCGGGACATGGTTCGCTCCATCTTAATTTGCGGTGCAGAGGCTCGCATATCAATAAGTTGTATCGCCAATTCAGTGTAATCCATGCGTCGCAAATACCTTTCAAAATTACTAATTCTATTAGGTATTATAGTACGAATTTTTGCCGTTGTCAATGGGGTAAGGAAAAATT
The DNA here is from genome assembly GCA_910577605.1 of uncultured Butyrivibrio sp. Lineage (GTDB taxonomy): Bacteria > Bacillota > Clostridia > Lachnospirales > Lachnospiraceae > Eshraghiella. Next base: position 5,791 of record CAJTON010000005.1, read on the forward strand.
TCTGCCCGCAATCCGATCATTCTGACTGACTGCAAAAACTTAAGGGAGACAACTTCGTTACGAAGTGTCTCCCTCATTCCGCTTGTTTATTCCGCAAAAAGAGGCGTGGAATAATATCTGTCGCCGCTGTCGGGAAGAAGCGCGACTATATTTTTTCCGGCGTTCTCCGGTCTTTTTGCAAGTTCGGCTGCGGCCCACAGCGCCGCCCCTGAAGAAATGCCTACAAGCACGCCCTCGCTTTTTGCGATTTCTTTTGCCGTGTCAAACGCCGCTTCGCCTCCGACCGTGATTATCTCATCGTAGATTCCTGTGTTAAGCACCTTTGGAACAAAACCCGCTCCGATTCCCTGAATCTTATGCGCCCCGCTCCGCCCTTCGGAAAGCACCGGCGAATCCGACGGCTCGACCGCGACGATTTGAATGTCAGGCTTTTTGGATTTAAGATACTCTCCGACGCCAGTGACCGTTCCTCCCGTTCCTACTCCCGCGACGAATATGTCTATATTGCCGTCCGTGTCTTCCCAAAGCTCCGGTCCCGTAGTCTTTCTGTGAGCCTGAGGGTTAGCGGGATTCTCAAACTGTCCTGCAATTATGCTGTCAGGAATCTCCCGCTGAAGCTCCTTCGCCTTCTCTATCGCGCCGGACATTCCCTTGCTTCCCTCAGTGAGCACGATCTGTGCGCCGTACGCCTTGATGATGTTGCGCCGCTCCACGCTCATGGTTTCGGGAATCACGATGATAAGCCTGTAACCCTTCATCGCGGCTATCGAGGCAAGCCCTATTCCGGTATTTCCCGATGTAGGCTCGATGATCGTAGCGCCGGGCTTAAGCCCTCCGCTTTTCTCCGCATCCTCGATGATCTCCGCCGCCACTCTGTCTTTCACGCTTCCCGCCGGATTAAAATATTCAAGTTTTGCAAGAATTCTTGCATTTAATCCGTATTTTTTCTCAATGTTGGTAAACTCCACCAGCGGCGTATTTCCTATCAGCTCCGCCGCGCTTTTATAAATTTTTGACATGATCCGGTTTCACCTCCGTTTTAGTCTAACGCCTTAAACGCCTCGTCAAGGTCCTCAATTATATCGTCAATATTTTCAATTCCTATGGAAAGTCTTACGGTATTCGGCTTTATTCCCTGATCCGCAAGCTCCTCTTCGTTAAGCTCAGAGTGCGTCGTCGTGTAAGGATGTATCACAAGAGACTTAGCGTCGGCAACATTCGCAAGCAGTGAAAAAAGCTCAAGGCTGTCTATAAATTTCTGCGCCTCCTTCTGACCTCCCTTTATGTCGAAGGTAAAGATCGAGCCGCCTCCGTTCGGAAAATATTTCGCATAAAGCCTTTGCTGCTCAGGGTCGTCCGATACCGACGGATGATGTACAGCCTCGACCTTGGGGTGGTTTTTAAGATAATCCACTACCTTTAGCGCGTTCTCCACATGTCTTTCCACTCTAAGGGAAAGCGTCTCCAATCCCTGTAAAAATATCCACGCGTGTATCGGCGAAAGCGTCGCTCCCGTATCTCTTAAAAGTATCGCCCTTATCCTCGTAACGAACGCCGCCGCTCCCGCGGCGTCTGCAAAGCTTACTCCGTGATAGCTCGGATCGGGTTCGGTAAGCTGCGGGAATTTTCCCGACGCCTTCCAGTCAAATTTTCCGCCTTCAACAATAACGCCGCCTATCGTAGTCCCGTGTCCGCCGATGAACTTTGTCGCGGAATGTATCACGATGTCCGCGCCGTACTCGATCGGTCTGACAAGATACGGCGTAGCAAAGGTGCTGTCAACCACGAGCGGAACGCCGTGAGCATGAGCGATGCGCGCGACCGCCTCAATGTCCGTCACCTCGGAATTGGGATTTCCCAGTATCTCAACGTAAAGCGCCTTTGTGTTGTCCTTTATCGCTTTTTCAAAATTACCGACGTCGAGCGGATCGACAAACGTCGTTTCTATTCCGTAACCCGCAAGAGTATGCGCCAGAAGGTTGTAGGTTCCGCCGTACACGTTTTTTGCCGCGACTATATGACCGCCCGCAAGCGCAAGATTCTGTATCGTGTATGTAACCGCCGCCGCGCCCGATGCCACTGCAAGCGCCGCCGCGCCGCCTTCAAGAGCCGCTATCCTCTTCTCGAAAACCTCCTGCGTCGGATTGGTAAGCCTGCCGTAAATATTTCCCGCGTCCCTAAGTCCGAAGCGATCCGCGGCGTGCTGCGAATTCCTAAACACATATGACGAGCTTTGATAAATCGGAACAGCCCTCGCGTCCGTGACCGCGTCCGGCTGCTCCTGCCCCACATGCAGCTGAAGAGTTTCAAATTTAAAGTTTCTTTCCAAGTACGTTTTCTTTCCCATATCTTTTCTCCTTCCTTAACCGTGCGCATATGGCGCTTTTGCAATTCATAGTGTAATAGTATGAATTAAGATTTAAATCATACTACCACTTATTTCCTAGTAAGTCAATGGGAATTTGTGATATTCCTAAAATATTTTATTCCGTATAGTCCGCCGTCTCCCTGACCGCAATTTCAAGCGCCTTGACAACGCTCTCAATATCCATTGCCGGCTGCTCCTTTACGCGGCCGCCCTGCTCCGTAATACGCGGCACATGGATAAAGCCTGCACGGACGGGAAGAGAATTAACGGAAATATAATGCAAAGCCCCGTAAAAAAGCTGATTGCAGACGTATGTTCCCGCCGTATCGGAGATTTGGGCGGCAATCCCCGCGCCGCATATCGCGTTCACTATTCTTTTAACGGGAACGGTGGCAAAGTACGCCGCCGGAGCGTCCGGCACGATTGGAACGTCCACGGGCTTCACGCCCTCGTTGTCCTCTATCCTCGCGTCAATAATATTTACGGCTATACGCTCGACTGTGACCGCCGCCCTGTCCGCCGCCTGACCTACGCATAAGACCGCGTCCGGCGCGTGTTCTTTTATCGCCTCCGTCAAAAGACTTACCGACCTTCCGAACACGGTGGGAAGCTTTATTTTTATAAGATCCGCGGTTTCTTTAGGCACAAAAAGCGCGTCAAGTGCCTCGGACGACGAATTAATATTATCTTCGCCGAAAGCGTCAAACGCCGTCATAAGTATTTTCATTAAAATCCCCCTTTTATCCGATCACGCCTCCGCACAGTATACAGCCGCCGTCGTAAAATACCGCCGCCTGTCCCGGCGTCGCCGCCCTCTGCGGCTCATCAAATTCCGCGACAAGCCCGTTCTCCGTCGGTCTGATAACGCATTCCGCCTCACTCTGTGAATAACGCAGCTTTCCGGTCACGCGCCGTTCCCCTTCAAGTCCCGGACACGACATATAATTAACTGCGGACACGCTTACGCGGCTTGTCATAAGCTCCTTTGCAGTGCCTAACACGACAGTATTTTCCTTCGGGTCGATCCGCAGCACAAAACGCGGCTCGCCGAAGGCGATTCCGAGCCCTTTTCGCTGTCCCACCGTGTAATGCGCGATTCCCTTGTGCTGTCCGAGAATATTTCCGTCCTTATCCGTAAAAAAACCGGGAACGCTTTTTTGCCCCGTATACTCCTCAATAAACGCGGCGTAGTTTCCGTCGGGTATAAAACATATGTCCTGACTGTCCTTTTTGGTGGCGACGGGAAGCCCCGCCTCTAGAGCCAAGCGGCGCACCTCGTCCTTCGTAAGCTCTCCAAGCGGAAAAATCGTATGCGCAAGCTCCTCCTGCGTAAGCGCGTAGAGAACATACGACTGATCCTTTCCCGCAGCTTCTGATTTTGCCACGCTTAAACGCCCGTTTTGCAGGCTTACTATACGCCCGTAATGCCCTGTCGCAATGCAGTCCGCCCCGATTTCTTCGGCCCGGCGCAAAAGAGCCTCCCATTTGATGTACCGGTTGCATGCGATACAGGGATTAGGCGTCCTGCCCTCACTGTATTCCCTGATAAAATAATCCGTCACGCTTTGCCGAAATTCCCTGCGAAAATTAATCACATAATGGGGGATCCCTATCATATCCGCCACACGACGGGCGTCCTCCACCGCAGAAAGCCCGCAGCAGCCCCCGTTCTCGGCGCTCTGCTCAAAACTTTCCTCCTGCCATATCTGCATGGTAACGCCCGTTACGTCATACCCCTGTTCCTTTAAAATAAGGGCTGCCACGGAGGAATCAACTCCTCCGGACATCCCTATGACAACCTTGCCTCTATTCATCAGTATTCTTCCTCCGGCGCTTCTTCCTTTTCGCCGATGTCGTTTACGGGCTTTTCCAAGCCCTCGATCTCTATGCCGTGCTTTTCCGCGTAATCCCAAAGCGCCGCGTGTATCGCTTCCTCCGCAAGCAGTGAGCAGTGCACCTTGACCGGAGGCAGTCCGTCAAGCGCCTCCATTACCGCCTTGTTCGTGACCTGCAAGGCCTCGTTTACCGTCTTGCCCTTTACAAGCTCCGTAGCCATGCTGCTCGTCGCAACAGCCGCTCCGCAGCCAAAGGTCTTGAATTTCACATCGCGTATGATCTGATTCTCGTCGATATCGAGATACATTCTCATTATATCTCCGCATTTGGCGTTTCCTACCGTGCCCACACCCGACGCGTTTTCTATCTCACCCACATTCCTTGGGTGGTTAAAATGATCCATTACTTTTTCACTGTACATATCCGTATTCCTCCATAAATATTCCCCGATAAGCCTTCCTTAATAAAAGTCCCTTAATTATTTCCCGGGAAAAGCCTTTCGTCCGCCGCGGGCTTGCCGGCAATAAAATCCTCATAAAGAGGGGACATGCTCCGCAGATATCCGATTATCTCAACCAGCTTATCCGCCGTAAAATCTATATCCTCCATAGTTGTTTTCTCGGAAAGAGTTATCCTGAGAGAACCATGCGCGATCTCATGCGGAAGCCCTATCGCAAGAAGCACATGCGAAGGATCGAGCGAGCCTGAAGTACACGCCGAACCGCTTGAAGCGCATATTCCGTTCTGGTCAAGCTTGATAAGCATCGACTCTCCCTCTATGAATCTGAAACAGAAATTAGCGTTGTTGGGAAGGCGCTTTACGGGGTCGCCGTTAAGCCTTGAATAGGGAATTTCCTTAAGCACCCTGTCGATAAGATGGTCCCTGAGTTTTGTCTCGTATTCCATTCTTTTATCCATCTCGGACACCGCAAGCTCTGCCGCCTTGCCGAAGCCGACAATTCCCGGAACATTGTGAGTTCCCGCGCGTCTGCTTCGCTCCTGCGCGCCACCGTGTACAAAAGAGCGTATTTTTATGCCCTTGCGTATATAAAGAAAGCCGATTCCCTTGGGACCGTTTACCTTATGACCGCTGGCGCTCAGCATATCGATATTCTGACTGTCCACGTCAATAGGAATATGTCCATATGCCTGAACAGCGTCCGTATGGAACAAAACTCCGGCTTCCTTCGCTATCCTTCCGAGTTCCTCTATCGGTTCAATAGTTCCTATCTCGTTGTTGGCAGCCATGACCGTTACAAGTATCGTGTCCGGCCGCAGCGCCGCCTTAAGCGTTTCGGGCTGTACGATACCGTTTTCGTCCACGTCCAGATATGTCACCTCAAATCCGTGATTTTCAAGCCACTGACAGGTATGCAGGACAGCGTGATGCTCTATTTTGCTGGTGATTATATGTCTTCCCTTCGACGCGTACGCCTCGGCAGCCGCCTTTATAGCCCAGTTGTCCGATTCGCTTCCGCCGGCGGTAAAATATATCTCGGACTTGTCCGCCCCTATCGAGTCGGCGATTATCGACCTCGCCGCATCGACCGCTTTTCCGGCTTCTCCCGCAAACGAGTATATGCTCGACGGATTCCCGTAATATTCTGTAAAAAACGGCGTCATAGCCTCAAGCACTTCGGGATAGACCTGAGTAGTCGCCGCGTTATCCAGATAAATCGTTTTCATACAGCACTTCCTTCTTAATATTGTTTATCTTTTCCAGATAAGTATATCACATATTCTCCTAGTGTCAAGGTAGGAAATAAAAACTCCCGTCCGTCACAAATGCTCTGAACCGCCCTCTCCCGAAGCAGCCTTCTGCCACCCGACAAGGTCGGCAAGCGTTATATTATCCACCACCCCGTTTATGGCTCTGCCTAGTCTCGCCCATAGCTCCGAAGTCGCGCAGTTGTCTATTTTATCGCACGGCGACGGACACTCGTCCACGCAAGGGACGGGCGCAAGCGAGCCTTCCGTCAGGCGCAGTATCATTCCCGCCGTGTATTCCTCCGGTTTCAAGGCGAGAGTGTAGCCGCCCTGAGCGCCCCTTACGCTTCTGACAAAGCCTGCCGAATTAAGCGCAGAAATTATCTGTTCAAGATATTTATCCGAAATATCCTGCCTTTTCGCTATATCTTTTATACTTACGGGACGTTCAGTTCCGTTGATTGCGATATCAATCATAAGCCTTAAGGCATAGCGCCCTCTGGTCGATATCTTCATTGATCGCCCTCCCGAAAGCTATTTCGCCATTCTGCATCCCGCGACAGCCAGCGCGCCCGGTCCTATATGGCAGGCAATGCTTAAAGACAAAGGTCTTACCCTTATATCCCTGTCGGGAAACGCTTCCTTTACCTCGTCCACCCAGCTTTGCAGAGTCTCGTCGTCTACGCTGCTGTAAGCGATGGCAAGCTTGAATTCGCCTTTCTCATCAAGCTCGGTAAAACGTTTCTTCAGATCCTTTTTTATCGCGTCGATCATTACATGGCGCGCCTTCTTCATTCCGCGCTCCTTGGCGTAAGCGTCCAGCTTCTCGCCCTGGATCGTGAGTACGGGTTTAAGGTTAAGCACCGTTCCGATCGCCGCTGCCGCAGCCGTCACACGCCCGCCCTTTTTAAGATAGGAAAGCGTATCGACGGCTATGTAGATGCTTGCGTCGTATGCCTCCTTCTCAAGCCGCTCTTTTACCTCCTTCGCGCTCATTCCCTGAGCGGCGTATATCGCGGCGTCATAAACGGACTGTTCCATGGTTATCGAAATCCTGTGATTGTCCGCCACCTGCACCTTGCCGTCAAACTCCTCGGCAAAGACCTTCGCGCTGTTGCAGGATTCGCTTAGTCCGCTTGACATGGGTATATACACTATTTCGTCGTACCCGTCCTCAAGTATTTTATTCCACATATCTATAACATCACCCGGCGAAGGCTGCGAAGTCGAAACCTCCGCTCCCTCGTCAAGAAACCGGTAAAATTGTTCAAATGTCATGTCTTTTCCGTGGAAACGCAGTTCACCGTTAATAAAAAACGGCATTTTCATCATAAAAATTCCGCGCTCTGCGGCCTCCTCCATCGGAATTCCGCTGTTTTCATCCGTCATTATGGCTGTTCTCATAATTAACCTCCCGATTTTTATGTACATTTCTGCACTTTACATCTTGACTGTTATTTAGACAAATATTAAAATAAAAATCAGAGAAAGGCAACTACAATTTTGTCTTAATTGTTTAATTAATTATACAACTGTAAATTAAAAGTGAGAAATTATGGAAGACAAACGTATCAGGAAAACAAAAAAATATCTCAAGGACACGCTCATTAAACTTCTCGACGAAGAGACCTTCGAGCAGATCACCGTGACGCAGCTTTGCGAAAACGCGGATATAAGCAGGATCACCTTCTATTCACACTACGCGGACAAATACGACCTGCTTGAGGATATTTTTCACGATATGATAGAGCTTGGCACCGAGGGCTATCTGCAAAGGGAAGCAAAGCTGAACAAAGACGGCAATATCGTCAAGGGCTTTACGAACGTGATGGACAGCATCCTTGATCTGTTCTACACTCATTATGACTTTTTCAAGCATACCGATCCCAACCAGAACCCTTATCTCGCGTTCTCCTTTTATAACCATGTGCTTGACACGGTGGCTCACCATACCAACAAGGAAAGCAGCCGTCACCAGCTCAAGTACAGCACCGGACAGATAACAGGCTTTCTCTGCTACGGGCTTCTCGGCTTCATAAACGAAAGCCGCAGCGAAACCTACGATATAGAAAAGGTAAAGAACGATTCGCACGCCCTTTTAGTTGATCTGCTGCAAAGCGGCATTCTTTTCTGACGCGCGCTCGGCTATATACGCAAAGACATAACCTACTCCCTTGACCGTACCGAGCATTGTTTTTGCCTGAGTTTCCTCGTCAAAAGCTCCTGCCTCGACGCAGTATTTCCCGTTCCGGCTGCTTATATTCGTCGGAAGCCCCTTCTGTCTTGCCTCCCTGTTGACAAGCTCCGCATTATATTCAATTCCGAAAGAACCGACAATCACATTATACATAACTCATTTAACCATTCCGGGCGCACCGCCCGCACTAATCCCGTAAAAACAGCTACGCATATAGTATATGCGGTTGTTGGCAAAACTTTCATATTTTTTAAAGATACACGTCCGCTTTTTCAAGATTCTCACGCAGGCGCAGTTTAAGGCGCATAAGCGTCATCTTGACTTTGCTTTCCGTAACGTTCATTTCCCTCGCAATCGTTTTTATAGATTCGTCAGCCCAGAACCTGCGCACGAAAATGGCGTTTTTCTCGGCGTTCAGACCGTCCAGAAAAGCGTTTATAACCTCGCATATGACCATGCTCTCGTTATTTGTCTCCGCAATGTCCACAGACGTTATACTGCAAAGCATCTCCTCTCTCAAAGGCTCGGTGCGTCCTTTACGCTTTCCGGCATTGTTGTATTTTATACGGCTGACCGCCGCGTTGCGGCTTATTTTGCACAGATACGCCATAAGATGCCGCGGTCTTGCCGGCGGAATGCTGTTCCACGCAAAAAGATAGGTATCGTTGACGCATTCCTCAGCGTCCTGCGCGTTGCTCAGTATCAGGTACGCGACCCTGAATAAAAATTTACCGTATTTGAGCTGTGTCTCCGCAACCGCGCTCTCCCTCCTTTTCCAATAAAGCTCAACTATTTCCTCGTCCTCCATCTGCGGCTCCTCCGTTTTGCTGGATTCGTCCCCTCCACAGTAATAGAGAGATTTTTTCGCGTGAAGTCACACTTTCGGTCAAAAAAATATTTTTTTACTCAAAAAATATGGTATACTAAACTCAATAATACCGAAGTAAGGAATTTGATTATGAAACTTGGAAGAAACGATCTGTGCTGGTGCAAAAGCGGCCAAAAATACAAGAAATGCCACGAGGCTTTTGACGACAGGCTTTGGGCTTTAAAAGCTGCGGGACACAAGATCCCCACGCATGAAATGATAAAAACTCCCCAACAGATTGAAGGGATAAAGGAAAGCGCCAAAATTAACATAGCGGTGCTGGACTATATTTCCGAACATATAGGGGCGGGCATATCTACCGAGGAGATAAATACATGGGTGGAGGAAAAAACAAGAAGCATGGGGGGGATCCCCGCAACCTTGAATTACAACGGTTTTCCGAAAAGCGTATGCACCTCTCTCAACAACGAGGTCTGCCACGGAATCCCTTCCCCCGATATAATTCTCAAAGAAGGGGATATTGTTAATGTGGATTGTTCAACGATTTATAACGGATATTTTTCGGATTCATCAAGAATGTTCTGCATAGGGAAGATCTCCCCGGAAAAGAAGCGCCTTGTCGAGGTCGCAAAAGAAAGCTTAAATGTAGGACTTAAAGCGGTGAAGCCATGGACCTGCCTCGGAGACATGAGCGCCGCCGTGAACGACTATGTTAAAGAAAACGGCTATACGGTAGTCCGTGAGATAGGCGGTCACGGCTGCGGCATAGAATTTCACGAGGAGCCGTGGGTCGGTTACACTTTTTCACGCGGAAGCGGGGTCATTATGGCTCCCGGAATGGTTTTCACCATAGAGCCTATGATAAACATGGGAAAAGCCGATATTTACCAGGACGAAGAAAACGGATGGACGATCTACACCGAGGACGGCCTGCCCTCGGCGCAGTGGGAAATCGAGATCGCCGTCACCGAGGACGGCGCTGAAATATTATCATACTGAGCCGCCCTTATAAAAAGATTCTATATCGTCAAGCTCATCAATGCTCATTCCCGTATAATCCGCAAGCTCCTGCACGGACGGTTCTCTGTTATTCTGTCCGCGCAGGAATTTTTTCGCCTCATTGACGAGATTGAGCTTTCCGGCGATGGTATTCGCCGCGTCGCTCTCCCCCGTCGCCTCGGCAGCATACGCTCTTATCGCGTTGTCCGCCGCCTCCGCCATTTCTTCTTCAACGTCGTAGCCGCAGTCCTCGCCCATGCCGCAAAGCTCTCCGAGTCTGACGAAAATTCCGAGATTTCCCTCCTGAATAAGGTCTTCAAGACCGACCTTTTCGGACGCATACTCCCGCGCTATCAATGCGACCTCTTTAAGCATGCTCTCCGACAGCTTTGCCGCAGCCTCCCCGCTGCCGTTTAAAAGCTCGGCGCAAAGTCTTTCCCGCTCTTCTTCATCATACTCATGTACATTCGCAATATCCTCAAGATAAAGCTCAAGAGCCTTAGAATCCCTCCAAGCGTCTTTATCCCCATTCTTAACCTGCTTTTCACGCGCGCCGTTCCCGTCGGCAAACGTGTCTTCTCCGTCCTCCCGTACCGGCGCTTTGGTATCCTCTTTACCCGTCTGAACGTTAAGAAGATACTCAAATACCATCTCTTTTTGTTCTTCTGTCAGTTCAACGTCCCTAAAATAACCGAGGACCTCCTCACGGTCAAGCCCCTCCGCCGAGGTCCTTACGATATCCGCCACCTCTCTGAGCGTTTCCGCAAAAATATCCCTCTGTCTGCCTTCACTCATTCCTTATCCTCCAAAATCTCATTCATGCTGCCGCTTCTGTAGCCTACGAGGTCAAGCGTAACATAATTAAATCCAAGCGCTTTAAAATTATCGTAAACATATCCGCGCGTACTCTCCTCAAGCATTTTCTCAAATTCTTCCGGCAGTATCTCAATGCGCGCCGTATCGCCGCAAAGCCTCACCCGTACCTGCAAAAAGCCGCAGTCAAAAAGAAACTGCTCCGCCGTTTTTATCAATTCAAGCTTCGCGGACGTGATCTCCTCGCCGTACGGGATCCTCGTCGCAAGACAGGCAAAAGAAGGTTTGTTCCATGTGTCCAGTCCCATTGACCGCGAAAACTCCCTTATATCCGTCTTGGCAAGCCCCGCCTCTCTTAACGGGCTTTTTATCCCCAGTTCCGAAACCGCCCTCATTCCCGGCCTGTAATCGCCCTCGTCGTCAAGATTGGAACCCTCAAGAACATATTCCGCGCCGTTCTCGGCCGCAATTTCTTTTATTCTGCCGAAAAGAGCTTTCTTGCATATATAGCACCTCTCCGGCGGATTTGCCGTAAAGCCCCCGATCTCCAGCACGTCAAAATCAAAGCTGTACTGCCTTATTCCCTCGCGTCTGCAAAATTCCTCCGCCTGCGATAGCTCCCTCTCGGGAAAAGCGCCTGTGCGCGCCGTGATCGCAAACGCTTTATCTCCCAAAACATCGTGAGCCGTCCTCAGAAGGAACGAGGAATCCACGCCTCCGGAAAATGCTATCGCCGCGCTTTTATATCCGCGCAGAATATTTTCCAATCTGATTTTTTTATCTGTATTATCCATATTCACCGCCCTACAGACTGTCTATTATTCCCTTGATCCCCTGCTCTTCATATATCTTTTTATAATAGCTGACCTCATCCCTTATAATGTCGTCTATAACCTGCATACCGAGAAGCTCTACAGGCGCTTTATCGTCGGTCATAATATGATTTCCCGCCTCATACTCGCGAAGCGCCGCATTTGCGCGTCTCATGCAGCCTTTAAGCTCCGCGTCCCCAAGAAGCTCTATATTCGCTTCCATACGCTCCATCATCTTCGGATTATCGGAGGCAAACAGCTCCGTATTTGTCGAATAATCCACTTCAGCCACGCGCACATTCTCAAATACGCTCGAAATCGTATCGGCAAGATAATCGTTTATATCAGGCTTTTCATTGTCCGACCTGCCCCTCATGTTCATGTTGACGACCATAACACCGTCCTCGGCAAGATGCTCCTTTACGAGCGTAAAAAATTCTACGGACGACATCTGAAACGGAATAGTTATGTCCTGATACGCGTCCACCATTATCACGTCGTATTTTTTATCGATCGCGTTAAGGTAGGCGCGTCCGTCGTAGGTCGTGACCTCCACGTCTTTCGGCAGATCAAAATATTTCCTTGCAAGCATGGTTATTTTATCGTCGATCTCAACTCCCTCAACACTTACGTTTCCAAAATAGCGTTCGCACTGAGTGGCGTAGGTCCCGCTGCCCATGCCGAGGATAAGCATATCAAGCTTCTCCTTATTTCCTATATCCGCCATTAACGGGGCAGCCATCGCGTAATCATAGTACATTCCGGTCAGCCCGTCCTCCTTGAGCTTTACGGACTGCACTCCGAAAAGCACATTGGTCGAAAGCACCACTCTCTCGTCGTTTTCATAGACCTGAAGATAGTTATATACGGATTCGCCCTCGTAGGTCAGGTCGTTTTCCCAGAAGGCAAAGCTGTCCGAATGTCCGAATACGCAGGCAAGCGCCAGAATCACCGCCGATACGCCGCTTTTGACAGCGCCCTTTTTATCCCTGCCGCTCACGAAATAAACAACGCCGAGCGCTATAAGTATTCCCGCGAAAATAAGGAAAGTTATCGAGGTCCCTACTGCGGGAATCGTTACGAAGGTCGGCACAAAGGTTCCTATTATGCTTCCTATCGTATTGAACGCTCCGAGCGTACCCACCGTTCTTCCGCTGTCGTTTAAACTGTTCACCGAATACTTCGCTAAAGACGGGGTGACCGTCCCCAGCAGAAACAGCGGAAACACGAATATCACCATGCACGCCGCAAAAGCCGCCCATATAAGGAAATTGCTGTTGACCGTAAAAATAAGCAGCGCCGAAATTCCCAGTATTATGTATTTGCCGGCGACGGGTATCAGAGCTATCCAGACAGCCGCGATAAGTATCCTTCCGTACAGCTTGTCAGGATTCGGGTTCTTGTCGGCGCTGCGTCCGCCGTAGATATTGCCGAGCGCCATAGCTATCATTATAGTTCCTATTATTATCGTCCACACTATCTGCGACGAGCTGAAATACGGCGCGAGCAGCCTGCTCGCTCCAAGCTCCACCGCCATTACGCTCATTCCCGCAAAAAATTCTGTCAGATAAAGAAATATTTTATTTTTTAAAACCGCTCTCTCCCTCATGATTTCTCCTTTATTTCAAATATTCATTCTGCGTAAGTCGTTCACAGACTTGCTCTGGTATGGCCATATTGGTATAAACTGGATATTTTCAATATACCACTTTGGCATTATCATCATTAAAAACATACGGCTGACTACAACTTTCAAAGGAGATTATACTATGAAAAGCAACGGCATTGCAACAAGCAAAAAAACGGCGGTTATCCAGATCGCGCTATGCGCCGTATTTACGGCGCTCACATGCGTATTCACAATGTTCATACAGATTCCCGTCCTTCCGGCGATGGGAGGAATCGTACACTTCGGCAACGTACCTCTTTTTATTGCCGCGGCTTTTTTCGGCAAAAAAACAGGCGCGATAGCAGGAGGCGTCGGCATGGCGCTGTCCGATCTGCTCACGCCGTGGGCAATATGGGCTCCTGTCAGCCTTATAGTGGTGGGGATCATGGGATTTGTTTTCGGACTTATCGCAGACCGCAGACCCACGCTTCCGAGACTGCTTTTGGCATCTTTCGCGGTTCTGCTTATAAAAATCGCCGGATACTATATCGGAGAGGTGATACTTTACGGAAACCTTATCGCTCCGCTCGCCTCAGTTCCCGGCAATATCACGCAGATCGCGGCAGGCGCGGTTATCTCCGTTCCTATTATCATGGCTTTAAGATCAGCCGTCCCCGGACTTATCGGCAATTCCCGTCCGGCTCACGGCGCTTCGCGATAATGTAAGGAGGTACGGAATATGTACAAAATAATGACGCCCGGACCCACAAGCGTACCCCAAAATGTTATTAAGGCGCGCAGCATGTGGTTCCCCAATTCCGATACGGACGAAGATTTTATCGAGGATTACCATGAGCTTTGCCGGCAGATAGCCGGCTTACTGCACACGGAAAACGAAGTTTATATTATGGACGGAGAAGGTATACTGGGGCTTGAAGCCGGCTGCGCCGCCCTCACAGAACCGGGCGACCGCGTTCTTGTGCTTGACAACGGCATCTACGGAAAAGGCTTTGCGGACTTTGTCAGCATATACGGCGGCGTTCCGGTGCTTTACAGCTCGGATTACCGCAATCCGATAGATGCAGATGAGCTTCGCGCTTTTCTTGAAAAAGACCATGATTTCAAATACGCGACCGTCGTACACTGCGACACTCCGAGCGGTATGCTCAACGACGTTTCCGCCGTCTGCCCGCTTCTCAAAAGCTACGGCATACTTACGCTTGTCGATTCTGTATCCGCGATGTTCGGAGCAAAGCTCAGCGTTGACGACTGGAAGATAGACATAGCGTGCGGCGGTTCGCAGAAAGCTCTTTCAGCGCCAAGCGGACTGACGCTTATATCAGTAAGCCCCGATGCTTTTGCCGCTATTGAGCGGCGGACCGCTCCGATAGCGTCCTTTTACTGCAATTTATCAGTCTTTCGCAACTATTACAAAGACAAATGGTTTCCTTACACCATGCCCGCCAGCGATATTTACGGACTTAAAGAAGCGGTGCGCATAGTAAAGGAGGATTCCGGCAGACTAAAAAGGCACGCGCGCATAGCCGCCGCCGTCCGCAAAGCCGTTACCGGCGCTGGACTGACGCTTTACGCCGAAAGCGGCTATTCCCCCACCGTGACCGTTTTCAATGTACCGGACGGTATACGCGCGGACGATATTATAGAAATCATGCGCCGGGAATACAAAATTCTTATAGGCGGCAGCTTCGGCATTCTCTCCGGAAAAGTATTAAGAATCGGCCATATGGGACATAACGCTAATACAGACGACGTATCGGATACTCTTGACGCTTTGGACAAAACACTGAGATTTCTGGAATTTGATATAAAAAACGACATGAAAACGACGTTCATGGCGTCCGTCGGAAAGGCGAATTTTGGAATTTATTAAATGAAAATTACAGTTTTTTCCTATTGCAAATGAGTTTATGTATCATATATGATACTTTTTTCAGAAAAATGAAAAAAATTTTTACTTTTTGTGATAATATATGATACATTTTTATAATTAGGACTTGTTTTATTTCTCAATACCATATAAAATAAGTTTAAGAGTGCGAGGTGTAAATATGGAAAGTATTAAATCAAACATCAAAAGAGCATCTGTTGAAATGATCCTGTTAGCGCTCCTGTCAAAGGAAGACAAATACGGATACCAGATGGCTCAGGAAATGAAGGCTCTCAGCGAGGGCAAACTTACCCTTTTGGAAGGATCGATGTACCCTATTCTTTACAGGCTCACCGACAGCGGTGACATTGAAGCCTATGAGAAGCAGGTGGGAAGAAGACTTACAAGAGTTTACTACCATCTGACGGACAAGGGTCGCGGCAGAATGTCAGAATTACTGCTCTCCTTCCGTGACCATGTCGCAGTTGTTGAGCGCATCGTCAAGGAATGTGGTATCTCCTAAATCAATACCGGATATAGCCGAATATTTCACGGTTTATTATGAACAGAGTTCACGGTATATGTTTTTAGGCACAACTTAATTATGGAAAAATTAGTGGTGTGACTTTGTCACACCACTAATATTGTACCGGACAGCGGCGGCATCGTAATTCTGAGCTTGCCGCTTTTTATTTTGTATACCCTGCAGTCAGTCGAAAATCCCATCTCCGACGTGCAGATCGCCTGAAGCAGCATCTCGTCATTGTTTATTCCGCACTCCCACACGTCAAGCTCCAGATATCGCTCCGTATTGTTATTATTGATAACTGTAACCGCCTTGTTATCTCCCTTAAAACGCCCGAAAGCAATGACATTGTATTCACCGTATATACTCTTGAACGAACCGTCGATAAGCGCGGGATTGCCGCGGTGAACAGCAATTATCTTTTTATGGAAATCTATAAGCTCGGCGTCTTCGTGCCCCCACGGATATGTTCTGCGGTTATCCGGGTCGGTCCAGCCGCAAAGCCCCGCCTCGTCGCCGTAATAGATCGTAGGCGCTCCGGGCCAGCTCATCTGAATAACCACGGCCTCCATAAACACAGCCTTGTCGATATTGTCCTCCGCCGCCCGCGGTCCCCTTGACTCCGTCCTACCGACCGTTCTGTTCGTTCGGGTAAGGAAACGCGAATGATCATGGTTGGAAAGCTCGTTCATTGAAATTCTAGTCGGCGAACCGCCCATCCTTGACATATTGTGACGCATCGAATCAAAAAAATACGCGGGATTGCCGACCTTATCGTAGTTGAACGAATCGCTGTGCTTCTCCATTCCAGTCAGGAACCACGTTATAGGCTCCATGAAAGCGTCGTAATTCATTATAGTATCCCATTCCCCGCCGCGCAGCCAGCTGTGGCAGTCGCCGTAATGCTCGGCAAGAATTACCGCGTTCGGGTTAGCAGCCTTGACCGTGTCCCTGAATTTGCGCCAGAAGGAATGATTGTATTCCTCGCTTGAACCCAGATCCGCCGCAACGTCAAGACGCCATCCGTCAACATTATACGGAGGCGATACCCATTTACGCCCGATCTCAAGTATATATTCCTCAAGATTTCTGGAGCCCTCATAATTAAGCTTAGGAAGCGTGTCATGCCCCCACCAGCCGTTATAGCTTCCGTTGTAGGGCCACCCGTCATGGTTATTGAACTGGAAAAAGTCCTTGTAGGGACTGTCCTTGGAAATATACGCCCCCTTATCGAAATCCTCGCTGCCTTCGTATATCCTCTCCCTGTCCAGCCATTTGTTGAACGAGCCGCAGTGATTGAACACTCCGTCTATTATAACCTTTATTCCGCGTCTGTGCGCCTCCTCAACAAGTCTCGCGAAAAGAGCGTTGCTTGCCTCAAGATTGGCAAGCCCCGTAACGCGCTTTATATATTTGGTCGCCTGCGAATTATCAAGATTATCTTCCGAAAGAGGCTCCCCTCCGTCATCGACTATGACTCCGAAATGAGGATCTATATAATCATAATCCTGAATATCGTATTTATGATTGGAGGGAGATACGAACAGCGGATTAAAATATATGCACTGTATCCCCAACTCCTCAAGA
This sequence comes from uncultured Butyrivibrio sp., assembly GCA_910577605.1. Lineage (GTDB taxonomy): Bacteria > Bacillota > Clostridia > Lachnospirales > Lachnospiraceae > Eshraghiella. The sequence continues at coordinate 22,962 of CAJTON010000005.1, forward strand.
TAATCCATCTTCTGTATTACGCCCTCAAGGTCTCCGCCGTAGAACTCGCGCACCCCCATGGACGCGGGGTATTTGCTCCAGTTGTCTACATGCCTTACATGCTCGCCGATATATACATATTCGCGGTCCACGACATCATTGCTGCTGTCGCCGTTGTAGAATCTGTCCACATAAATCTGATATATGACCGTTCCGCGCACCCATTCAGGTGTCTTAAATCCGGGATAAATCGTAAAGTTATAATTCTGGTTCAGATCCGTATGAGCGCCTAACTGTGTATAATATACCACGGTCTTTCCGAGAACGACCTCAAAATAATAATGAAGCGCGTCCTCTCCGACATGAATTTCAAATGTATAATAATCAAACAGCTCGTCGTTTCCGGTCTTATCCATAACATATGGTACCCCGTCCACAACAAGCGAAACACGGTCCACGTTATTTCTGACTGCCCTGAACTTTATCACGACATCACTGTTCTTTTCAGGCTCGCACGGTATGCGGAACTGCTCGGTAGCGTCGTGAAAAAATCCTCTGGCGTTAAGCACAGGTCTTAGATTAGAAAGATATAACCAAGTCTTCTCAAAAGACTCTAATTCGTCAAATTCTTTTTTAAATTCCATTTTTGTTCCACTCTCCTAATTACCTATAGTACATTGTATAACGAAGTCGTTTTCGTTTCAAGTTTTTTATGAAAGTAAAAAGGACGGCTGAACTGCCGTCCTTTTTGGAGAAGGTATTTTGTTTCTTATGGGGTGTAGTAAAACTATATAATGTATTGGGGGGTTACGATGTAAGTATATCAATAACCGCCAAAGAAGTGTGCACAAACTTGCACAATTTTTTTGTTTTATTTTATGCACTTTAACGTATCATATAAGATACCGCCATTTTTGCATATCAAAAATGCCTAAAGAACCATCTCAAACATCGCCTCAAATTCTTCCCTGGTGACTTTTTCCTTTTTCATCAAAAGCTCCGCGCATCTGTCAAGCACAGCACGGTTCTCGGTGATGATCTCCTTAGCCTTAGCGTAGCACTCGTCTATTATGCGCTTGACCTCGGAATCTATGACAGCCGCGACGTTCTCGCCGTAGCTTCTGGTGTGCGCAAGATCCCTGCCGATGAAAACCTCATCCTCGTCGTTGCCGTAATTCACAAGACCTACCTTATCGGAAAATCCGTACTTGGTCACCATTGAACGCGCTATCTGTGTGGACTGCTTTATATCCTGCGACGCGCCCGTCGTCACATCGTCAAAAATAAGCTCCTCGGCAACGCGCCCGCCAAGTCCGACGATGATTTCCTGAAGCATCTTGCCCTTGGTATTGAACATCTCGTCCTTCTCGGGCAGAGGCATAGTGTAGCCCGCCGCGCCTGTTCCGGTGGGAATTATCGAAATCGTGTGAACCGGACCGACATCGGGAAGTATATGGAACAAAATAGCGTGTCCCGCCTCGTGGAACGCCGTTATCCTGCGCTCCTTCTCGGAAATGACCTTGCTCTTCTTCTCCGCGCCTATGCCCACCTTTACAAACGCCTTCTCAATATCCGCCTGGCTGATATAAGGGGCGTTGTTTCTCGCCGCATATATGGCCGCCTCGTTCATAAGGTTCTCAAGGTCCGCTCCGGTAAATCCCGCCGTGGTCTGCGCTATCGTCTCAAGATTTACGTCGTCCGCGATCGGTTTGCCCTTGACATGCACCTCAAGTATCTCCTGACGGCCCTTGACGTCCGGTCTGCCGACGACGACCTTGCGGTCAAAGCGTCCCGGACGGAGTATGGCGGGATCGAGAATATCCACCCTGTTGGTTGCCGCCATAACGATTATTCCCGCGTTAACGCCGAAGCCGTCCATCTCGACAAGCATCTGGTTGAGCGTCTGCTCCCTCTCGTCGTGGCCGCCGCCCATTCCGGCTCCTCTTCTTCTCGCTACCGCGTCTATCTCGTCTATAAAAACGATACAGGGAGCGTTCTTTTTGGCTTCTTCAAAAAGGTCTCTCACACGGGAGGCCCCCACGCCGACAAACATCTCCACAAAGTCGGAACCGGAAATGCTGAAAAACGGCACGCCGGCTTCTCCGGCAACCGCCTTCGCAAGCAGCGTTTTGCCTGTTCCGGGAGGTCCGACAAGTATAACTCCCTTCGGTATTCTCGCTCCAAGATTCATATATTTCTTGGGAGCTTTAAGGAAATCAACGATCTCCTCAAGCTCTTCTTTTTCCTCTATAAGACCGGCAACCTGCTTAAAGGTCACCTGTTTCGCGTTGGGATCCATCATTCTAGCGCGGCTCTTGCCGAAATTCATCATTTTGGCGTTTCCTACGCCGCCCGCTGCCTGTCTGTTCATAAAAATAAACAGGAAAATAATTACCGCCGCCACGATTATAAACGGAAGTATCGTCGTGAGGAAAATGCTCTCCCTTTCGACGTCCCCTATATTATACGCGACCTGTGACTTGGTATTTTCGGCGTTGTACTCGATTATCGCGTTCTCAACCGCCTTTACGTCCGTAACATAAGTCGAGCGCTTTGAATCGCTGCCCGCGATTCCGACCGTTATTTTACCTGTGGGGATCTCCTCATTCTGAGTGATCGTTACCGACAGCACCTTATTGTTTTCAAGGTCCGCAAGGAAATCGCCGTACGAATAATCGCTCTTTTTCTTTGAATTCTGCATTATGGCAAAAACGACCACAAATATTATCGCAATGAGGATTATATAGAAAATAAATCCGCTTCCCCTTGATTTTCTTGTTTCCAAATTACTTTCCTCCTAATCAAATTTTACCACGCCTATATAAGGCAGGTTTCTGTATTTCTGGTCGTAATCAAGACCGTATCCGACAACAAACTCATCCGGAATCCTGAATCCGACATAATCCACATTAACGTCGTCTGCCACGCGCCTGTCCGGTTTATCCAAAAGCGTGCACAGCCTTATGCTCGCCGGATTCCTTTTCTTAAAAATATCAATAAGACGGCTCAGCGTCCGCCCCGAATCAATTATATCCTCCACTATAATAACGTCCCTGCCCTCAAGAGGCTCGTCAAGATCCTTTATTATCTTTATCTGTCCGCTTGACTCCGTACCGCTTCCGTAGCTTGACACATACATAAAATCAAACGACACTACGCAGGTTATTCTTTTGGCCAGCTCGCACATAAACGGCGCGCCTCCCTTGAGCACGCAGATCAGATGTACCGGCCTGCCCTCGTAATCTTTGCTTATCTGCCTTCCGATCTCCGCTATCCTCTCGTTGACCTCCTCCTCGGTCAGCAGGATCTCAACTCTCTCCATCGGTCAGTCCTCCGTACCTTACCCAAAGCACCCGTTTCGTCCGGCCGCTTATCTTGTATTCCTCGCTTATCCTGCCTCCCACTACCCACATGATACTGTGTCCGTCCGCAAGCAGAAGCGTGCCGTCGCGCATATAGCCGGGTATCTTCTCATCAATATAGTATTGGTTGAGCTTCTTGTGGTGCCCCAAAGCGTCAATGGTCAGATAATCTCCGTCCTCTCTTGTCCTGAGCCACAAGCCAAACTTTATTTTATCATAATCAAAGCATTTAGTATAGATGCTGTTTGATATTTTTTCCTCTTTATTCCAATCCTCCACGGAAAATTCAAAGCTTCCTCCGCTTCCGCAGTCTATTACCCCGCAAGGCAGACTTATCTCTATCGGCGCAAAGCGCCCGCCATCCTTATTGCGCCGAAGAAAAATCCCTCCCGGCTCCCGCCTCGCTTCCATACCGCGGCTTATATCCGCGCGCTTGCCGCTTTTTGCGTTTATAAGCGCCGCAACCGCGTCCACATGAATTTCACCTATATCCTTCAGCCCCGACGCAAGCTCCCCCAAAGCTCTCCTGATAATTCTTCCGGCGATATAAGGCTCCTCCGCCTCAAGGTCTTTAAGCAGTATTCCGTCGCCTATATAAGCGGCGGCCTTCTCGTAACCTTTATCCGTCTGCTTCTCAAGATATGCTTCCGCCCGCGCCATTCTGTCAGCCATAGCCGCGATATTGCGCACTGCCCGGACATTTATATTCTCCTCAAGAAAAGGCAGCACTTTATGCCTTATCCTGTTTCTGGCGTAGCTGTCCTCTCCGTTCGTGCTGTCCGTACAGAAACGCCAATCCCGCTCTCTCAGATATTCTTCTATTTCCTCTCTGGTACAGCAAAGAAGCGGTCTGATTATTCCGTCGTTTTCGGGCAGCATTCCGCGCATTCCGCGTATTCCGCTTCCCCTGCACATATTGAATACAACCGTCTCCGCCTGATCGTTCATATGGTGAGCCACCGCTATCTTGGCACATGAAAGGTTGAGCGCCTCGCCTCGCAGCGCCTCATACCGGAGCCGCCTGCCCGCCTCCTCGCTGCCAAGCTTTTGCTCCCGTGCATAAGCCGGAACGTCGCGGCGTATCTCTTTTAATCCGATTCCGAGCCCAGCGCAGAGCTTTTTGCAGAATTCCGCATCACGGTCCGCCTCCGCGCCTCTTATTCCATGATGCACATGCACTGCCGTGATCTCAAAACTGCCCGCCTCCTCCGAAAGTCTCTTCATAATGTGAGCAAGGCACACCGAATCCGCGCCGCCTGAAAGCGCGATAACGACATTGCGGCACCCGTCGAGCATTCTATTCTGTTGCACATACTTTTTAACCTTGTCGTACATATCTTTTATTAAAGCCCAGCGGCGCGATTTAGTCAAGTGCCAAATCAGGGCATACTCATCTGTTTTTCCATACTCCAAGTACAAGCACTGTCATATCGTCCCGGTATTTGTCCCTCGGATAAAAAAGCACCTCTTCCATAAGCCTTTCCGCCATGACCTTCGGATTCTCCTCCTTGACGGACTCCAGTATTTTCGCAAACTGCATTTCCTTGTCATAAAAAGGAAGCGCGTCCAGCACGCCGTCGCTCACCAGCACCACATAGCTCCCGTCCGTCAGAAAAACTCTCTCCGTATCTGGTTTTGCCTCCGCGAGCACGCCCGCCGGAAGCGACGACGGTCTTACGATGGTCACGGACTTTTTCTGTCTTATAAAGCTTGAAGCCGCGCCGAGTTTGACAATGAAACATTCGCCGTTTACCAGATCAAGTCCCGCACAGTCAAGCGTTACCGGATTGTCGTCGTTTCGGGAGGAAAACGCCGAATTTATCAGTCTGAACGCGGTCTTTTCGCCGAAGCCGGTCTGCGCGAACTGTTCAAACAGCTCGATCGCGTCGCCGCTCGTCCTTCTAGCCACATTCCCCGTTCCCATTCCGTCCGCCAAAGCGACATATGTTTTGCCTCCGTAATTGCTGAGATAAGTATAGGAATCCCCCGATACGATATCGTCGTCCTTGCTTAACGACGCCTGTCCGAAAAGAGTAAAAAAAACCGGCGCCTCCTCAAATATAAATTCGCTTGTCCTCTCCGTTATCACTCCGCGCCCTCCCCTGGACGGCACATATTCTTTTCCGATATATTCTGTAAGGGCGGCGGCAAGCTCCGCAGCCCTCACACAGCCGCGTCTTGAAGCATGGGCTATGACAGAAAGCTCCGTGGACCCGTTCCTTCTCTGAAAAAACATAACGGATTCCACGCGCACTCCCACCGACGCAGCCGCCCTTCTTATCGCTCTTGCCGTACCCTGATCCGCGGTGACGGCGCGCAGTCCCACGCCCGCCGCCTCCTCCAGAAGCTGCGCCACCTCTGACAGCTGCGCCCCAACGACGTCGTCCTCGCCCGCGCTATCCTCATATATACTGTTGAGTCTTCTGAAACTCTGCGCCGTTTCCATAATACGCATTTGTGAATATGAGACGGTATCAATCATTGCAAATTCCTTCCCCACAATCGTGATAGCATCTCATTATAATGGAACATATTTGAAATTTTTGTCAAAACCGATTGGATAGACGGCTTAAATTATCGACATAAAACGCCCCCTGTTACGGCGCTTAGGCTTATATCCTGCCTGCGTCCCGTCAACAGAGGGCTGCATCTTTGTTCTATTCGCTTTTAAAAACCTTTTCGTCCGGATATATCAGTCCGAGCTTTTCGCGGGCTATCTCTTCAACAAACTGCTTGGTATTGACGTACTTCTCATACTCCGCCAGCTGTCTGCCCCGTTCCTTCTCCTGCTCTATTTCTTTCTTTAATTGTTCTATTCTCGCGCTGTCCTCATTATTCCTGTTCTCCGCCTCTTTACCCATCGAATTCATAAAAAAAACAAGCGCAACTACTATGATAACGACAGCAAATCCGAAAATTTTATTTGACGGCTTCTGTCCCCGAAGCTTTTCTCTTCTTTTCAATTTTACCACCCTTTTTAACCCCTTGTTTGTCGGAATGTTTCTTTCTCTTCATTTTATACCAATTTGCGGTTTTTTTCAAGAGATTTGTCACAGTTTTCAGTATCTTCCTGATAATTCCGCCGAAAAAAGGCACCAAAAGCCTGCCGAGAGTCATCCGGTAGACCGTAATTCCCGCGAAAATACCCAGCACCGTATATAATCTCAGTCTGCCCTCGTCGAGAAACAGAAAGAAAAAAAAAGCCGCTACACCCGCCGCAAGCCAGAAAATAACGTCCTCGCCTGATAACACGGCATAGCTGTGCTTAACCGCCCTGCGCGCTATGCGGAATACGTCGTACACGATCGCGAACGCCGCACCGACCGCCATTGACAGCAGCAGCCTTATAAGCTCCCCGGTAACAAAATCAGCCATTTTTATTTAAACAGTCTGGCAAATATGGACTCGCCCTTCTTGGCGTAAGAGTTGACGTCAGAATAAGCTATGCCGTCGATGGTCCCAGAAATATCTATTTCGCCCTTTTCCACCGAAAGTCGGTTGACATGAAGATCATGCCCTTTTATATTCATCATCCCGTATTCTGTTTCAAGCAGAATCGCCGTGAGGTCAAAAGAAATAACGTCCTTTACTCCGGTAACCGTTCCGCTTTTACGGTTTGAAAATGCGATATTGTGCGCCCTGCCGATTAATTTTTCCTCCATTGCCGCCTCCCACAAAGTCCATACGCCCGTCTCCCCGGCATACTTAGTAATATATATTCGGCGCGGCATAGAAAAATACCTGACAATGGACGCGGCGCCTGCCGCAGGCTAAAAGTGATGAGCACAATAGTTCAGGCAGATTTTAATGGATTTGTGTATGCGCCGGTGGTAAAATAATTATGTTTGACAATTCAGGCGGATGTTATTTAATTTATGGAGGCTACACTGCAATGAGTAATATAATATCGTTCAACCAAAATACACCTATTGACGATTGGATATGTATGTCCAATATGGTAACAGACGCTTTTATAAATGTTCTCTCGTTAAGCGGTTCTATACTGGCAGAAACAACAGAAGAAAAGCAGCTGATCGTGTGGCTGTCAGAAAAAGACCAAAGCTTTGTCGGTCTTGGGACCGTTGGTTTTGAAATCGTTGAGATGCCTTGGAATAAGGAGACTTTTACACATGATAAAAATTTTTTACTGAATGCAGTCAGGTCTGCCGAAAATAAGCTGGGTTGGGAAAAACTTGATTATATTCCCGAATTTATTTTGCCGAATCTGAAAAAATTCAGAGAACAGCTTGGAAAAATGACGGAAGACGATATTGACGATAACGCGCTTTACGAATGGTTAAATTCTGCAGACAGCAGCGACCCTGTTAACCGCGGATTTCCCAGATGTAAAAAACATCATACCCTGCTCACTTTTTTAGGCTGCCAGATATGCAACAGTAACGCTTAGGATTTCACTGACTATGCATTCCCCAGCCGTAATAGAGAAAAACATAAGCAGTAACAATCAAACATATTTGTACATATCTCCGGCCTCGTCCTTCTTGGTCGTCTCTATAATATCCGTTATCTGCACCTTTACATTCTTACTTCCGAACTGTATCTCTATAATGTCGCCTATCTTTACCTCGGCGGACGCTTTGGCGGCTTTGCCGTTAAGCTGTACGCGTCCCGCGTCGCACGCCTCGTTCGCTACGGTGCGTCTTTTTATAAGTCTGGAAACTTTAAGGTATTTGTCAAGTCTCATCTCTTTATGTCCTCCATGTCAAGCATTAATGCCACGCGTCAAAGAAAACGCCCAAGGCCGTACCCTTGGACGCTGTCTTTAATCATATAGTCAAATTCCGGTCAGCCGCAATTAGTTGAGGCTGTCCTTCAAAGCCTTTCCTGCCTTAAACTTAGGAGCCTTTGAAGCCTTGATCTTGATCGACTTTCCGGTCAGAGGGTTACGTCCTGTTCTTGCAGGTCTGTCAGCAACTTCAAACGTACCGAAGCCAACCATAACAACCTTTTCACCCTTCTTAAGCTCTTCAGTAACAACATCAGTAAAAGCCTTAAGAGCCTTCTCTGCGTCCTTCTTTGAAAGTTCAGTCTTCTCTGCAATAGCTGCAACTAATTCTGTTTTGTTCATGGATTATTTCCTCCTAATACCATATAAATTAATCGTGTAAAACAGATTCCAAATTATTATTTATAATTCCGTCCGTATTACCCACACATTATTTATACTTGTTTTGCGCGGAAATGTCAAGAAAAAAAGGGATTTTTAGGCATTTTTATGACTTTTTCCCCTATTCTTTCCGTAAATAATATTCAATCCCTTTAAAAGCAGCTCGTCGTCAATGATTACGCGGTGTCTGCACGCCGGAATCACCGTTCCCGCCATGCCCCCGGTCGCGACGGCAACGGCGGAATATCCAAGTTCGTCCTCTATTCTGTCAAGCATGCCGTCTATCATGGACGCGCAGCCAAGAACGATACCGCTTTTCATACTGTCCACAGTATTTTTGCCGATAACCGAATCCGGAACGTCAAGGCTTATATTCGGGAGCTGCGCCGTCCTTGCCACAAGCGAAGCAAGCGAGGCCTCCACTCCGGGAGCGATTATTCCTCCAATGTAATTTTTATCCCTGTCTATAACCGCGATCGTCGCCGCCGTACCCATATCTATGATTATAAGCGGCGCGCCGTACTCCGCGATTCCCGCGACCGACGAAACGACAAGGTCCGCGCCGACCGCCCTCGGATTGTCCATAAGGATATTAAGACCTGTTTTTACCCCCGGTCCAACTATCATCGGGCGCTGCCCTATGATCTTCTCAACCGCGCAGGCTATGATATTGGTAAGCGGCGGTACGACCGAAGATATTATAGCGCCGTCTATATCGGAAGGAGAAATTCCGTGAAGCTCAAGGACCGTGCCAAAGCCCATAGCGTATTCCAGTTCGGTTCTTGTGTGCTCGGTGCTCAGCCTCTCAGCAAAAAGCGTCCTGTCCCCGTCTATACATCCGGTCACTATATGCGTATTTCCCATGTCTATCGCCAAAAGCATACCGTCCGTTCCCTCCGTCTGCCGTTTATGCGTTGTCAGTCTGCTATTATGCCGTCGATTCCAATATTGCGCGCGCGCCCTCTGGCGTCAAGCGCCTTTTCTATGTATTGCTCCACCGGAAACGTCCTGTCGTTTATTATAGAAATTCCTACATCCAGCGAAATATCAATTCCCGGACAGATATCGCCGAATTTATCATAAAAAGCATTGCTGAAAATATTCGCCAGCGCAGCTGAGATCCTGTTGCCTCTCGAATCAAATACGTTGGCAAGGATTATGAAGTTATCAGCGTTCACTCTGCCGCCCATTATAAAGCGGTCCTTGTATCCGGCTATAACCTCCGCAAAACCTTTAAGGACCTTATCTCCGACATCATAACCGTAACGCCCGTTAATGTTCGTAAGCTGCTTTATTCCGGTGTACATAACGGCAAACTTACCCGTCTTGTCAAGATTGACGTATTTTGCCGCCTCTTTAACAAAAGAGTTGTACTTATAGTACCCGGTCAGAGTGTCGTGCGTTTCGTAGCTTTCCTTTTCGGAAATAAGCTCCTCGTATTCGCGCACAGTTATAAGATATGATGAAACGAACTGAGTTATAAGTTTAAGCGTCTTGATTTCGGAATCGGTCCATTCATGCTTGTTGTCATAACACTCAAAAGCGATACAGCCGCTTATCCTGTTGTTGCCGGAGAATATGCATCTGACAAATGATTTGACTCCCACGGACAAGAGCGCCATTTTCGTTTCATCATCAGCCTGCCATTTACCCGCGTCCGAAACGATTATTATGTCTTCGTTGCTGTATATTTTTTCAATCGTATCATAATCGTCCCGCTTGAATCTGTCTATTATCCAGCTGATATAAGTGCTGCCCGTCCACTCGTAAGAAGCGCACACTGTCCTGTTCGCGGAATTAAGCTCCCATACGGTAATACGGTCAATATTGTATTTGCGCCCCACCTTGCTGAAAATAAGATCGGCGGCGTCGCTTATATTGCCGCTTGATGACATGATATTAAGCGCAGTCTCAATTATGTTATGGTCGAATGAGACATCGCTGTAAGCCTTGTTCACAGCGTCCCAGTTGCCGTTGATATAAGTGTCCTCAAGCTTTTTGGTGTACGGTATAACGCGGTCCTTGGTCTGATGTTTGCAGGAAAAAAGCGCCATATACGCCTTTTCCCTTATATCATACGCTCCGCCCTGGGCAAACGGACCGTAGTAAAGTCCTCCGCTTATCTTTATACGCCTATCTCCGCTTTTGCCAAGAACAGTTTCAATTCTGTCACAAATCTCTCCTATGCGAAGAACAAATCTGTTCTTAACATCGTCGCCGAAATATATAACGTTAAATTCATCCTGACGCATTCTTCCGATATAAGCGTCATAAGGAAACATATCGCTCATGCAGGCTGCAATATTTATCATAATGCTGTCCGCAGTCAGCGAAGGATCGGACGCGGCTACCGACTTGATATTATCAACTGTTATGTCAAGCAAAGCCGCCTCGTCTCCGTTTTTTTCAAAACAAAGAGCCTCCAGCTTGCTTTTGATGCCGTTCTTATTATAAAGTCCGGTAAGCTTATCGGTATAGCTGTCCTCCTTGCCTCTCTTGCTGTCGGTCCTGTCGGGCCCGCTGACTTCGATCATTTTGCCCACGATATAAGACGGGGCATTATTGTCGTCATACAGCGCCTTGCCTATTATCGTGTATGACTTGACCGTACCCATGAAATCGCTCATTTTCGAGGCGCATTCAAAATAGCCCGTGCCTTCCTTAAGGGCCTGGATGAAATTGTCCGCGTCTATCTCCGGATTAACCGCACGCTGTCTCTGAAGCATCTGCAGATAGTCTTTTACAACGGAGCCGTATCTTGACAGATCCGCGCGCCCGAAAAAATACTCCATCGTGTCGGTTTTAATATCATACCGATAGAGTATGCTCCCTATCATAGCCGCTACGGTTTTATAAACGCTCAGTTCGTCCTCAGTTTTGTTCAATTCTCATCCACCCCTTCCGTCTTTAGCTTCGCGCCCGCAAAAGCAGGCTGTTATTTTGTGGTTTCGGTTTCCGATTTAGTCTCGGTTTCGGTTTCATCCGAAATCGTCATCTTATTCTGCTCAAGAAGAAAGTCCATAACCTTGCCGTTAAGGAAATCCTCATATATTGACTCTTTTGTGAGAGCGTTTTCCATTTCCTCTATCGACTTGTATCCGGCCTGACTCTTTGAAACCTCCTCGGCGGCCATACTGCTATATTCCTCATCCGATACGGTTATTCCCTCTTTAGCGGCTATGGCGTTGAAAACAACGATACACTCCGCGCTGTATTTGCCCTGCTCCTCACACATCTCTTTAAGCTTCGCGTCTGTCAGATCCATTGAAGAGAGAAGCGTTTCATAGTCCGTACCGTACATAGCGGCATACATGGTATACTGATATTTGTAATAGTCATAGTAGCTGTCAGTGATTTCCTTTACCCTGTCCTCGGGGAGTTTGGATATCTCGCAATTCTCGATTATCGTCGAGGTAAGGCCTGCCTGATAAGTCTGCTCCTGCTCCGCGAGATTATTCTCATGGAGAGTTTCCTTCATGTATTTCTCAAACGCCTCAACGGTAGTGTAATCCCCTTTTGAATAATCCTTTACAAGCTCGTCGTTCCACTCCGGAACAATATCCTTGCCGTGAATATAATCTACCTTTACCTTAAAAACAACTTCTTTGCCCGCAAGGTCTTTATTGGGTTTATAATCCTCAGGGAAAGTGCATTTCAAATCGTATTCCTTGCCGCACTCCAGACCGATAAGCTGGTCGTTAAGATCCTTTATATAATTTCCTCCGATCGTATAGTCGGTTCCCTTCTCTCCGGTGCTGCCGCCTTCAAAAGCCTTGTCGTCAAGGTAACCCGTATACTGAAGATGAACAGTATCCTTGTCGGCTACGACTCTGTCCGTAACCTGCTCCGGCTTCGTATAGTTCTTTATTATAGAATCCTTTGCTTCCTTAAACTGCTTGTCGGTAACGTCCGCAGATTTAACGTCTATCTCAAGCCCCTTATATTCGCCCAGCGTAACAAGATCGCTGTAATCCCTCTGTTTAAAGCCGCTCGGACTTTTGCCGCACCCGACCGCCATTACCATAACCGCCGCACCCGCAAGGAGCAGCGCTGTCAATTTCTTTTTCATTATAAATTCCTCCGATTTTTTTTAACACGCACATCAGGCCTGCCCTGCTCCCGAAGAAGCGGATAGCTGTATTGTCCGCAATATACTTATATCATATTTTCCGTTAAAAATCAAAGTAATTCACAAAACATTCACTTATTCTCCTCTTTCCGCGTCAGCTGATTTCTTCAGAAGCGTCAAGATCCTCCGGCTCTATAGTCATAAGCGTATCCCTGTCAGCGTCTTTTATTTTAAGGATACGGCCGGCCTGTCTTGCCATTGCCCGCTCAAGATAGTTTCTCGCCTCCCTCGCGTTGGCAAAATTTTCAGGAGCTTCGGCGAGCCTTGCCTCAAAATATTCCAGAGCTTTTTTCTTGGCAGGCTCCGAAAAAATATAGTCCTGCTTGTACGCCATCGACTTCATTATATCAAGAAGCTGCCAAGGGGTATAATCCTGAAAATATATGAACTTATTAAAACGGGATCTCAGACCGGGATTTGAATTAAGGAACTGCTCCATCAAATCGGTGTAGCCCGCGACAATGACCACAAGATTATCCCTGTTGTCCTCCATCGCTTTGAGAAGAGTGTCCACCGCCTCCTGTCCGAAATCGCCTTCGCCCTTGCCCGCCGTAAGCGTATACGCCTCGTCTATGAAAAGTATTCCGCCCATAGCGGACTGCACGACCTCCGTCACTCTCGCCGCCGTCTGACCTATATATCCGCTCACCAGTCCGGAACGGTCAACCTCGACGAGATGTCCTTTTGAAAGAACTCCGAGCGAATAATATACGCTCGCCAAAAGCCTCGCGACCGTAGTCTTGCCCGTTCCCGGATTACCCGAAAAAACAAGGTGCTTCGACACTGACGGAAGCTTCATCCCTTTCTCCTCGCGAAGCTTCTGAACCTGCATCAGATTTATAATGCTGTTTACGTCGTTCTTGACCTCCTCAAGACCAATGAGAGAGTTAAGCTCCTCAAGCGCCTCGTCAACGCTCTTTTTCTCTATATCGCTTTCCCTGACGCTTCCTTTAGGCGCCATCAGACCGTATTCTCCGGCGTATTTTTCCATCATGCCCACATATGCCGTAAGCAAAGATATTTCCGTTTCAGTCGTGACGTCGTTGCAGGCTATGTATGCCTGTCCGAGCGACCTGAAAGTATTTATAAACGCGATAGTCCTTCTTCCCGCGTCCTTCATCTTTCTGCCCGCGTCCGCAAGCACAAAGCATTTCAGCGCAAACGACGGCTTCTGCGTGTATTCGGGGCTTTCAAGATGCTCGCTGCCTATTATCGCCCTGACCATGCCAGCTCTAGCCGTAAAGCCTATGGTTTCAGAAACGAATTTTTCTTCCTTTTCGGCAAACTGACCGTCCCCCGTCGAGAGATAGGAAAGAAATTTAAACATCTCATACCTTACATGCTCCCTGAAGCTTGTGTTGAGCTTATCCTTTATAACGCCTGCCTTCTCTATCTCTTCAGCCGCCCTGAGGCAGCCGTCCACCTGCTCTTTTATTTTAGAAATATCCATAGCAATCTCCTTTTAAATCACCCGCGCACGCTTTGTGCCGAACGTGGCTTTCATTTATTTATCCGTGAAATCCTCCGCGCCTTCGGAATAAATAAGCTTATAATCACTGTCTACGAATACGGCGCAGACTCCGTCAAGTCCGTTGACAAACCGCAGCGCCTTTTCCTGCCCCATCACGAAACACGCGGTGCTTAGCGCGTCACATAAGCATGAATCCTCCGCTATTATTGTGACAGATAAAAGACCGTTGTCACACGGAAATCCCGTCTCCGGATCAAGTATATGATGATAAAGCCTGCCGTCTTCATAAAAAGCCCTCTCATATACCCCTGAGGTCACGACGCTCAGACCTGAAGCCTTCAGCGCGCACAACACGTCGTCCGCCTCTCCGAAGGGTCTCTGCACTCCGATACGAAAGTCCTTCCCGTCCGGCTTCTTTCCTATGCAGAGAACATTGCCTCCGAGATATATAAGCGCGCTTTTGATTCCCTCGCCCTCAAGATATTCTTTTATCCTTTCGGCAATATATCCCTTTGCGAACGCTCCGAGGTCAAGCCTCGCTCCGTTAAGTTCTATTCTTCCGTCTCCGATTTCCACGTTTCGGTAATCAACATGCTCAAGCGCGTCCTCAATATGCCCGCGTTCAGGGACCGAAGGCGACTCTCCTCCGAAATCCCATAGGGAAGTCAAAGGCTCAACAGTTATGTCTAAAGCGCCCTCCGTCATCTCACAATACCGCAGCGCAAGCTCTAAAGCCTCTGCAAGTTTTTTGTCTTCCTCGGTCTTTATATCAAGAAAACCTTTTTCATTAAGTTCATAAAGTTTTGAATCCGCGGAAGTTCTGCTGAATATATCCTCATAATAT
>CAJTON010000005.1:37884-46542 GCA_910577605.1 uncultured Butyrivibrio sp.
CCGCCTCTTCAGCGATCCTTTGGCTGCCGCAACCGTACAGCGTTACCTTAACATAAGTGTTGAGGCTGTATCCGTCGGCGGTATAGTCCACGCCCTTAGGAGGTGCGCAGCCGTTCATGCAGGACGCCGCCGTTATCAGAAACAGCAAAATTATTTCCTTTAATTTCCTCATAAATACAGTATACACTTTATTGACAAATAAATCAATTTATATTAAAATAATAACAATTACTATTTTTATTTTATTTAAGGAGAGATAAGATGCCGACAGCAGCAATGAAGTACAGCCGACAGAGAGAAGCTGTCAGGGAGTTTCTGATGACGAGAAAGGACCACCCCACCGCGGAGGTGATCTACCAGAATTTAAGGATGATCTATCCGCGCATAAGTCTCGGTACGGTCTACCGCAACCTCGCGCTTCTCGTGGAGCTTGGCGAGATCGCAAAACTGCCGGGAATAGACGGTTTTGACCACTTTGACGGCGACCCGACGCCGCATTACCATTTTATATGCAGAGAATGCCGCGCGGTCATGGATCTCAGACTTCCGCAGCTTGAATATCTTAACGAAGAGGCGGCGAAGGGCTTCGACGGAGAAATTTCAGGTCACTTGGCGTACTTTTACGGCAAGTGCAGGAACTGCAAATAATTTTTAAAAATCTATTGACATTTGATTTTTCCTGTATTATATTAAAACAGTAATCATTCTTGATATTAAAAAAATTTATTTATAAAGGAGATAATTTTTATGGCAAAATTTGTATGCAGCGTATGCGGTTATGTTTACGAAGGAGACGCGGCTCCCGCAGAGTGTCCCGTATGTCATGTCGGAGCGGACAAGTTCAAGAAGGTCGAGGGAGAGCTTACTCTTGCGGCAGAGCATGAGTTTGGAGTTTACGGCAAGACCGTAAGAGACAACGGCGACATCAGCGCCGAGGATAAGAAGTTCATTTTCGAGCAGCTTAAGGCTAATTTCGAGGGAGAGTGCTCAGAGGTAGGAATGTATCTTTGCATGGCGCGCATCGCGCACCGCGAGGGATATCCCGAAATCGGACTTTACTGGGAGAAGGCAGCTCACGAAGAAGCAGAGCACGCGGCTAAATTTGCCGAGATTCTTGGCGAGGACCTTGAGCCCAACATGAAGGCTTCCACCAAGGATAACCTCAAGTGGAGAGTTGACTGCGAATTCGGCGCGACCGCCGGCAAGTTCGATCTTGCTAAATGCGCTAAGAAGAACAACCTTGACGCTATCCACGACACCGTTCACGAGATGGCGAGGGACGAGGCTAGACACGGAAGAGCTCTTGAAGGTCTTCTCAAGAGATATTTCGGATAAGGACATAAAGGTTTTATACTTTAAAGGAGCGGACGCAAAATACGTCCGCTCCTCTTTTTTCTAGCCGCGCTCCTTAAAACTTCTGCGCTAAAAATATTTGCGCCATTCCTCTCACATTGTCAGCTGCGCGGTAAAATGCTCTACTTACAGGCAATATAGATGTCCATGCTGTCACCGTCTGTTTCAAAGCAGGGAATAACATCCTTTTCAGTGTGTTCCAGACCGTTTACGCGCATATATTCCATAAGCGTTTTATAGGCGTTGGGAATTGTCACAAAAGGATTATCAAAGGGCGTTTCAATGTGTATCGCCGCATATCTGTGATCTGCCTGCTCATGTATTTCAGCGTCAGGAGGAACGACTCCGTCGGGCAGTATCCATGCCGCTTCGTAGCCGTGCATATTGTAAACATTTATCTGCTCCTGCGACGCTTTTGGAAAATCCCATCCAATGACGCGAGGCTTGTCCTCGCCGCAGCTGCGCGCAATGGAAAATATTCTGTCGATAGCGTCCCCCTCCGGTTCGGAGCTTATAACAGCATGCTTTATGTAGCGGAAAGCGGGGACGGTTTCGACGCGCAGATTTGTATACGCTTCGCTGCAAACGACCATATCGCCGCGGAACAGGTCGTCTAACGAACAGTTAAAAAGCCTGCAAAGCTCTATTGCCTTGTCCATTTCCGGCTGCGCCGTATCCAGCTCCCATTTTGATACGGTCTGACGGCTGACATTCATTTTTTCAGCCAGATCCTCCTGCGTCATATTTCCTCTAAGATGTCTTAAAAACTGCAAATTTTTTCCGAAACTCATAAAATATTCTCCTTCCCTTATTAATGTGTTGCTTTTCAACACATCATGGTATCCTCGCAGAGGGTTTCACTGTTATTACGCTGTTTTCAGCACATATTGGTATCCTCGCAGAGGAGTTCGTTTTCCTGCGCCGCGCCGCATTATCAGTATAGTATTTTCCCGGATGGGCCGCAACCAATCTGTATGCGCTATTTTTTCCTAGCGCGCAACTTTAAAGTGCGCAAAATATTTTGAGGAAAATTCCGAAGCGTCCGGTTCGATAACCGATTGTAGCCTATTTAAAAATGTGGTAAAATGAGCGTAAGCAATGAGCGGTGCAAAAACAGACAAAGGCAGACCTACTGCTTGCAGCAAGGGCTGACTATGGCTGTTTTTATAGGGCGACAGCCCGTTCAACGAGGAAAACTCAGTTTTCCGAGCGGCACCGCATTATGGTATGCAAAATCAGACAAAGGCAGACCTGCTGCTTGCAGCAAGGGCTGACTATGGCTGTTTTTATAGGGCGACAAGCCCGTTCAGCGAGGAAAACTCAGTTTTCCGAGCGGCACCGCATTATGGTAAAATATACTCAAAATCCAAGGGAGGAACCTAAATGTCAAAAACAATAACCGTAAAAGGCACCGGCAGAGTGTCCGCAAAGCCGGATTATGTGGTGATTTCAATGTCACTTTCTTCACAGGATATGGAATACGACAAAGCGATGGAGCTTGCCGCCAACGAACTCAAGCAGCTAAAAAGCGCGCTGCACGGCGCCGGTTTTGAAGAAAAAGCCTTAAAAACTTCTAATTTCAATGTCCGCACTGACTATGTTAATTTAAAAGACGCTGATGGCAATTACCGCAACAAGTTCAACGGCTATGTCGTGCTGCATTCCATAAAGCTCGGATTTGATCTTGACACTGCAAAACTGTCAAAAGCGCTTTCCGCAGTCTCAGAATGCCTTTCAAATCCGGAGCTGTCGATAAAATTCACCGTAAGGGACGAATCTACGGTAAACGAAGAAATGCTTCGCCTTGCCTCGCAAAACGCAAGGCGCAAAGCCGAAATTCTCTGCGACGCTTCGGGCGTGGAGTTGGGCGCTCTGCTGTCAGTCGATTACAACTGGGGAAAATCGGACCTCACTTCTGCTACCAATTACAGAATGGCCGCCGAATGTATGAAAATGTCGGAGCTTTCCAGGGGAGTCGATATCGAACCCGACGAAATAGAGATAAGCGACACCGTTACCTTCGTGTGGGAAATAAAGTAGCTTGAAATAAGGGAGAATACTATGGACATGAAAACGCTTTTAGCGGATTCAATAAAAAAATGCGTACAAGGCTGGGACAAGTCCGGCATATATGCCGTCTCGCTTTTTGTATACGACAACGACGACAATCCCTGCGAGCCGACCGTCACGCTCGGCTACAACACAAACGACTGCTTCCGTGAATCCGTTTCATACGCCTCGGACAAGCAGGAGGCAAAATGGAATTACGCTTTCTGGCTGCAAAACGAGGAAATGCTCTTCGGCGTTGACGAAACGCAGCCTGTCGTGCGCGAATGGCTCGAATCGCGCGGATTTACGTATTATTCCTATGACGAAATGTTTGACGGCGGGCCGGACGAAGCATCCTATGAAGGAATAACCGACGAGTTCGTAAAAGTTCTTGTCGGCATTGTAAAAGAGCTTCATGCCTCTGGTTTTATAAAAGAACAATTCGGGCAGCCCGTTCCATTTCTCATACACGAACTTGAATATTACGAAAAAATCGCGGAACAAAATATCGAGGCGAACGGGGCGGAGCTTGTTAAAGACTTTGCTGAATTTTGCAGAAGTATGTAATATGCAGAGTTTCCGGCGCAAACTCTTGGGTAATATACTGTGATAAACCGCCAAATACTGAGCGGACATAACGACGTACAGCGGTAAGACCGTCGCAGGTTTACCGCTGTTTTTCTGAAATAGACCGCCGTCAGCATTCTTACTCATTCTCAAAAATACCATTCTTTAAGCGGAGCAGGACCGCCTGCGCCGAAGCTTCTGTTATCACGATCTTCTCCTGCTCCAAAAGCGTCCTTACCCTGCTTGCCGAAATTCCGACGGCTCCGGCAATCTGCTTTTCGGGACGTATTTTCAAAAGATACGGATTGCGTATGCAGATCTCCGCCTGCCCGGACGGTATGTTTTCATCGTTAGTCTCTGCGCGCTTTACATAACTGCAGCTTAGCTCCGCAAAATCAACCTCCGCCCTGTTTTTCTTAAATAACGGCAGATTTCTGCCAAGCTCTTGTGCAAGAGCGCCGTCGTTTTCCGCAAAGCGGGCGTACTCCCGCGCGGGAATCAGTGAGGCTCTCCGCCTTTCATAAACCGTAAGGTTAAGTGTATGGCCGCAATCCTCACAGCTGTATATCAGCCATACGTCAATCAGGCTGCCGTTTGCGTTGACGCGGAATTTACCCGTATTTTTGAAACGGGATTTTCTTCCACAGCCGGAGCAGTTACGCGTAACCGTAAAGGATCCGTCCGGCACGATCTCATATTCTGTTTTATTAAAATAGCCCATCTGTCTGCATCTCCTGTTTTTCTATAAGGGAATGCGCGGGCTGTCACGTTCTGCAATAGCCGCGCTATGCAGAGTAAACCGGTGTACCCATAAAATTTTCCTCCTTGTTTTTCACGCGGTCTTTACCGACAGCACAAGCATAGCATTGTCCGCGTCAGACAGCCACCTAATACTTTTTTTCAAAAAAAGAAGAGCCGATACCGTGGTATCAGCTCATTTCCCTCAAGATACGCCATATGCTTTTTGGCGACAGACAATATTTATCCGCAAGCTCCGAAACGCTCTCTCCGGCAGTCCAGTCCTCATAGATTCCGCGGTTGCGCTCCGAAAGCTCCTGCCTTATACGAGTTCCCTCGCCCCATTCTCTGCGGTTCCCCGTCTTTCGGGGAATATAAATATTCGTTCCGTCTACATACTGCTGTATCAGTTCAATTATTTCGATCGGCAGAATTTTTTCCGCTCTTATATAGCCCATGTTTGCCTCCTAAAGTAATATTTACGAAATAGGAAAGCATCGGCTATGCCTGTTTGCTTCTGCCCGCACAGCCAATGCTATGCGCAAATGATATATCTGTTCATACAAAAATTCCTTTCATTCATTGATATTGCGCTGCCTTTCAGCGCATAACGGTATCCCCCCAAAAAGGTTCTACCTTCCGCTCCCTATGACCGACACGAGATAGAATTCCGCCGCGTCGTCGGGGTGAGTTTCGATAAGCCTTATGTCGACCTTGTGCTTCTTATTTTCGCCGTGCTCCATAACCGTGTAAAGTTCAAGCTTGTCACCCCATGTTTCGTCGAAATTCGCGTCAAGTATCATACGCGTGCTCTCGTCGCCGTCAATAACGATCTCCGCTACCGGAGCGGGAAGCCTTACCGACTTTCTGAACTGGACCGCTATACAGCTGCCCTCTACCTCAAAGCTTATCGCGTCGCCCGTATTCCCTGCCGTCCATCCGTATTTGAAGCAGTCGGTAATGTGACTTTGCTTTGCCGTGTCCTTCACGAAGCCCGCAAGCTCCGGCCCGCTGTTGATATTGCGGTATCTGACCGAATCCTCATACGCGTTCGCGGTAAGAGGCTCAGGAAAACGCGGAGGCTCCCCGTCAGGCTGCGCCTTCATGATCTCCTCAAGCCCGTATGTTATGACTGAAGCCACAAGCTCGTGCCCCGCGTCGTTGGGATGAAGATCGTCCGGCGTAATGTCGCGGTTTGGGATACGCCCCGATACGACAGCCTGATAAACGGTACTCTGCATACTCACCGAGGGAATGCCGTAATGCCTTCCTATTCTCGAATGCATAAGCTGCGAGTTCGCCCCGTTGTTGTAAAAAACATTATGCACAAGCATCACCGCCGGCTCCGTCCTGTATGTGTACACCTTGCGGACAAGCCCCTCGTAGGTCTCCATAAAATGTTCGTTCGAGTCGTCGTTTACCGAAAATTCTATTATGACAAAATCCGGCTCATAGGAAAGCAGATCCTCCGCCGCCCTTGCCGCTCCGAACTGCGAGGTCGTGCCTCCGATTCCCGCGTTGATATAGGTAAATTCGGCCTTGGGGAATTTGTCCTTCCACCACTCAAAGACCCTGTACGCGTAACAAAGCTCCGGACGCGTCGCCACGCTTCCCTGTGTGATAGAACCGCCGAGGAACGCGATATTAAGCTTTTCGCCCGCTTCCGCCCTTGCCATCAACTTTTTCATTCTGTAATTGTTCCCCTTGTTGGAAACAGCCACGCTGTAATCGATAAGTGCGCTTTTCAATTTTTCCATACCTCCCCTCCCAACGATTCTATATATGCGGCAAGCTCGCCGGACATTTCCTCCGCCTCCGGTATCCTTATATGTCCCGGAGTTCCCGCGCCGTTGCGCTTATACATAAAATGCGTCACTCTATTGCTGTTTATATCGCCGCAGACCTGCTCTATCGCCCTGTCCCAAGCCGGATCGTGCATAAGTATCGTGGTCGTGAGAATTATCCTTGCGCCGGGATAAAGCTCCATAAGCTTTTCTATCCACGCCTTATAACGCGCGCGCCAGTTTGCCGCCGCTTCGCCGTCATAGTCCTCTGCCATGATATTGACGGGATTCGCGTCGTTCTGCCCTATCGCCGCGATAACGACATGAGGCTGCCACTTGGAGAAATCCCACGGTTTAAGCGCTCCCAGGAAGGGATTATACTGTATTTTGTCATAGCTCGATTCCATTCCGCGCAAATCCGACGGTCCGTTAAAATATCCCGTACCGTCGAGCAGCGAGATTCCGCCCTGAGAAGTATCGTGAAGCTCCGCGTCAAGCCTTCTCGCCGTCATCCATGAATACGAATGCCAGCTGTTTGAAAATTCGCCGTTATGCTCCGGGTCCGCCTTTCCGACATATTCAAGCGCCTCCGAAACCTCGCCGCAGGACACGCTGTCGCCGAATACCTCGATCCTCCTTGACGGAAGAGACGGCGGCTCAAGAAGCTCCCCGCCGTCGGAAAGCTCGAAGCCCTTGAAAACTACATAATGGCATGAATCCTGTCTTTTAAAAAGCATAAGCTCGTGAACACCGTCGGAAAGTCCCTCGCAAAGAACATATTCCTCCTGTCCGTCCTTAAGTTCCGTAACGGACTGAACGCCGTCAACTATAACTCCCATGTAGTTGTTCCAGCAGTTTCTCAGGTTCTTCATGTACGCCTTAACATATGTTCCCCTAAATTTTATCATGATATATGTAGCCGCAAAAACAAGCACCGGCTCCTTAGGATCATCGAAATCGATCCTACCGCTGTATTGCAGACGGGGATCGTCGGGATAAATATACATATCCAAGCCTCCCTTCCTACTTTCCTAAAAGCTCAAGATTCTTCTTAATAAGCTCACATCTCTGCGCAACGCATTCAACCGAGCGTCCGGGGTCCTTCGGAGTATTGAAAACATAATCCGTAAGCTTATCAACAGTAGTCGTTGCGACGTGCATTCTCGTGTCCGAGGACGCGTAATAGATAAACACCTCGCCCTTATCGTTTGCGACCGCGCCGTTCGTAAACACGACGTTGCTGACGTCGCCGACGCGCTCTTCCCCCCTCGGTCCGATAAGCAGTCCCGAAGGCTCCGCGATAACCTTTGAAGGATCGTCAAGGTCCGTGGCAAACGCATAGATAACATAGCGGAGTCCCGCCGCCGTGTTGCGCACGCCGTGAGCAATATGTATCCACCCTCTGTCCGTTTTGATAGGCGTCGCGCCCGCTCCGTTCTTTGCCTCGGTTATCGTGTGGTATTTGCGCAGGCTCGTCATCTTTTCCTCGTCGATAACGGCATGGGTAATATCGTCGCAAAGACCGAAGCCCACTCCGCCGCCGCTTCCGGTCTCAATGAAATCGTCCATCGGTCTTGTGTAGAAGGCGTACTTTCCGTTCACAAATTCGGGATGAAGCACAACATTCCTCTGCTGAGGGGAACGAAGCGTCACAAGATTGGGAAGCCTCTCCCATGTCTTCAGGTCCTTTGTCCTCACTATTCCCGCCGCCGCTACCGCCGCCGAAAGGTCGTTTACGGACCTGTCCTTGCTTTCGGAGCAGAACACGCCGTAGATATAGCCGTCCTCATGCTGCGTCAGCCTCATGTCGTATACATTGGTTTCCTCAGGACAGGTGTCCTCAAAAAGTATCGGATAATCCCAGAACCTGAAATTGTCGATTCCGTTGTAGCTCTCAGCCACTCCGAAGAACGACTTTCTGTCGTTGCCCTCGATTCTTGCTACAAGGTAATATTTGCCGTTAAGCATGATAGCTCCGGAGTTCATCACGGCGTTTATTCCGAGACGCTCCATAAAATACGGATTGCTCTCACTGTCAAGGTCATACCTCCATGTGAGAGGGATATGCTCCCTCGTCAGCACAGGATATTCGTACCTATCGTAAACTCCGTTATAGAAACCGGATTTGACGTTTTTTCTTGTAAGAAGCTCCTCCTGCTTCTTTTTT
>CAJTON010000005.1:46552-55772 GCA_910577605.1 uncultured Butyrivibrio sp.
CAAAATACCTCTCATGTATCATTAAAATTGATCTCCTATCCTCTTAATAACTTCAAGGCACATTCTGCCGTTATGGTAAGGGCATTTCCACGGCTCCACTATCGGGCGGCCCTCCACGGGGCTTCCGTCCTCGCGGACCTCCCAGAACCATTCCGAGCCTTCTCTGCCGTCCTTCTGATATTTTTTGATAAAATCCCACTCGGCGAATACCGCGTCAAGGTATTCAGTTCTGGAATTATCCTTAAGATATCCGTTAAGAAAGCCGACGAGCGCCTCCGCCTGAACCCACCATATTCTCATGTTATTTACAACACCCTTGTCGCACTCGTTCGCGAGCGAATGACCGTTGAACGCGATCTTGTATATCTGCTCCGTGAGCGTGCGTGTAACAGGTGTCATCTTATCCTCATACTTCTTCTCTCCCACAACTTCAACTCCTCTGTCGATAAGCCATGCCGTTTCGATGTCGTGTCCGTATGAATAAAGATCTATTATGGAATTGTATTCCGCGTCGAAAAACACCTCCTGCCTTTTAAGCGCGGGATTGTAGATTTTGTCAGCGAAAAGATCCATTATCCATTCAAGCCTTTTCTTTACCTTTTCGTCCTTTGACACGCGGTAAAGCTCCGTATACGCCTCAAAAACATGGAGAAGCGTGTTCATGGTCTTGTCAGCCATGACTCCGTTTTCCGAAAGCTTTTCGTTGGACTCAGGCTTAAAGTCTCTTGTGAACGCCTCAAGGTAGCCAACGCTGTCAGTGCACTTCGTTTCTATGAGGTCGTAAAGCTCAAAAGCAAGCCTGAGCGCGTCGCTATCGCCGCTCGCCTCATAGTACGAGGATAACGCGTATATACAGAACGCCTGATTATAGGTGTGCTTTGTGGTATCGAGCGGTCTGCCGTCATAGCTTATCGACCAGTATATCCCTCCGTGCTCCTTGTCAATACACACATCGCGCAGAAACTCGTAGGCGTGATTCGCCTCGTCAAGCAGGCTTTCATCCTTCAGAACCGTGTACGCGTTGGCAAAAAACCAAGTTATCCTGCTGTTGAGAATACAGCCTTTTTCCGCTTCTGGTTCAATATTAAGTTCATAATCCATCCCGCCGTAATACCCGCCGTATTTATCGTCGCGAAGTTTTTTCCAGAACGGTATTATTCCGTCCGTAAGCTCTTTTTGTATTTCTTTTTTGAGATTGAGTAATTCCGCCATCATGTCCCTCCTGACACTCCCGCCGATCCGCCATGCGTCAGACGAAAGTTTATTGCTCCTCCGTAAGATGAATAAGCTTAGACTGGAAATCGCCCCAGAGATTGGGGATTATCAGTCCCGCCTTCATAAGGGTGTCCCCGTAAAATACATCCTCAGTCCCCTCCACGCGGTAACGCTTCGCGCCGTCAAGTCCGGGGATGCAGATTCTCCTGCTGTGAAAATTAGGTCTGTTAAGCACCGAAACATAGGTAATAAGCGCTTCTGACTTATCCTTTGCCACGACCTCGTAGCAGTCGTAGATTTTATTTTCGCTGTATGAAGCGATCCTGTAATAATCACCGCTTCGCACAAGGTCGTTGTACTTATGGTATAACGCGACCTGCGCCGGTATCTGCGCCCTGTCGCTTTCCGGTATCTTAGTGACGTCAAGCTCATAGCCGAAGGTTCCGCTGAGCGCCACGTTTCCTCTCGTCTCAAACGGCGTATTTCTGCCCACCGTATGATTCGGGCAGTCCGACACATGCGCTCCAATTGTGGAAAGCGGATAAATAAGCGCCGTTCCCTCCTGAATCTTAAGGCGCTCGATCGCGTCCGCATCGTCCGAACACCATATCTGCGGGCTGTAATAGAGCATACCGGGGTCGAAGCGCGCGCCTCCTCCGGAACAGTTTTCAAGGAGAAGCTCAGGAAATTCCGCAGTCAGCCTTTCCTGAAGGCTGTACACGGCAAGCATATACCTGTGATATAGCTCTCCCTGTCTGTCGTCGGGCAGATAATTGCTGTGCAGGTCGGTAAGCTGTCTGTTCATATCCCATTTAACGTACTCTATGTTCGCGCTTCTGAGCACCGACGCGACCGCCTCATACACATGCTCTGCGACCTCAGGGTTGGAAAGGTCAAGCACAAGCTGATTGCGCGAGCGTGTAGGCTCTCTTCCGGGAATGCTTATCGCCCATTCGGGATGCTCGCGGTAAAGCTCTGATTCGGGCGAGATCATCTCCGGCTCAAACCATATCCCGAATTTAAGCCCGATTTTGTTTACCTCGTTCACAAGATACGGAAGTCCTCCGGGAAGTTTTTCCTCATTGACCTTCCAGTCTCCGAGACTTGTATTGTCGTCGTTTCTTTTTCCGAACCAGCCGTCGTCCATCACGAGCATTTCTATGCCGCATTTTTTTGCCTCGCGCGCGATGTCCAGCAGCTTTTCGGTGTTGAAGTCAAAATAAGTCGCCTCCCAGTTGTTTATGAGAATAGGGCGCTTACGGTCCTTATAAGGACTTCTTATAAGATGACTCCTGTACAGATCGTGAAGGTTTCTCGTCATGGTCCCAAGTCCCGTATCGGAAAAGGTCATAACGACCTCGGGCGCCGTAAAGCATTCGTCCTTGTCAAGCTTCCAGTCAAAGCCGTAAGGATGAATTCCCATAATGACCCTTACCGTATCGAACTGCCCCTTCTCGACCTGCGCGAGAAAATTACCCGAATATACAAAATGAAAAGCGTAGACTTTCCCGTGGTCCTGCGATACGTCCTTTGATGCAAGAGCGATAAAAGGATGCTCCTGATGCGAGGATTCGCCTTTATAAGACGCCGCGTTCTGCCTTCCGTAAGCAACAGGTCTGTATTCTATCTGTCTTTCCCTTGCCCATGAGCCGTGCAGGGAGATCATCTGATAATCCTCGTCGTCCATATCCACGGAAGCGGACATTACCTTTGTAAGATGTATCGGAGCGTCCGCCCTGTTCGTAAGCGACACCGAACGGGTTACCACGTCCTCCTTTTCAAATACGCTGTATGTAAGAACAGCCTCCAGTCCGAGCGTGCGGTCCTTTGCGTATATCTCAAGACTCTGGCAGTCCTTTTCGCTTCCGAAAGTCGCAGGAAGTCCGGGCAGTCCTTTTTTGCCGCAATATATGTTGTGGCCCTCGTATGTAAAATTGACCGCCGTACTGCCGCCTGCCGTCTTTACTTCAACAGCTCCTTCTCTGTAATCGCCAAGCCCGTTTCCGGGGTACTCGGCGGGAAAAAAATCAAAAAACGAACCTCGCTCCCTCGCGTTCTTAGAAGGCACGAACGGAGCCTCCTTTGTTCTCAGCAGATAAGTCATATCCTCATCGCTGACTTTCGCGCCATAATAGCAATGCCCGATAAATTTCTCCTCGTCGGCGATCCCTATCACATAGCTTGTATTTTCCGTATCAAGCTTGAAGCTTAACGAAGCCTCGTTAAATACGATTCCCATAATCTATCCTCCTGATTTCAACCTTCGCGGCGGGCGCGGTATGCCCGACGGTACTTAACGGTAATTTATTCCGGATATACTTCCTTCATTGCCTCCAGAAGCTCGGGACAGATGATCTCGTTTGTCAGTCTGTCTATGAATCCGAGGTTCTCTCCGTTTGACTTGAACGAACCGTTGTCCCACCAGAAGCATGGTACGCCTATTTCCTTTGCGGCGCTCATATAGTACTTCAGCCATTGCGCGCGTTCCTCGGCGTTATCTTTATTTACCGCGCCGAACTCCCCGATTATTACAGGTATGCCTTTGTCTGTAAAAAGAGTTTTCAGCTTTGACATCAACGCGTCTATATCCTGAGTATCATTATTCCATTCGGCAGATCCGTTTGCGTTGAGCGCAAAATTGTACGGCGTATAAGCGTGAACCGATACAACGATACGGTCGTCGTCCTCCGGCACCTCAAGATGGTCTAGCGCCGTCGTTGAGTTTGCCGCGTAATCCGGAATCACAAGGATCCTGTACGGATTGGAGCCGCCGCTGTTTCTTACAGTTTTGATAAACGCCTTGTTCGTAGCGTTCACCACGTCCCAGCCCTCCTTGTCGCCGCCGTTCCACTCAAGAGAGGTTCCGACCTTGCGGGGCTCGTTCTGACCTTCAAAAATAAGATGCTCGTCATAGTCCTTGAAGCGCTCCGCGATCTGTATCCAGACCGCCTCCATTATCTCACAGGCCTTCTCCTGATTGTCATAGTACGGATAATTCCAGTCCTCGTGGTGCAGATTAAGTATGACGTATACGCCTCTGTCATAGGCATAATCAACCACCTGCTGAACCCTGTCCATCCAGCTCTCAACTATCAGATAATCGGGTTCGGGCGCAAGATGATCCGTCCACGACACGGGAATCCTTATCGTATTGAATCCCGCGTCCACCAAAGCGTCCACAAGTTCCTTGCTTATCTTAGGATTTCCCCACGCCGTCTCCCATTTCCACGGCTGATCTATCCTGATTATTCCGCTGTTTGTGGAATCAAGCGAATTTCCTATGCTTATTCCCAGCTTCATCTGGCTGACTATATCCGCAGCCTTCATTGTTTCCATATCCTTATTGATATTTTCCGTAATTTCGTATGTAGGGCGCTCGGTCTGCGTTGTCGGCTCCTCGCCTTCGGTAGCCGCCGGAGTCTGCGCGGGCGCTGTGGTGCTTTCCTCGGACGATGATGTTTTGCCGTCCGAGCATCCGCAGAGAGCGCCTGCCGCCAACGCCGCGGCAATAAGTATTGCTCCAAAAATCTTCTTTTTCATATCGACACCTCTTATTCTCAATCGTAAAAAGGGGCTGCCACCGTTCTTCAGCCAATTTGTCTGATTACACTATGACAGCCCATTTTTCTTCAAAAAATAATATTAACGCTTTCCAAGTTCGCGGTCGTCGTCGCGGGTTACGCTGTGTTCTTTGATGTAAGCCACGATCTCGTCAAACTTACAGAACGCAAGACCGACATAGCTGTCCGCGCATCCGTAGTAGATAGCGATCTTTCCGGATTCGGGATCGTGAATCGTAGCGCAGGGGAAGGTAACGTTAGGTACAAAGCCTCTCTCCTCATACCACTGCTCAGGCGTGAGAAGGAAATTCTCACAACGGTAAAGAACCTTTGAAGGCTCGTCAAGGTCAAGTATCGCTCCGCCGATCGAGTAAACATAGCCGTTGCAGGTTCCGCTTACTCCGTGGTAGAACAAAAGCCATCCTTCAGAGGTCTCTATGGGCGCCGCGCCGCCGCCTATTTTAAGCGACTCCCACCATTCGCTGCTGCGTCCCATTACATGTCTGTGCTTGCCCCAATATACAAGATCCGGACTTTCGCTTACGAAAATATCTCCGAAAGGAGTATGTCCGGAGTCCGACGGACGGCTTAAAAGCATAAAGTTTCCGTTTATCTTTCTCGGGAAAAGAACCGCGTTCCTGTTGAAAGGAAGGAAGGGATTCTCAATTCTCGTAAAGGTCTTGAAATCCGTCGTCTTAGCCATTCCTATAGAAGCGCCGTAGAAATCCTGGCACCATATAACATAATATGTGTCCTCAACCTTGACAAGTCTGGGATCGTAAGCGTAATAAGGCATAAAATCATTGCCGTCCTCGTCTTTGAAAATGATCTTGTCCTTGTCAAAATTCCAGTGTATACCGTCGTCGCTTCTTCCGAGATAAATGAACGGTACTCCGTTGGTCTGCTCTGCCCTGAACACACCTATGAATTTGCCTTCGTAAGGCACGACCGCGCTGTTGAAAATTCTCGCTACGTTCTCAATCGGGTTGCGATCGATAATGGGATTCTCCGAATACCTCCATATAGGCGCTCCGACTATCCCTTCGGGCTTGTCCTGCCAGGGTACATTGTTTACCGCAGGCGCAATCATCTTGATCTCTGACATAATACTCCATTCCGCCGCCCTGACGCGGCTTTTGTTTTGTTATTTTTGTTTTGTTCTTTTGTGTTTATATCTATATCTTACTCTGTTGTAATCAGAGTTTGTTTTCGTCTTTGCCGTCCTTGTGGGCTGGAAATACCACCGTTCCGCTTCATCGCTGCCCTCCTCGGGCTTAGGCATATATTTAAGCAGAACCCGCTCCATAAGGAATGTCACAATGAACATGAACACTCCGGGCAGTATAAAAAACGCCCACGGCATCATATACATTCCGAACAATGTAAGCGCAAACATTCCGACTATCGCCATAGTCGTCGGAAAATGCCTGAAAAAAAGCTGCATAGACATGATCATTATTTTACCGCTTTTAAGACTGAATCTTGATAAAACAGGGTAGGCATAAGCATACACGCCGATGATAAGCACCGCTATCACAAGATAGACCATTTTCAGATAAAAAAACAATTCGTCGTCAGCTCCGCCCATAACAATAAAATTAAAAATAAGAAAAGCCGCGCATATTATGAACACAAGGTTCATCCCTATCGTGCTTTTAAAATTAAGCCTGAAACATTTAAAAAATTCGTTCCATTCATAGCCGGTGCTGTGTCTTATAACTTTAGCAGCCGCGTAATACGCCGCCGTTGTGGACGCGCCTATCGTAATAATGGGAACGCAGCATACGATCCACAATATGCTGAGCAATATTATATCTCCCACCTTGTTCATAAACCTCGCGAACTTGGTGTCGCTGCCAAAGATTGATTTCATAATATACTTCCTGTAACTTTCCGTCAAGGCAATTTTGCCTGAACGGACATTTTTATATATCCCACGCCGGCCGGGAAGCCGGCGCGGGACAATAACTTTAAGCCGTAAGGACTCTTAACGATTACTTTTTGTAAACTGCGTCAAGACCGTCCTGTACCTGCTGCTTGAACGTCTCCTGGAACTGAGCGGGAGTCATGGTTCCGGCAATGAGGCTGTCAAAATCATAGTTGAAACCGAAGCTCTGCCAAAGGTCCAATACATCCCTTGAGCCCATCTCAAACATCATGTCGAAGTTCTCTACCTGAAGGGTCTCATCCTTAGCGGTAGAGCCGTACCACCATGAAAGCGTTTCCTTGGAATCACGGATAGTTGTATCACCGTCAAACCAGTCCCACATAGAGAGAAGTACGTTGTAAACCAGCTCAGGATTCTCAACACCTGCAGGAATGATATAGAACTCTCCTGAAGTAAGGTTCTTAGCGTAGTTGGTTTCCTGATTTCCCGAAGGTCCTACAGGCCATCTGCAGTATACCGTATCAAACTGAAGGTTCTTATCGGGAGTGCTGACATCATAGTCCTTGTTATTTGCTGCGATCCAACAAGCTGAGGGCCAGAAAGCAATGTTTCCGTCACGGTACTTATTTCTCATCTTGTCGGTATCATTCTCATAAGGGAATGCGCATCCGTCGTTGTAGAAAAGATCCTGTGTCATCTGGAGCGCCTGACCTACCTCAGAGCTTGACAGGTTCTCCTTATCGGTAGCCGCGATATTAGCACCGTTGCTGAGCATAAGCGCCTCAAATGTTTCCGGCGGATATCCTGCGAAACCGTACTGATCAACAGCTCCGTCGCCGTCGGTATCCTTTGTGAGGACTCTCAGATACTCCTTGAACTTATCCCATGTCCACTCGCCTCTCTTGTAAAGCTCGCGGGGGTCTTCAAGGTTAGCGGCTTCAAGGATCTGCTTGTTGAAAGCAAGGGGATATGTAGCCTCAACAACTGACTGTGCCTCAACTCTCTTGATGATGCAAGCCTTGCCGTCACCAAGGTCCATATACTTGTTAAGTATCTGATCCGAAAGCAGGTCGCTGTCCGCGGGAAGGACCTCCTTCATATCCATTGCGAGTCCGTTTACCTGCGCGGGAATAGCCATACCGGTATCTACAAGATAGATATCACAGTCAGGGCTTCCTGCAAGAATGGAGTTGTTAATGGATTCTTTGGTTCCTTCATATGTGAGGTTTACCCACTTGAAGGTTACATTGTACTTTTCCTCGATCTTCTTAACATTCTCAAACTTAAGCTCTGCCGCAAGGTCTCCGGTGTAGCTCGGGTCGTCTTCAACGCTGGTATGAGTACTGTCATAATACTGTACCCACCATGAACCGATAAGAATTTCTCTTGCCTTACCCTCGTTGTTTCCTCCCTGTGTTTCTTTGTCGCCGACATCCTCGGTTTTCTTTTCTCCCTGAGTGAAGATGATGAATTACCGCACGCTGCAACAGATACCGCCATTGCTGCGGCAAGTCCGAGTGCTAAAAATTTTTTTAAGTTTTTCATTGCCTCTCCTTTCTGATTTTATCCTGACAATAGATTACTGCGCTTTCTTTCCGATAGATATGCCGTATACTTCCCAATCTGCCTGACCTTCACACTGAAGCTGTCCGAGATTATCAAGCCAGTCTTCTCCAAGAAATTCAGCTATCTGCTCGTAAGTGAATTGAACCTTGTCTCCGTCTGCATTAACAGAGCCCTGTGTAGCGAAACTGTTATTTTCGTCAACACCGAAACGCTGCCAGTCTTTGTCGGTCGCAAATTTCGCTCCGTCTGCGCCTACGGCTACCATCCATACGGGTGAGTCACACTTATAAGCTATTTCGATTATTGTTCCGGGTACGAAAAGCGCTTTCTCATCATCGGTAAGCTCTCTTCCTGCCTGTGCCCAGCCTGCTGCGCTTACTGCAAAATCAGGAAGCTCGGTTACATCGGTAAGAGCCGTATAGTTGCTCTTCTTTCCGATCTTAACGCTGTATACTTCCCAAGCTTCTCTGCCTTCAACCTGAAGCTGTCCAAGCTTATCAAGCCAGTCGTCTCCAAGGAATTCAGCTATCTGCTCATAGGTAAACTGAACTATGGTTCCTGCATCGTCAACATTTCCCTGAGTAGCGAAATCATTGCTCTCATCTGCTCCGAAACGCTGCCAATCCTTGTCGGTAGCAAACTTCGCTCCGTCTGCGCCTACGGCTACCATCCATACGGGCGCGGTGCACTTGTATGCGATCTCGATAACAGAACCGGGTACAAAGAGAGCCTTCTCCTCATCGGTAAGTTCTCTTCCTGCCTGTGCCCAGCCTGCTGCGCTTACTGCAAAGTTCTCAAGCTCTACGGGATCTGAAAGCGTCCAGAGCTTAGGATCTCTTTCAGCCTTCTCAAATCCGTCGGGTGCGACGAATTCTGCCGCGCTGTCGGCTTCGATAAGCTTGTTGTCGCCGTCATAGAACGCAATATTGTCAATATAAAGCGTTCCGGTAACCGCCTTGGCAGAATCAACAGAACTTCCGAGATTAAGACC
>CAJTON010000005.1:55832-56325 GCA_910577605.1 uncultured Butyrivibrio sp.
GTAAAAGGCACCTTGGAAATATCAAAGGTAGCTCTCACGGGATTCTTGTTCTCAAGATATACCGACCATCCGTATTCAGTCTCGGTAAGGTCCGCACCGGTCCATGTGTACGCGCGTCCCTGAATCGCGCTGAAGGTTCCGTCCGGATAGGATACTCCGATATCCATCTGAACCTTTTTAACATCTGCAATCTTCGCTCCGAGAAGACTTGCCACATCAATTCCCACATAAGGGGCTTTGCCTCCCTTATTGGTGATCTGAAGAGCCTTGCTGCCGTTGAAATCAGCTATCGCCAATTCTACTTCAGAAGCGTCCGCTGCCTTAAGATAAGGCGCCGTAAACGCAAATTTACCGTCCTCAAAATCAAGGCTTGCCTCTACCTTTTCAGGGGTCTGCGTGCCGGCTGTCGTAGCTTCCTCGGGCGCTTTAGTTTCCGCCTGAGTGCCTGACTTGGACTCATTCTGAGATGAGCTGCTGCTCGAATTTCCGCAGG
>CAJTON010000005.1:56335-105983 GCA_910577605.1 uncultured Butyrivibrio sp.
TAAGGGATACCGCGAGCGCGCCCGCGATAATGCAGGCGAGTAATTTTGTTTTTCTCAAAGTCTTTCCTCCTCTTCAACTTTGTTCGGATTTAACCAACGATTCCGCTTCGTTCAACGCCTTCTACAAACCGTTTCTGAAGTATAAGGTAAATGATTACGATAGGTATCATCATCAAGACGATTCCGGCATTCAGATACAGCTGCTGAATCGACCTATCCAACACCTTATACTGATTAGCGATCGTAGCGGTGAGAGTACTGATCTTTTTACTCAGCACTATGTCAGGGCTGATCTGGAAAAGGTTCGCATAGAAGGTATCATTGTACTGCCATACGAGCGAAAATACCGCTACGGTGATGACAGAAGGCATGGCGTTTACGAG
This sequence comes from uncultured Butyrivibrio sp., assembly GCA_910577605.1. Lineage (GTDB taxonomy): Bacteria > Bacillota > Clostridia > Lachnospirales > Lachnospiraceae > Eshraghiella. The sequence continues at coordinate 56,719 of CAJTON010000005.1, forward strand.
CATGATCCTGAAATAAGTATACCACACTCCAGCGCCGTCAACAAAGGCCGCCTCCTCAATTTCTTTCGGAAGGCCTCTGAAGAACTGATTAAATATATATATGTACAGTCCTGACCTTAACCCGCACGCAAAAACCGTCATTATGAACATAGGGATGGGTGTTCCCATCAAATTCACGGCATTGCCGTTGTTAAAAAGTTTAACAAGTCCGAGCGGATTAAAGTTTCGGAATGTCATATACAAGGGTAACATTATTGAGTGCGACGGAATGACGATCATAAGCACTACGCACCCAAACAAAATATTTTTGCCGGGAAAACTGAACCGGGCAAATCCATAACCCACCATAGAACACATAAATACCTGAATGACCATAAGCGCTATGGTATACGCCAGGTCTTTTGCCATCGTGGGGAAATAATCCACGCATTCGATAACCGTCTTGTAGCGTTCAAGAGTCGGATTCGTCGGAATCAAATAAACCATCGGGTTATATGAATCGCTGTTTGACATAAACGACTTGACGACAATACCGATTATCGGCGCCAGTATGACATAGCAGATACCGATTATGATAAGCGCCTGCATAAGACCCAGCCCAAACGACTTGGAACTTCTTATCATCGCGCTTGCGCTGTTCTTTGTCTTGGGATCATTCTTTATGGCGTGAAGCTTTTCTTTCAATGTCAATTTTTTGGTTTCCTGATTTGCAATATCACTCATTCTGATGCTCCTTTCGCCATATTAGTTGTAATAGAAGGTTCTCTTCTGGATGATAGCGACTACCAAAAACAGGATCGCGCATACGATCACGGTAGACACCATACTCATCGCGGAACCTAGTCCGTAATCAAAATTGTCAAATGTTGTATTATACGCCAGCTCTATTATCTCGCTGTCCGCAAATTTATCGACCACCGTATAGACAAAGTTGGTTATGATGTGCGGCATAACCATCGGGAACGTTACCTTCCAGAAGGTTTCGTACGCCGTCGCGCCTTCGATCTTAGCAACCTCATACATGGAGCCGGGTATCGACTGCAGCGCCGCAATGAAAATTATCAGCTGCACGCCGGACGCGGAAATGATCTCGGTAACTCTCGTAACAGCCCCGACGACATAATCAAGCACCTTATCCGGTATCGAAAGGTTCTTGAACAGGTCAATAAAATATTCGATACTGACGCTTGCCGCCGCAGCAGCATCCGATATTTCTCCGGCGCTCGTATTTATTCCGTCGTTCATCATGGTACGGGCAAGCTCCAAAGCATCCGTTATAGCTCCCGCTCCCATAATTACCGGAATAAAGAATATGGCTCTTACAATACCTCTGCCCTTGAATTTCTTGTTGAGCAGTATCGCCATAAACAAGCTGAAAAATATTATCAAGGGTACGTCTATAAGCATATTGCCCAAAGAACTCGTAAGCACCTGCTTAAAGCTTCCGTGTACCCTGAACGCGTATATATAGTTATCAAATCCGACCCAGTCAAGGGTGTATCCGCCGGTAGCCGGAACGGTAAGCGTATTCAGTGAGAACTGGATGTTCTGAACCAGTCCCCTAGCATAGAACACGATAAATCCGATAAGCCACGGCAGTATAAACAAGAAGCCCTTAAAATTTCTTTTCTGTATCAGTGACATTCCGTGTTTTTTCTTTCTTTTCATTATTCAGCCACCTCCACAAAGAAATTTTCAGCGGAAACCGTAATTCCGTCAACCGTTACATCTTTATTGGTGTAATTGACGTATATGACCGCTCCGTTGCTGTATGTTATTTTCTTAACGCCCTCCTGGACGATCTCATGCTCCGTTATGTTTTCACCGGAAACCTTGCCGAGAGCGGAATTGACCGTATTGTACATCTCCACGGCGTCGTCGCTCCAGTTCGTATACTTGGTAGCATAGAATTTGTTGAGCGCCGTATCCTTCATCTCATACGCGCTTTCCCATGTGAAAATATAATGAGGCGAAGCGCCGTACTCGATCATTCTGAGCGTGATCTCATTCATGTTGGCTGCGTCATGGTAGTTGAGCTGCTTACCCGCATAATTGATATATCCGTGAATTATCATCTCATAAAGAGGTATCTCCTCGTCAATTATGCTGAAGCTGTTGTGCGATATAGGCGCGTTGAGGATATGGTCCGCATACGCAAACGCATAAGCATTTCCGTCATTTACCATTATATCGCGTTCAAGACCGTTAAGCTTCTCAAACTGAGCCAGCACTACATCAAGCGCCTGTTCCCTGTCGATAACATTGGTTCTCTTTTTATCGGAATGAAGCTCATCACCCAAATCCCTGAGCGTGATTCCGTTAACGTCAATATCCTTCATATCGCCGATAAACCCGTCTATGTATCTTGGAAGGAATTTCGGAGACATCAGGTTCGTGATGTTCTCGTCGTATCCGAGCGAAGACGTCATTCTGTAATTGGTAAAGCCCAAAACTCCAAGCTGGGCGATGTACCCGCCGGCGTAATATCTTGAATTTTCACTGGAGTTCTTGTATCTTTTGGATATCTGAGTGACATTCTGGAACGGTACGTCAACAAAAAGCGTGCCGCCGTTTGCCTCCATCACGGAATTAAGTTCCTCAAGATCCTTTTTGCCTCCAAGCTTTCCCAGATTCGTTATCTTATCGTAAACATCCGCGTAATAACCGCCGTTGCTCCACCCCTGATAATTCATGACCTGATTTTTTATTCCCTTATCGTTAAGGTCAAGCGAGATCTGTTTTGCCTCATCATAGGTCGTCATGGCAAGCTGCCTGAGATACTGTACTCCTATAAAGCTTGCGGTCTCCTTCGCTCCTCCGATTATATCGTAGTAGAAAGGAATATCCCCGCTCTCGGTCCTGTCGGTGAATACGCCGTCCGCGACAAGTCTCTCCCTGTAATAATTAGCTACTCCCGAATATCCCGAATGCCCGTCGTCAAGCATCGTATATCTTACGGTGTAGTTCACGTCATACATATCGTTCTCAAGTATCGGAAGATCCGCCTCGTTACCTGTCGTACCGAACATGGACAGCAAGTCAAAGCCTCTTACAACGAAGGTGGTATTCATGTAGTTATAAGAATTATTCTTGCCTGACACGCCCGCCGTAAAGTAAGCCGTAGCCGCTCCGTCCTCTACCGTCATAAGAAGACCGCTGTCTCCTTCGCACATCGCGCAGAGCGGAAGCCTTGCGTTCTGTGTCGTTCCGAGCTGCGTATAGTTAGCCACAAGAGGATCAAGACCGTATATATACTGAGAATATACCGCGTCCGCGGTCTTGCCGTTATTGTAGTTTATCAGCGAACCGGAGCCGTTGGGAACAACGATATAACCGTCCTTGCTTGTTCCGGCTGCTCCGAAGTAGCTGAGAAGCTTTATGTTGTAAAGCTTTCCGCCGCCCTTTTCCTTTATTCCCTTAGCGGGAACGGATACGTTTATTCCGTCGTCCGCAAGTCTGTAATCAACCGGAATAACAAAGGACATTGTCTCGACCTCTTCTTCTCCGGCAAGCGCCATCTGCTCTTCATAATCTTCCTCGGTCCAGCCGCCCTCGACCAGATGACCCTCTATTGATTCAATGATAACAAAACTGTTCTGAGCCTGCTCGTTGAGCTTATACATTCCTCTTTCTTCGTCAAACGCCGAATAACGCATTGTCAGAGACTTTGCTTTGGCGCTGCTGAGATTAGCGCACACCTCATCGAGCTTTTCTTTAGTTATATACTTCGGAACTATTCCTGTCGATACCTGTGAGAAATCACCGATAGTATAAATGTATCTGATTCCGTTTTCGATGGCCTGAACCTCAAAGCGTTCGTCTTTTACCGACTTGCTGTAGCAGTCATACGTACCTAAATTTCTTGAAGTATTGTAGTAGTCGATAATAAGCGGAGACTTAAGATTATTCTTGTTTGTCTCATTCGCAATCGGATCCTCTTCCACATCCTGCGGAATCGAGTAAGTGGTTTTTCCGTTCCTTTTGTCGTAAACCGCAACATTAGTCGTTTTGGTATCGGTGTACAGCTTAAGAATATCGTTCTCCGCTACCAGTACCATTCCCTCCACGTCCGATTTGGTTTCGGACTTTGCGGTAAATTCCGTTCCCTCCTCATACTCGTAAGATGAGAGGAATTTCTTATACGCGTCGTAATTTTTATAGTGCACCGTATTGTATATCACAACCGAAGCTATTATAACGACCGCAATCCCAAGCACCGACAGGATTATTTTGTGAGGAAGCCCGAACTGATGAACCGTTTTTTTACTTTTTCCTTTTTTTGAAAAACTCATTTCCGACCTCCTTACGTTCTGAATACCAGTTCCAGATAAATGCTTCGGATGAAGTTAATTACCTGACCGATCAAGTTGAACAACAAAAGGGCAACAAAGATGATTATAAGCATGGCTACGAAAGTCAGCACCAACGTCATCAGTGTTTTTCCCAGCGTATAATTATGTATCTGCATGATTCCCATAAGTATGAGTATCACGGCATACGCGATTCCGATTCCCATAATTATACCGTAAAACGCCTGCTCGTTATCGGCTATTATCTGACTTACAAATGTGGCAAGCGTAATGCCTATCGTCGCCGGAGTAAGGCCATAGCCAACGGCTATTATTATGTCCTTGAATCTTCCTTCTCCGCTCATAAGACATGTGATCGACCAGTTTCCCACACATATAAGCAGGAACAGAACCGCCACACCCAAAAGCTCCGTAAGTGAATTTACAAGCCTCGGGTCCGTCTCGTTCACCACAAAGCTGGCGCACAGACGGTTCATTGAAAAGCTTAACGAGAAAAGGAAAACCATCAGCAGCGCTATTCCTACGCTTCCGTACTCCTTATGGCGTATCCAGTAAAAGCCGTCCGCCGGATGAGTCATGGTGTACCAGAAATAGCTCCACTTTTCCTTAGAAAACAGTTTAGCCAACATTCATACCTCCTTCCTCCGCCTTTTTCATTTTTTTCTTCTTCCTGATACGGAAGAATACTATTAATCCTACAATTACCACCGCGAGAACCGAAAGTATAACGCTCAAATTTTCTTCAAGCAGCTGGTTCCTGTATCTTCTGAAAGCAATGGAATAATACTCTCTGTTCATTCCGAGTTTAAGATACTTCATGGCAAGCTTGTTTTCTCCGGCAGTAAGGTATGCCTTACCGATTCCGGTATTCGCAAGCTCATTGTTCTCGTCTAGCTTGAGGACTTCCCGCCATTTTTCAACGGCAAGAGTCTCGTCTCCGTCATATCTGAGCCCTATTGCTTCGTTTATGAGCTTTCCGTATTCGGTCTCCTCAAAAATAGTGATGGCTTCGTTGCTTGAGTCAAGAACCACGATCTTGCTGCCCATAGCCTCGATTCCGGCAGGAACCTTGAATGTTCCGATCTGTGTTCCGAGTCCTCCGAATATATACAGAAGATTTCCCTCGTGGTCGTAAGTGAATACCCTTCCTCTCTTGCGGTCAAGCATCGAATACATTCCCTTGCCTCTGTATACGACGTCCGTCATCTGCGACGCGCCGGCATATGTACTGCTGCCCTGTATCCACAGATCGCCGCCTACGTTTTTATTCTCGCCCTTCTTTATAACGTCCTCGCCTCTGGGGTTAAGTCTTCTGACCGCCTGAACGCCGTCCGCGTCAACGTTGGTCGCGTAAATAAATCCGTCCGTGTCTATGTCTATTCCCGTAAACTCCGTAGGGATATACAATCTCTGTTTCTTTCGCTCTTCCTTGGTCGCGATCCTCTTCCAGAACTTCTCCCACGCGGAAAGCTTTACGCTGATGGTTCCGAAGAATCCTGAAAAGTTTCCGTCAGTCTCAAATACCATGATGCCTTCAAACATGTTCTGCGCTATACAGTATATACGGTCGGCATAATCGACCGTTACCTTGAGAGGCGTGAACACATAATCAGGCTCAAGGCTCTGCGAAACGGGATTGTCTACTATTCTCACCAAATCCCCGTTTTTCTCAAGCACAACGATCCTTCTGTTCTGCGAGTCCGCAACGTATATCTGTCCTTTCTCCGATACGCACACGCCGTAAGGAGCGTTGAAGGTATCCTGCTTACCGTCGTTGTCAAAGGAGGTGATTATATTTATAACCTCTGTCATATCGCTGTTGAATACAACGATACGGTTGTTTCCGGTATCGGCGACATAAAAGTTCTCGTCCTCCATCGAACGGCATATGTCCTGAGGCGATACAAACTTGCCTATGGGCTCGCCGTTGTATGTAAGTCCTACGCCCGTAATGGACTTGGACGGAGAATAAGCGGAGGGAGTGTAGATCGCGTCCTCTCTGAAATTGTAATTGTATGTATCATATGGTTCGTCACCCGCAAGCGTAAGCGCCGCGGTGCTTCCTATCACCATAGTGCATACCAGCGCAAAAATCACTGCCCTGCTGAATATTTTTATATGTTTCATCTTCGCCCCTCCTTTAATCCTTCATACCTGAGGTCGTCATGGTCTCAAGTACGTTGCTTTGGCAAATCAGGAAAAAGATAATGGGAACAGCCGCGATAATAAAGGTTACCGCCGCAGCCGCGCCGGCTCTGGCAGTACCGCCCGCCGTTATCTGCTGAAGTGCATACTGTAAGGGTTTCAGCTCCTCGTTGCGGAGGAAAAGGCTTCCGGTGTTTCCCCACATCTGCTGGAACTGGAATATAGCCAACGTCAGCCACGCGGGTTTGACATTCGGCATTATTATCTTCCAGAAGACTTTCCATTCCGAAGCGCCGTCAAGTCTCGCCGATTCCATAAGCGAATCCGGAAGCTGTTCCATAAACTGCTTCATAAGGTAAAGTCCCATACCAAACGAGAATGCCGGAAGTATCAGAGCGAAATATGTATTGTTGATATGCAGCCAGCTTATTATCAGATACTGCGGTATCTGCGTAACCGTCCATGAGAACATCATCGACAGCACTACCATCTCCGACAGCACTTTCTTACCGGGGAAATCATGTTTTGCAAGCGGATATGCCGCAAGCGACGCGCATATAACGTGACCTACCATGCCTCCGCCCGTAATGATTATCGTGTTAAGTATGTATCTTGAGAAAGGAACCCACGAAGTGTTCATAAGCACGAACAAATCGGAGAAGTTCTCAAGCGTCGGGTTGCGCACGAAAATCTTCGGAGGGAACTGATACAACTCGTCGAGCGGTTTCAAAGCGTTGTTGACGATCATTACGAGAGGAAGCACCATGAATACTCCGCATATTATCATCAGCAAAAACAACAGTGAATTGCCCGCCATTGAACGGTTGAGCTTTTTCTGCCTCTTACGGTAGCGTATTTTTCTGCCGTCTTCGGATATTGTTTTTTTCATTGGCCGACCCTCCTCAATACCCTTTGTACTAGTTTATTCGTACCGATCATAAGCAAAAACAGTATCGTCGCTATGGCTGACGCGTAACCCATTTCCATTCGGCCTCCGGAACCGTAGTCCAGAAGGTGCGTTACGACCGTCGCGCCCGCGTAGTTGATAGAAGGGTTTCCGGCAAGCTGTATGGATATATCCGCAACCGCGAACGACTGCGTTATCTGCATTACGGCGCCGAACATAAGCTGAGGCTTCATCGCGGGAAGCGTTACATACCAAAGCTCCTGCCATCTGTTCTTGACTCCGTCAAGCGCCGCCGCCTCATAAAGGCTCTTATCAACCGTCTGCAAGCCGGCGATAAACGAGAGGAAGCCAGTTCCCAAAGACAGCCACAGCTGCACTATGATAAGCATCGGCAGAATATATTTCTCCGTCTTCATCCATAGGATCGCCTCATCTATTATGCCTAACTTCATCAGAATACCGTTGAGGTATCCGTAACGGTCTCCGGTAAGGATAAGGTTCCATACCATATACGCGTTTCCGCAAATACTGGGCGCATAGAAAATAAGTGTGAGGAAAGCTCTCAGCTTACCCGAAAACTCATTGATGATCCATGCGAAAAGCAGGCACAGCATATAGCTGACAGGTCCGGTTATTACCGCGAAAAGCAACGTATTCTTAAGAGATATCATAAAGATATCGTCGTCGAGAAACAGCTTTATGTAGTTCTTCCAGCCTATGAATGTAGGCGGCTCCAGCATGTTGAAGTATGTGAAACTCAGCACTATGGAGATCACAACCGGAAGAATCGTAAACAATGCGAAAAGTATGAAATACGGGGCGAGCATCGCATATGAAGCGCGACCTTTTTTCAGTCTGTAGCTGAACTTTCTCTGCTTTGAAGCAAGCTCATCCAATTCAAACTCTCCGACTTTAACTGCTTTTTTAGCCATTATATCCCTCCTCCTTTCCTAGTCCTGAGCCAACGGTAATCCAAGCTCCTGACGCTTGTGATTGATCTCGGCGTTTACATAGTTTATTTTGTCCATAAGCTCCTCTCTTGGAGTAGCTGTATCCGTTTCCGTAGTAACGGTATAGAAAGCGTTGTTGACGTTACGCCATGAGTAATATCCTCCGGGAACCTGAGGAATACCTTTAATGTAGGTGAAAGCCTCCTCAAGAGCCTCAAGCGTGTCAACGGGCCAAGGCATATTCGCGAATGCCTCAAGGTTCGCCGTGGGAACACGGGCTGCCGAGCCCATCAGCGTTTCCATCTCCCTGCCGTACTGCGTCTGAACGTCGGCGGAGGTCCACCATTTAAGGAAATCCCAGCATGCGTCCGGATGCTCAGTATTCGACATGATTATACTTGCAAGTCCCGTACATCCTGTGCTTCTGTCGATAGTACCGTCCTCCTTCAAGGTTCCGGGTACAGTCGTGAAATCCCAAAGTCCCGCAATATCCGGAGCGGATATTACAAGGTTGTTGTATGTTGTATAATCCGCTATGATTATCGGACACTCGCCGGTCCTGAAACGTTCCTCGGCGTTAGTCTCCTTATCAAGCTTATAATCGGTGTAATACTCACAGTATTCCTTAAAAGTATTGACGGCTATATCCGAATCAAGAAGCGACCTGTCGCCGTTCTCGCTGTAATATTCTCCGCCGTTCTGATAAAGCAGCATCGCGTATATCTGCTCGCTAGGAAGCATTCCGAATTCCATCTGGTTCTTCGCAAGCACCGTCATCGCCACCTTAACGTCGTCCCATGTCTGCGGGATCTCCATTCCAAGCTCCGCGAGTATATCTTTACGGTAGAACATAACCGGGAAAGTCGTGGTTTCCGGAAGCGCGTATGTCGCGCCGTCAAACTGGAACGGCGTCAGCGACGCGCCCGAAAATCTCTTTAGCACTTCGTCCAGATCGTCAAACTGGGAAAGATCCAGAACGGCGTTACGGACTCCGTAGTTAACCGGCGTATCGTTACCCGTATTAAGCACCGCGCCCGCGATTCCGGCGGTATTGGCTACCTGTATAGCCACGTCCGGTCCTTCGCCCGCAAGCTCCGCCCTCAGCAGCGTTGACATATCGACAAGCTGAACGTTGACGTTGACGCCGTACTTATTGGTGAAAGATTCGTCTATCATTGATTTTATTACGTTGGCCTGATCTCGTCCCGAGCCGATCCAGAGAGTGATCGTAGGGTTATCATCTCCGTCCTCGGCTACATTACCGATCTGATTGTAATCAATTACGAAAGAATAGAACAGTCTCTGCATTTCGTATCCGAATTTGCCGAAGAAATTACTCTTTTTATATTTTATATCCTGATCGCTTGAGTATATGTTTATCTTGTCGATCGCAAGAGGCTGCGCCATAACTGAAGTAACCCAGTTACCGCAAGCGCGCACGTTGATCTTAAACGCTCCCACAGTTCTTACGAAATACTCCGCGTCCTCTATAAGATCGTCAAGCTGATCCCTCATGGTCCTGAGAACGGTTTCCTTATCGGAGTTCTTTCCGACAAGAGCCCTGAGTTTTTCGATAGCGTCGTTAAGGTCGTCTCTTACGGCAACCAGCTCGTCATGAAGCTGCGGAAGAGTAGCCTCGATCTGATAGTCGCGGTAAGTGTCAGGCGATACGCCCGTAACCTTGATAACCTCACGGTAGATTCCGTTGAGCTGCTGAACGCAGTCCGAAACCTGGCTGATTATCTGTGAGAAATCGCCGAGCACAACTTCCATGCGGATAGTGTGATGTCCTTCCTCAAGATAGAAAGAATAAGGCGTTCCGGTTCCGTCCGAAATTGTATCCTCTCTCCAGCTCTGACCGTAATTGAAGCCGTATGCCTCAAGCTCCTTAAAAGGAACCTCTCCGTCTATGAAAATCTTACGCGATACATATACGCCGCGCACATAATTCTGACAGTCATGCAGGGAAATATTGTAATATCCTGTTTCGGGAACATCGAAATCCCATTCAAGCCACTGTCCGACAAGTCTCCATGAATTTCCTCCGATTGTATTGTTCCGGAGATACTTGGGACTTGCAGGCGATACTGCGGGCGACGACTGATCCTGAATCGGATAAAGCATCTGTGAAGATGTCTTGGTAGCGTATTCGCCCTCTATTTCTATAACATGGCCCTTCGTATCCGTCGCTCCGGCAGCGTCATGCTCCGCCTTTACCTGTTCGTATGTGGGAAGCTCTTCGGCATTGGTAAGCGTCAGAGTTCTTATAAGCATCGGCTCTCTCTGAGAAAGCAGCGAAATAGTATGTTTGCCCTTTGTAAAATATACCGAAAGAGGGGAAGTGATATATCCCTTGCTGTCGTAAACATATGATTTTATCCATTCGGGCTTCTCCACCATGCTGGGCTTGCAGTCGTTACCCTGATTGTCTCTCTCCCACTCATAAGCCGCGGAGCCGTTCACTGTGTTGTCGGACTTCTTCGCGTCAAACTCCCATATGCGGTAGAAAGAAATATAAGAAAGCTCCTTATACGGAAATTCACCGTCTACATAAATACTTCTCTCAATGGACGAGTTCTTTCCTTCTATCGGATAATAGTCCAGCGAAAGATTGTAAAAGCCCTCGTTCTGAATGTCAACTTCAAACTCAACAAGAGAGTTCTCGCTGGTATAGATGCTGTCTCCGCTCTTGCCCTCATAATCCTTATAAAGCTTTATTTCCGCGGATTGATCGTTCTCGTCATACCGGCAGCAGTCGTCAGCGTCCAGAACTATCTCGTCCTTAGGATACTTTGCTTCAAACTGCGCGACATAATCGTTGTAATACGGAATGCTTTCGTCGATCGTATACCTGCTCAGTATATCGTCGAAATCGTCCATGCTCAGATCCGTCCTGGCTACCGACTCCCTGCTTCCCCAGGGAAAAAGCCACATGGCGGATACCGCGGCGACCGCAATGGCAACGATCTTTTTCCATGCTCCTTTTCGTTTCATGCCCTACCTCTTTTCTGCGTCATTTCTGTTGCCAGAATTCTGCTTATCTGTCTTTTTGCCCTCATAATACCATGAATCGTCGTCTTCCTCCGGTTCAGGCATATACGCGAGCAGCGCTCTTTCCATCATAAAAGTTATTACGAAACACCATACGCCCGGGACCAGAATTATACATGCCATCGGCAGGTAAAAAAACTGCGCCCACCCCAGAAGTACGGTTCCGACAACAAGAGCAACTGTTATCGGGAAAAATCTTATACACATGACAAACGCCAGCTTCCACATGGATCCGACCTTCATCTCAAACCGTGACAATATCGGAAAAATATAGCATATTACGCCAGTGCTTGCCGTCATGAGTATTAAATATATAACAGACATGGATTTACCCATATCCGTGTCAAGAGCCAGAAGAATATTTCTTCCGAAATATAATATGGCAAACCACGCCAGTATTTCAAAAGTGATAAGGCAGCCCTTTGCGAGTGTTCTTTTCATGGAGGAAAAGAACTCGCCAAGGGCAGTACCTCTGTTTCTTCTTACGCTCTTTATCACTGAATAATATAGAGAAGCAAACGAACTGCCCGCCGTGATCACCGGTATGCAGCACACGAGAAATACCACGCTGAGCATTATCAGTTCGCCCGTTTTACGGAGAAATTCCATGAATCTTCCGTCATAGGAAAATACTTTTTTAAACAATGTTTCTTCCTTTCGCAAAGAATATGATCAGCGTTTTATGTAACAAAGCCTCAGTTGCCCGCTTCATATTCCTTGAGATTCGGAAGCTCGTCAAGCGTAATGACTATCTCGCTCTCATACGCCGACTTCAAAACCTCTTTTTCTGTGTACTGGTCGTTGTATGTAAAGAATCCGCCGTCTTTAGCGACAAACTCTCCGCCCCATGTACACCACATTCCCCACATGGCGCCGTCCCTCTTTGCAAGCTCGGGATCAAACACGCAGCCATTCTCCGAAAGAATAACCATTTTGGAGGTATTCGTATAATAAACTGCTTCAAGATATTTATTAACCTGAGAAGTGTAGACTCTTTCGCCCGGATAAATATCCTCGCCGATGATATCAACATACTCGTCGCCCGGATACCAGTCCTTATTCTGTCCGTTCCACACCCAGATAAGATTGTTAAGTCCGTATTCATTGGTAAGCTTATCATAAAGAAGCTTATATAATTCTATGTACGCTTCAGGTCCCGAAGCACCCCACCAGAACCATCCGCCGCTGGCCTCGTGAAGAGGGCGCCAAAGTACGGGGACGTCATTGTCCTGAAGTATCTTGAGCTGTTCAGCTATCGCTTCTATGTCCTTCATAAGAAGGTCGTACCCTTCCTGATCCTCGCCGTTCATGATCTTCTTGAGATTGATGTTGGTTGAATCAGTGTAAAAGCCTCTGAACCATTCGCCCGTCAGATATTTAGAGGGAGCGTTCCAGTGCCAGCAGAAAGTAACTATTCCGCCCTCCTCGCTAAACTGGATAGCGTGATCCGTCGATTTTCCGGAGCTTCCGTTTTCAACTCTCGAAGGCGTGTACTCCATAAAATCAAGTCCGAGAACAGCCGGCAGCTTGCCCGTAGCGTCCTTTATCACCCTGAACTCTTTTCCGTTCATTCCGGTATCGCAGTTCTGACCGGAAAGAATGTTATTGCCGTATGTATCCGCAAGATAGCTCATAAGCCTCTTGGTCGATTCGGTAGCGTTAGGATTCACAGGCTGAGAAGACACGTCGTATATCGCCGGATCTATAGGCGCCGAAGTCTGAACGGTGATCTTGTCGAGAAGAATCCATCCCCATTCGCCCGAAATCTTGATCTCATGCTTTCCCGTTTCAAAATATACCTTTGTTACCACGGAATCCTCAAAATCGGATTTCTCACTCACTATTTTGCCGACATTGGAGCCGTCAATATCTATAAAGTTCTCCTTATGACCTCCTGAACTCGCGTTGGTGATAAGAAGATCGTAGAAACCGTCTTTATCGACCTCAACAGTTACAGTACAGCTTCCCGCTTTCTCCGTAAAGCCCTCTACATAACCCGTACCGCTGTACCCTGTCTTATCCTTTCCCACTTTGGTTCCGCCCTCGCATACTCCGTCCTCAGCCTCATAAACCCCCGCGACCTCAGGCACAAACGGTTCAGTTTCCTTTCGTGTTTCCGTTTGCGCGCCGGTGGAATCCTCCAAAGTATTTTCCGCAGACGTACTGTTTCCTTCCGCGCTGCTCCCATCGTTTCCGCATGCCGCAAGACTCACGCTCATAGCCAAAGCAAGCCCCGCACCTATAACCCGAAATGCTTTTCTCATTGCCTCTCCTTAACGCTGTTTTGAAAGTTTTGTCAAAAGTTACTTAATATCATAATCAGTTCATTGTGAAAATTATACAACTTTTTCTCATAATAATCAATATTTTTTTTATTTTTGTTTATACTCTCGTCACATTTCATTCACAATTTACGTTTTCGTGAGTATTTTTGTCACAAAATTCCATAAAAATACCCCGGCGGTCGGATACCGCCGGAGCATAATTTTTATGTATATTAATCAAATTTTTATGAAGCCAAAAGTCCTAACAGGTCGAACACGTCGCCCTTTGAGTCGGGCGCTTTCTTTATCACGACCGTATGCTTTGCTTTCTCATCCGATGAATAAACCTCCTCGGCAGTTATCGCGTTGCCCCAGCCTCCGGGGAAATCCGCGTCTATCGTCCTCATGTTCTCGCCGTCCACATATATTTCAAACTGACCGCTCTTTCCGTCCGTCGTATCATAATACAAAATGCCAAGACTTCTGAACTCGGCGGTAAACGTTATCTCGCCGTCGCCCTCGGAGCACACCCATCCGTTGGGGAACTGGTCGCAGACCTTCTGCTCCTTAAAAGTTCCAAGAGAATCGGGGGTTATATTAGTACTGTCAAGTATCTCCGCGTCAAGATATATATCCTTCGTGACCGGGGAAGCGCCAAAGTCCTCCGGTTCCTCAATACTGTCACAAACCTCATAAACGCTGTTAAGATATTTCCATATTATCTCGCCCGTTATGGCGTGTCCTAAAGTCGAAGGATGGACCGTGTCGCCGGAAAGCTCTTCGGCGGTAAAAATATTGTTCTTCATCATATCGCTTATGACATTAGAATAGCTTACCATCGGAAGCTTGTAACCGAAACCCACGAAAACATGACTGCCCTGCGCGGTCGAGCCGTTAGTCTGCGACATATAAAGAAGCATGACCGCGGGCTTGCTTTCGGAAAGCAGTATCTTGCGCACGAGATTGTCATACGATTTTTTGTAAAACATGGAATCAGCGTCGTTGACGGAATATTCCACAAGGACGAGATCGGGCTTATGGTCAAGCACGTCTTTCTGTACTCTGTGAACTCCGAGGTACGAATCCGTTCCTCCTATTCCGGCGTTTATGAACTCAAAATCACCGTCCGGGAATGTTGTTTTCCACCATTCAAAAAATATGTCCGCATAGCATTTTCTGAAACCGACTTCGGAATCCTTCTTTCCGTTTGAGATAGTTCCCTGAGTTATAGAGCCTCCTATGCAGGCGATAGTTACCTTCTCGCCCTTTGCCGCCTTGCGCATAACAGCTGCAAGCGCCTTGTCGTCACAGCTGGACCACTGGTCGGCAAGCGCCATCTCCTCGCCGGACACATAATCGGTAAGCGCCGCCGGCGCTTTATTGCCCGGCTTCTCCTCCGCCGTACCGCTCTCGCCCGGAGCCGATTCCGTTTCTTTGATATCTTCCTTGGACGTTTCCGGCGTCTTGCTGTCTGAAGAACCGTCGCCGCAGGCGCAAAGTCCCGCCGATACAGCCAAAGCCAACGCCATTGCCGCAGCTAAAAATCTCTTTCTCAATACCGTTTCCTCCTTAAATCAATATACTTTATACAATCCCCGTACTACAAAAGCTCTTTTGCCATCGCTTCAAGCTGCGCTCTGCTTTCGTCGTTCAGCGCCGACTTTATCGTAACCGTCGTGCTGAGGAAAGTAATATTCTTGCTTTCTTCAAAATTCTTGCGCATACCTCTTGCCGCCACGGGAGCCCATGAACCGTTCTCGATAAAACCGATAGTACGGTTCTGATATCCGCGTTCGGTAAGGCAGTCGATAAACTGCTTCATAAACGGGAAAAACTCTCCGTTGTAAGTAGTCGTCGCAAGCACAAGCTTGCCGTAACGGAACGCGTCCTCAACCGCCTCCGCCATGTCCTCCCTCGCCAGATCGCATACGACTACCTTCGGGCATCCGCCGTCCTTGAGCATCTGTGCAAGCTCAAGCACCGCCTTCTTTGTGTGTCCGTAAACCGAAGTATAGGCTATCATAACGCCCTCGGATTCCACAGAATAAGAAGACCATATATTATAAAGATTGATATAGTATCCGAGATTCTCGGTAAGTACGGGACCGTGAAGAGGGCATATTATCTGAATGTCAAGCGCCGAAGCCTTTTTAAGCAGCTCCTGTACCTGCATTCCGTATTTGCCCACGATTCCCATGTAATAACGGCGCGCCTCGCACGCCCAGTCCTCCTCAACATCCAAAGCCCCGAATTTGCCGAAGCCGTCCGCGGAGAAAAGGACCTTATCCGCCGAATCGTACGTCACCATTACCTCCGGCCAGTGTACCATCGGAGCCATTACAAACGTCAAAGTATGCTTTCCAAGTTCAAGCGTCGTCCCCTCGCTTGCCACAATACGCCTGTCCGCATAATCGGTTCCGAAAAACGCCTTCATCATATTGAACGCAACCGCGGTAGCCACAACCTTTGTTTCCGGATTAAGCTCCATAAATCTTGCAACATTCGCCGAATGGTCCGGCTCCATATGCTGCACGATAAGATAATCGACGCTCCTGCCGCAAAGCTCCGCCTTGAGATTGGCAAGCCACTCGTCGCCGAAATCCGCCTCCACGGTATCCATAACGGCAATTTTTTCGTCCATGATAACATAAGAGTTATATGCCATACCGTTCTCGACAACATACTGTCCCTCAAAAAGATCGACCTTATGATCGTTTACTCCAATATACTTTATATCTCTCGTTATATACATTTCCATTCCTCCCAAAATAATCTGCGCCCATTGTATCACATTTTTTCCGCAAAATCCATAGTATTGTCACATATTATTTTGCTTTGCGGATATAATAATGCCGGAGGTGGAAAAAATATGCTGACTAAAATAAAAGAACCCGGAAGCGCGATAACTCATTTTATAGGGATGGTACTGGCGGCTCTCGCCGCGATCCCGATGCTTCTGCGCGCGGCGTCAGCCTCCTCCCCGAAGGTCGTAGTATCTCTTTTTATTTTCGCCGTAAGTCTGATAGGGCTTTACACGGCAAGCACCGCCTACCACACTTTCGACATTTCGCCCCGTGTGAACACCTTTCTTCAGAAAATCGACCACATTATGATTTCCGTGCTTATAGCGGGCACCTACACGCCCGTCTGCACGGCGGTCATCGGCGGATCGGAGGGCAGAATCACCCTGATAATCATATGGTCGCTCGCTTTACTTCAGACAATTCTCAACATATTCTATATCGACTGCCCCAAATGGCTCTCGTCGGTGATCTACATCGGAATGGGCTGGATTTGTGTCCACGCCTTCGGCACGATACTCAGCTCGATAGGCACGGCAGGCTTTATACTTCTTCTCTCGGGCGGGATCGTATACACCGCCGGAGGCGTGGTGTACGCCTTGAAGCTCCCCGGCTTCAACAGCCGCCACCCCGCCTTCGGCACTCACGAGATCTTCCATTTGTTCGTGCTGGCGGGAAGCGTTCTGCACTTCCTTCTTATGTTTATTTATGTTAAATAAAGAAGGGACCGCCGCTTTACCGGCAGTCCCGCAGAATTCCCTCAAGCGCGCCCCAGTCCATGACCGCGCCCCCTGTTTAGTAATAAAAGCCTTCACGCCTTAACAGCTTCACAAACTCAAAAAGCTGCTTTTGTTCAATTTCAAACGGCAAAACAAACGAAAATCCTATTTCCGCTTCCTTACAGGCATTGATATTTTCTCTCATTTCCCTTATGCTTTGTCCCTTATGGTAGAAATCCGCCAGATAATCCTCCACCCCATAGGCTTCAAATTCATATGCGGAAAATTTCTCAAAGGAATATGTCAGAGCCATATCCCGTTTCAGTTTTGCGGATACGGTTATTTTATCAAACTGAATTTCAATATCACATATTCCTTTAACGCCGACAACCGGAATCGGATAGGATTCCCTTTCCCAATCCCCGTCATCGCTTTTATGGTAATGCCCGTTGTACCAGCCGGATTCCAGTTGAAATATTCTATGTAAAATAGCTTGCACGATCTCCGTTTTTTTAGCTTCTAAATGATAATAGGCAGCGTTGATTTCATTCAGCAATTCTTTATTCATCTGATTCTCCAACCGGATTATATTTTCAGAATGATTATAACACAAATAGGTGTCGCTTTTCCACTTGATTTATATCCAAAGCAGAAATAACGGGAGCGCCTCATAAAAATACGCTCCCGCTGATTTTTGATAAGGTGCCGTAACGAAGGTTTTGAAAATAAGTGGTAAAGACAATCGGTACGGTATATTGCAGAAAATCTAAAAATCATATTTGGAGGAAACTGCAATGAAATCATTATTTGAACAAATAGGTGGCACTTATACGCAGGTTGGCAATTACTTTCTACCCGATTTAAAGCTACCCGAAGAAGAAAACAAGCCTATCGGCATATAGGGACATCGGCACGCAAAATATTTAGAGCAAAATCATAAGATTTTGTATATGAGTCTGCTGACAAGCAGCAAGTTAAACAACTATCTTGCCGATATTGACGAACAGGCACAGGAACGCTTTGAAGTGCTCATAGAACAGATGAAGCAGGCACAGGGGATTACAGAACAACTAAAGGCTGAAAATGTCTGGGAATGGGTTAGACGGCTCAATAACATACAGGCGTGTGCAATGGACATTGTAAATAAAGAGATTGTTTTTGCATAATGTGTGCGGCGGGGATAAGTTCCCCGCCGCTTTTTGATAACCATTAACAGCAAACCAAAAAGGGCTCAGGGGTTTTAATTTGCTCTGTTACATAAAATCAAACAATATGGTTGCTAACACTCTCATTCCTGTTGAAATTCCTGCGAAAGTATGCTATACTCTAATATGTATAACTGTATGGTTCAAAGTGGGAGGTCACAGGAAATGGCGATCAGCTACAAGAAACTTTGGAAACTGCTCATAGATAAAGATATGAAAAAGAGCGATTTGCTTAATGCAACGGGAATCAGCCGATACACCATTAACAAGCTGAACCGTGGCGATAATGTAACCACAGATGTTTTAGTGAAAATCTGTCGTGTCCTTAATTGTACGATGGACGATATTATGGAAATTTTACCTGAAGACGAATGAATATAGAAAAGCGAGGTTTTTACTATGGCGAAAGCAGCCTCTAAACCCAAAAAGGAAATTACAATGGAAGAAGCGCTTTGGAAAAGTGCGGACAAGCTCCGTGGCTCTGTTGAGCCTGCGGAATACAAACATGTTGTCCTCAGTCTGTTCTTCCTTAAATTTGCAAGTGATAAATTTGAATCGCAGAGAAAAGCAATCTTGGCGAAATACGGAGAAAAATTTATAGATAACATTGCGTTCTATACGAAGGACAATGTTTTCTTCCTGACCGAAGAAAGCCGTTGGTCGTACATCATGGAGAATGCCAAGCAGGATGATATTGCCCTCAAAATTGACACGGCTCTCTACATGATTGAGAAAACCAATCCGGCGCTCAAAGGTGCTTTGCCAGATAACTATTATTCACGGCTTCATATTGATACGGCAAAGCTAGCTTCTCTGCTTGACGAGATTGACCGTATCAATACGGATGATGAAGAAAACGATATTATCGGTCGGGTGTATGAATACTTCCTCGGAAAGTTTGCTCTTGCGGAGGGTAAAGGCAAAGGAGAGTTCTATACGCCGAAATGTATCGTCAATCTGATTGCCGAAATGATAGAGCCGTATGACGGTATCCTGTATGACCCCTGCTGCGGCTCAGGCGGTATGTTTGTGCAGTCCATCAAGTTCGTAGAAGCACATAGCGGCAATAAGAAAAAAGTTTCTATTTATGGACAGGAGTATACCAATACCACTTTCAAGCTGGCAAAGATGAATCTTGCCATTCGTGGTATTTCCGCAAATCTCGGTGAAATGGCGGCAAATACTTTTACTAACGATCAGCACAAGGATTTGAAAGCGGACTTTATTATGGCGAATCCTCCGTTCAACCAAAAGGAATGGAGAGCCGCCAACGAACTGGAGCATGACCCACGCTGGCAAGGCTATGAAGTACCGCCAACAAGCAATGCGAACTATGGGTGGATATTGAATATTGTTTCCAAGTTGTCGCAGAATGGCGTAGCCGGATTTCTGCTTGCCAATGGCGCATTGTCTGATGATGGTACGGAACTGAAAATCAGAGAACAGCTTATTAGAAATAATCTTGTTGAAGCGATTATCATTCTTCCGAGAAGCCTGTTTTATACGACGGATATAAGCGTTACGCTTTGGATACTGAATAAAAACAAGAAAGCCCGCACAGTAGATCAGAACGGGTATCTCAAACGCTACCGCAACCGTGAGAAAGAAATTCTCTTTATGGATCTTCGTCAAATGGGTAGTCCGTATGAAAAGAAATACATAGAGCTGACAGAGGAAGATCGGGCAAAAGTGACCTCTGTTTATCACGCTTGGCAGCAGGAGGGATATGAAGAAACATATGAAAATATTCCTGAGTTCTGTTATTCTGCTTCCTTTGATGAAGTGGCAGAAAAATGCTTTACGCTTGTACCGAGCCGTTACATAGAATTTGTCAACAGGGACGAGAACATCGACTTTGATACCAAGATGAAAGCTTTGCAAGGAGAGTTGAAAGAATTACTCGTTGCAGAAGAAAAGTCCAAAGCCGACCTTCTCTCCGTCTTTAAGGAGTTGGGTTATGAAATCAAATTATAAGTCTATTGGTGAGTTAGTTGAAAGAATAGACCAACGAAATACGGACGGCTCTGTAACTAATCTGATTGGCGTCAGCATTGACAAGAGGTTTATCCCTTCGGTTGCTAATGTTATCGGAACAGACCTTACTAAATATAAAGTTATCGAAAAATATGATTTTGCAGTCAGTCTTATGCAGGTAAGTAGAGATGAAAAAATCCCCGTTGCTTGTCAAATGGATTTTGATCGAGCAATAATGTCACCCGCATATCCGATTTTCAGAGTAAAAGACACAAATGTTATTTTGCCCGAATATTTGGAAATGTGGTTTATGCGCCCTGAATTTGACCGAGAAGCATCTTTCATAGCTGTTGGTGGTGTGCGTGGCAGTATGTCGTGGGATGACTTTGCAAATATGATATTACCTGTCCCCTCTATTGAGGAACAGAGAAATATTGTTAAGGCGTATAAAACCGTTACAGATAGAATTGCGTTAAAAAAGAGGATAAATGATAATTTAGAAGCGACTATCCAAGCAATCTTCAAGTCATTGTTCATTGACTATGAAAAAACAGACTGTTCCGATTTCATCGAATTTGAGTATGGAAAATATCCTGCAAGTTGGAGTTTGGTTGACTTGGATACTGTCGTTGATGTTCGTGATGGAACTCACGACTCACCAAGTCCAACCGAATTTGGTAAATATCTCATTACTTCTCGTCATTTACTCCCATACGCTGTTGATCGTAGTGATGCGTACTTTATTAGTGAAGACGACTTCAAGAAAGCAAATGAGAGAAGTAAGGTCGAGTATGGGGATATTCTCTTTAGTATGATTGGAACAATCGGTATCATTTCTTTTATCACAGACAAAGAAATTGATTTTGCGATAAAGAATGTAGGATTATTCCGCACTTCTCAAAATCTAACAATACGATATTTCATTCTCTCGTACCTTAAAAGCAAAATCGTGGAGAACTATATTACTTCCTATATGGCAGGAAGCACGCAGTCGTATGTGAGTTTGAGTGTGCTTAGAAAGATACCTCTTATTTTGCCGACTGAAGATGTACTTCAACATTTTGAGAAACAAGTAACACCACTATATGCAAAAA
The DNA here is from genome assembly GCA_910577605.1 of uncultured Butyrivibrio sp. Classification (GTDB taxonomy): domain Bacteria; phylum Bacillota; class Clostridia; order Lachnospirales; family Lachnospiraceae; genus Eshraghiella. The sequence goes on from CAJTON010000005.1 coordinate 78,139, forward strand.
TGATTGAAAACACCTACGAAATCACAAAACTCAACGATCTAAAAGATGTGATAACCACAACTATGTCAAGCTGCTAAATTATCATTTAACCGAAGGGAGATGGAACAGTTATGGATACATATAAATTTTATTATGATGAGTCAGAACACAGTAGAAAAATCAACTATAATACCGTAACTGCTCCAAATTATTACGATAATTTTGTTACAGTTGTAGTTGGTTGGGCGAAAGAAAAGGAAAAAGAAGTTTTCAAGAAATATGAGGACTTTGAAAATAAATATACTGACCGTAAAGATAGAAACGGCGAATTAAAAAGTACAACTTTGAAGCAAAAGAAGCTTGAATATGGATTTGCTTCGCTCGATAAAGCCAACACACAGTTTATAATAGACTTCTTGTCTGTTTTTGATGAAAGTACCAAGCTGTATTTTTCTGTTGCGAGTAAGATAGAATATTTGGTGTTGCAGCTTTTTATAGGCTATCAGAATAATTTCGTTGTAGATGCAGATGCAGTTAAGTATTCCATTACAAAGGCTCTTGTTGTGTATCGTCCGGGGAATGTTATCAAATGTATTTATGATAATGCGGAAGAATTTGTAGAGGAATTGAAAAGATTTTTTAGAGAGCGAATTGAATGTAACCGTTCAAATATGAGTCTGAAAGAGCAGGAGAATGAAGCCTTTGAAAATATACTGTATATTTTGAACGATATTTCAGCTATTCCAGAACTGCAATGGGATTATCGTATGCCGTTTAGTGGTTTTGCAAAATACTTACAGGAAGAACATATTAAGAATTATGCCTTAGTTTTAGATAAAGAGGGAGAGCAGAACGAAGCCAGTAGGACGATGCAGGCTGCTTGCGAAATGGGACTGTCTAATGTAACAGAGGAAAATTCAAAAGATAGCTGTGGCTTGCGTATGGCAGATATGATGGCGGGTATTATTTCAAAGCTGTTAAAAGCCTTGTGTGATGAATTACACTATCATTCCATTGCAGAGGGAACGGAGAAAAAACTGTTAAATGAAAAATGGTTTCGACTTGATGAAGCACAACTGAACCTATATAAAAAGTTATATAAGATAATTTGTGAATGGGATAATGCTTGGTATAAGTCGTATGCAGGAATTTATTCCGATGACTTGGTATGTTTTATAGGACTACTTGGCTATATGGCTCATTTTGAGAACAAAGAACAGATTGTCAATGAGAAACTTGAAATGCAGGGCGAATATTTTAATGGATATGTTTGTCGGCAGTTATCCGATTATTTTAACCGCAGACGAAGTAAATTGCCGATAGACTTTATTGATCAAAATGATGGGGATTATTTTCTAAATCGTCGTGGAGCAAAAGTCTATTATGATATTACTAAGCAACCAATTCTTCAAATTGCTGAAGGTAGTCAAACGGAAATGGTTTTATCTGTTGGAATGGATAAATCGGGTATTCCATTGATTACGATTTCAAATGAGGACAATCCGATTTGTTATCGTTTGCCAGAAGAATTGAGTGATTGGGCATATACGGTTATTGGAATGGCGAATATGGGAGAGAATTTATTCCCGTCACAAGTTGTATTTACTAAAGAGAAGAACAGATATTTTGCTGATATTTTATAAAACACAGAGCGTATAAAAGGAGTGACCGCAATGGCAAATTTTAATGAACACGCATTGGAAATGTCCATAATGGAGTTGTTCAGAGACGAGGGATATGTCTATTTGAACGGCGAACAGATACATAGGGAAATCGGCGAGGTTTTGATTATAGATGATTTGAAGCAGTACCTTTTCGGGCGTTATGCCAAAGACGATATTACTCCAAGCGAGGTTGACAGCATTGTTTTGATGCTGAAAAGTATTTCGGGTACAATATATGAAGCGAACAAGGCAATTTATAAAATGCTCTGCGACGGCTTTATCTTCAACCGTGAGGACAGGACGCAAAAGGACATACATATTCAGCTTATCGACTTCGACACGCCCGAAAACAACATTTTCAAAGTTGTCAATCAGTTTGAAATTGAGGGCGTTAATAATCAGCACCGTATTCCCGACGGCATTGTGTTTCTAAACGGTATTCCGGTCGTTGTGCTTGAATTTAAGAGCGCCGTACAGGAAAACACAACGATTATGGACGCTTACAAACAGCTTACCGTCCGCTATCGCCGTGACATTCCTGAACTTTTTAAATACAACGCCTTTGTTGTAATCAGCGACGGCGCAAACAATAAATACGGCTCGTTTTTCAGTCCGTATGATTTCTTTTATGCGTGGAGAAAAATCAACTCGGAAGATAAAGAGCTTGACGGAATCAACTCCCTTGTGACAATGATGAAGGGCTTATTCCGAAAAGACCGTTTGCTTGCCGTAATCAAGGACTTTATCTATTTTCCCGACAGCTCGGATAAGGATTTGAAAATCGTCTGCCGCTATCCGCAGTTTTTCGCTGCAAACAAGCTGTTTGAGAATATCAAAGAACATATGCGCCCCGAAGGAGACGGCAAGGGCGGCACCTATTTCGGAGCGACAGGCTGTGGAAAGAGTTATACAATGCTTTTTCTCACCCGTATGCTGATGAAAAGCACATATTTCCACTCTCCGACCATACTAATTATTACCGACAGGACAGACCTTGACGATCAGTTATCCAAGCAGTTTGTAGCTTCCAAAAAGTATATAGGCGATGAAACGGTTGTAAGCATAGAATCCCGTGAGAAACTGCGTGAAGAATTGCAGGGCAGGACAAGCGGCGGCGTTTATCTTACGACTATTCAGAAATTTACTGAGGATTTGCAGCTTCTGACCGACCGAAACAATGTTATCTGCATTTCCGACGAGGCGCACAGAAGTCAGATCAATCTTGACCAAAAGGTGCGTATTAGCGAATCCGGCGTAGAACGCACCTATGGTTTTGCAAAGTATCTGCATGATTCTTTGCCTAATGCCACTTATGTAGGTTTTACGGGAACGCCCGTTAACGGCACGATTGAGGTTTTCGGCGGCGTGGTTGATTCCTATACAATGACGGAATCCGTCAAAGACGGGATTACGGTCAATCTTGTTTATGACGGACGGGCGGCAAAGGTTATGCTGGATCAGGAGAAAGTTCGCCAAATTGAAGAATACTATGCGCAATGCGAGCGAGAGGGCGCAAACGAACATCAGATAGAGGAAAGCCAAAAAGCCGTAGCGAAAATGGAGGTCATTATAGGAGATCCCGACAGACTGCGTGCCGTTGCCGAGGATTTTATAAACCATTATGAAACCCGTGTGGCGGAGGGAGCAACCGTTGCGGGCAAAGCTATGTTTGTCTGTTCCAACCGCAATATCGCTTATGATTTGTATAAAATCATTGTAGAGCTGCGTCCTGAATGGGTGAAAAAGAAAATCTCAGATGACGGAGTTGCTCTTACGGAAGAGGATAAGAAAGAGTTAAAGCCGACTTCGAAGATTCAAATGGTAATGACCCGAAACAAGGACGATGAAAAAGAACTCTATGATATGCTCGGAACAAAGGATGACCGTAAAGAACTTGATAGACAGTTCAAGAATGTTAAGTCCAATTTCAAAATTGCGATTGTCGTGGATATGTGGCTTACGGGGTTTGATGTGCCGGAACTTGACACAATTTATATTGACAAGCCCATTCAGCAGCATACTCTGATTCAAACAATATCCCGTGTCAATCGTGTTTGTGAGGGGAAAGACAAAGGACTGATCGTTGACTATATCGGTATCAAGAAGAATATGAATGCCGCCCTCAAGAAGTACACTAATTTTGAGAGTGAAGAATTTGAAGGAATAGAGCAGTCGGTAACGATTGTGAAAGACCAGTTGGAAGTGTTGGGACAGATGTTCCATAACTTTAACAGCCGTGATTTCTTTGTCGGATCGCCGACCGAACAGCTTGCCTGTCTTAACAGAGCTACTGAATATGTGCAGCTTTCAGAAGAGCTTGAAACCCGTTTTATGGCAGCTGTTAAGCGAATGAAGCAGGCGTTTAACCTGTGCAGCTCCAGTGACAAGTTCACCGATGAAGATAAGGATTATATCCATTTTTACTGCGCTGTTCGTTCTGTTCTTTTCAAGCTGACAAAGGGGGACGCTCCCGATATTTCTCAGATGAACGCAAGAGTGCGTGAAATGCTGGAGGGCGCTATTCAATCAGACGGAATCGAGGAGCTGTTTGAAACTGGCAAACATATCTCGGTCGATATTTTCAGCGACGAATATATGGATAAAATCAATGCGATACAGCTTCCGAATACGAAGATAAAGATTTTGCAGCGGCTTCTTTCACAGGCGATTGACGAGTTCAAAAAAATCAATAAGATTATGGGCGTGGAATTTGCCGACAGGCTGAAAAGAATGGTTGATGAATATAATAACCGCCGCAGGGACGAAGCATATGCAAATGAAGTCCTTGATGATGTAGCCGAACAGCTTACACAGCTTTTAGAGGAACTTAAAAGAGAAAAAGAGTCTTTTAAGGGAATGGGAATAGATTACGAAGAAAAGGCATTTTATGATATTCTGAAAGCTGTTGCAAGAAAATTTGAATTTGAGTATCCCGATGATAAGATGATTGAACTTTCTAAGAGAATTAAGAAAATAGTGGACGATAAGGCACGATATACAGACTGGTCAACCCGTGACGATATAAAAGCAAATCTGCAAGTGGATTTGATTATCCTGCTTGATGAATTTGATTATCCTCCGGTAACCATCGATGATGTTTACAAAGAGGTGCTGGAACAGGCGGAGAACTTCAAGAAATATGCGAACTGAGTAAAAAGACACAAATTCCAAACTGTGGAGTAAATGAATTTGCGAAGAAAACCGCATTTTATTATCTTTTTCGCTATACCTAAACTAAATAGTATTCCCCTATTTCTGAAAAATATTCAAAACCCGCCGAAAAAATCTTGATTTTCGGCGGGTTTTCTGATATAATGTAATTCCTCTTCAATGAGGCGTAACAACTGAATACGATGTTAAATTAAGAATGTGGCTAAGTTACCTAATGCTAGCGGTATGCTAAGAGAAAATACCGCCGTCTGCACTCTATGCTTTTTGGTACTGTCAGCGAGTGAACGGATGAACAAACAGTCCCGTCTTTGAAATTCAAAGCCGATACATAGAACATCATTTTGAAGCGAGAGCAACGCTCCCACCGATTTTTGATGTCTCTGTGTATCGGCTTTTTTGTTTTGCCGATTAACAACTGAATGACCGTCTGAATGGGATATGATTTTGCGATGACCTCTCTTTCGGAGAGTGAGCGAAACAACGCCGCTGAAAACAGGGGCAGGAACGACATTCAGGGAGAACGGCTAAGAGAAAGTTGATGTCCACAGGAATAGCGAGCATCGGATTGTGACCCCCACAATCCAAATCCACAGCCTAAAGGCGTGTGGACTAACTCAGGGGAACACCCCTGAATGCCCCTAAAAAAGATAAAACACAAGAATGGAGATGATATTTTGAACAAAGAAAACAACAAAAAAGTGCGTATCAAAGTACACTTATCCGAAGAAGAAAACGAAAAATTGAAACGCTGTTCGGTAGCGTGCGGGCTGTCCCAAGCAGAATTTATCCGTCAGCTTTGCAAAGGTAAAACACCGAAACGGAAACCCGAAAAAGAATTTTGGGAGCTGTTGAGTACCCTCTATTCCGTCCATAACGGCTTTCAGAAATATGCCAAATACGAGCCGTCCGCTTTGGAAATCTGCAAAGAAATTGAAAGTCTGATCCTCGATTTACAGGAGGCGGGATAATGGCAACAACAAGTCTTTGGCATATTGAAGGTAGGCTGAAAGACCTGATTGCCTATGTGGAAAATCCTGAAAAGACAAGAGCAGATAATCCGAACTTACAGCCGCTGTGGGATATATTTTCCTATGTCAGCCGCCCCGAAGCCACCGAGAATAGCGAGTATGTTTCTGCTATAAATTGCTTAAAGGAAATTACCTTGCGGCAGATGGTTCTCACCAAAAAGCAGTACGGTAAAGAAAACGGATATATTGCTTGGCACGGCTATCAGAGTTTCAAACCCGATGAGGTTACGCCCGAACAGGCGCACCAAATCGGCTTGCAGACCGCAAAAGAAATGTGGGGTGATAGGTATCAGATTATCGTTACTACTCACCTTGACAAAGACCATCTGCACAATCATTTTTGCTTTAATTCGGTTTCCTTTCTTGACGGAAAGAAATACAACTATTCCAAAACAGAGCAGCGGAAACTCCGTGATGTTTCCGACAGAATATGTATAGAAAACGGCTTATCCGTTATAGAAAACCCGCACAAAGCGCCATCAAGACAGGTATGGCTTGATGAGAAAAGCGGCAAACCGACAAGGTACAATGTCTATCGTGAAGATGTAAAAGAGGCAATCAATTTCAGCCGCCGCCCCTACTATATGGAGGATTATTTGCGGCGGAAAGGATATATCACCGACTTTACGGGAAAGCATTGGAAGATACGATTGCCGCAATACGAGCATTTCACAAGGTTAGATACGCTTGATAAAAGGTGGACGCCCGAAAATATTCAAAGGACAATGGGCGCATACGCTTCCTTCGGAAACCGCAGAGCTACAATCAATTATCCGCCCCAAATGCCGCAGGACTTACGGGACTGGTTTCAGCCCTTTCAAAGGACAAGCCATATCTACAAGCTGTATCTGCACTACTGTTATTTACTCGGTTATTTGCCTAAAAATACGGATTACAAGCCTACAAGTCCGTATCTAAAAGAGGACTTGCGAAAGCTGGACGAGTTTTCCGAACAGGTGCGGTATATGAGCAAATACGGCATTGAAACGATTGAAGATTTGTATGCGGACAAAGATAAGTTGCAGGGCGAAATGGATAAGCTGATCGCCTATCGTACTAAACTGCAAAACAAAATCCGCAGAGCAACACCCGCCGAAAAAGAAACCTTGAGAGAAGAAAAATCCAAGGTTACGGAGAGGATAACAGAACTTAGAAAACAACTGAAACTGAACAGAGGTATTGAGGAACGGTCGGTTAAAATACAGGGGAAAACAGATATGCTTTATGCCAATGAATACAGAGCCAAAGAGGCTGAGCAGAACAGAAACTCACAGAGAAGGGAGAGAAACGAGCGATGACAGACAAAGAAAAAAGCTTAGCGGAAATTCTTGCAAAATTAGAGAAAGACCGTCCCGAAATAGACCGTATCTTAAACCGCCCCGCCATCATTGATGCGGGCAGGAAACAGAAAGCCTTATGCCGTATTCCTGCCGATGCAGATTTTACGGCAAAGGACGGAAATACGGAATATGAAGTTGCGGGGCATTTCTGCTCTTGCACAGACGAATTTCTGCTAAATACAATTATCCAAAAGCTCGGATACAATTACGGTCAGGATTAAAAGTTACCGCTTTAAAGCGTTGAATTAAGACTTCGGATATGGTATAATACAGATACGCAATATACTGTATCTGATTGTCGGAAAGGAGTTATTTTGAATAACAGACAATCAGAACAGAACAAAATCACCGCCCTTTACTGCCGGTTAAGTCAAGACGACGGGCGTGAGGGCGAAAGCAATTCAATCGTCAACCAAAAGGCGCTGTTAAAAGAATATGCAAGAAAGCACGGCTTCAAACATCTGCAATTCTTTGTGGACGACGGGTATTCGGGTACGAGCTTCGACCGTCCGTCTTTCAGGGAAATGGAACAGTTGATTGAAAGCGGCGGAGTGAGTACGGTTATCGTCAAGGATATGTCTCGGTTAGGGCGAAATTATCTGCAAGTGGGAATGTATACCGATATTATATTTCCCGAAAATGATGTGCGGTTTATCGCTGTCAACGACAATGTAGATTCCGCCGTACAGACAGAATTTGATATGACGCCGATCCGCAATTTCTGCAACGAGCTTTATGCCAGAGATACCGCAAAGAAAATCAAGTCCACTTTCCGAATGAAAGGAGAAAGAGGAAAACATCTGACCACCAATCCCCCTTTCGGGTTTGTTAAGGATACCGAGAATAAAGACAAGTGGCTGATAGACGAAGAAGCGGCAGAAACGGTACGGTATATCTTCAAACTGTGCTATGACGGACTTGGACCTACGCAGATTGCAAAGAAGCTGAAAGCGGAAAAGGTGCTGACTCCCACGGCGTACAAGGCGCAGAAGGACGGGAAATTACTTCCCGCCGAGCCGTATAAATGGACGCAGAAAACCGTTGCAGGAATTTTAGAGAAGCTGGAGTATATCGGGCATACCGAAAACTTTAAGACTGCCTCTAAAAATTACCGAAGCAAAAAGCGTGTATGGAACGACAAGGAAAAACGCCGAGTATTTGAAGATACTCACCCCGCTATCGTAGACAGGCATATCTTTGAAACGGTGCAGGAAATCCGCAGACATAAACGCCGACCGACTGCAACGGGAAAAATCAGCATCTTTTCGGGCAAAGTATTCTGTGCAGACTGCGGGGCAAAGCTGCATTTCCATACCTCTCATTCTCACGAGGAACGGCAGGAAAGTTTCACCTGTGCGAATTACCGAAGCAATACAGGCAGTTGTACGATTCATTATATTCGGGCAGTTACCTTAAATCGGCTTGTATTTCGGCACATTCAGGGTGTACTATCGTATATTCAGCAGTTTGAAGCGGTCTTTGTCAAAAAGGAAATGGAAAAAGCCAACGCTGAACGCCTGATGTCGGTGGAAAAAGCAAAGGTGGATATTGTAACGCTCAAACGCAGAGATGAGGACTTGGATACGCTTTTCAAGCGAATCTACGAGGATATGGTTTCGGGAAGGATTTCGGCGGAACGGTTTGACAAGCTTTCTTTCGAGTACGAAACAGAGCAGAAGAATGTCAAGGCGGCAATTCTTGATTTACAGGAACTGATTGAAAGCGGCGAACAGGAACAGCACGACCTTCAGCAGTTTTTGAAGAATGTACGCAAGTACACCGATCCCGAAGAACTGACCGCTGAAATCCTGAATGATTTGGTTGACAAAATCATGATACACGCTCCCGACAAGAGCAGCGGACACAGAAAACAGAAGATTGAAATTTACTACAAGGCTGCGGGCATTATCAATATAGCTGACGAGGACTGCGTTGCCCTTGACGGCAGACTTGGTATGCAAAACCGAAAGAAGAAAACAGCCTGACAACGCAAAGAGGCGGCACAGCCTTTCAGCTGCACCGCCACCTTACATAAAACTTCGTTATCGCACCTCGGCTTTACCGCGTCTCCCCTTTTTTATTTACGCACAGGTTTTGAACGGTATTTTGCTTTTCCGATAAATATGATTCCGGCGGAAAGAAGCAAATAAAGAACTGTCGTGACCTGATAATAATTCAGGCGGGCGCCGAATACAGGAACCGTCCGGAAATCCACCAGATTCCACACAGCCACCGAATTCAACGGCATGTAGCTGTGTATCTGCGCTATTACGCGCCAGTAATCAGGCACATCCAAGACCATCGACAGCAGCATTATCACTACCATTATAAGCATGGACGCCACGGCATTTTTAAGATATTCCGACAGCAGCATGGTAAATAAACTGTGCAGCGCCGACACGAGAAGCGCCGTTCCAAAAACTATCAGAAACATCTGCCCTATGCTCAGCGCGTAGGGAGAATTTGAGATTATAGGCTGAATATCCGCACTAAAACCTTCTATTCCCTGAATTCCTCCCCTGATAGCGAAGGTAATTATATAAAGCAGGATCAGACAGCCTGTTCCGAAAAGCGTTCCTGTAATCATTTTCGCAGTGTAAACGGGAATCTTTCCGTTTCGTGAGCATAAAATAAGCTGATCGGTTCCGCTTCTGCTCTCGTCGGCGAATACTCCCGACAGACAGCTCGCCACCAGAATCATTACGATCGCTCCGATCGTCGCTCCTATCTGAAGGATCTCCTCCCAAAAAAGAGCGGCTTTATATGTAAACGGCGTTTTCACCTTACCGACCTTATTGCTCCAGTAAGACACCTCCTTACTGCTAAGGTGAAAATCCCATTTCGCTTCCTCGACAATATTGCTTTTCCATGCCTGATATAAAGTTTCCGCATCGGCATTCTCTGTATTATCTCCAAAAACATCCCTCAGCAAAGTATAGATCGCTTTATATTTCTCCACATTTTCTGCGGACGCATGAACCGCTTCTCTTATAAAAGCGTCGTCAACCACTCTTCCGTTATGGACCATAGCGTTTTTCTTATCCTCCATAAGCATCTCATAACCGCTCATTTCGTACTCCACTATCTCATTGCCATTCTCGTCAATAAAAGTACTTCTGTGCGTCATCGTCAGAGAAAACACACAGCTGAAAATCTGAAGCAGAAGCGCCACCGCCAGCGATATTTTTACCATTTTCTTCTGCCAAAGCTTTTTCCATTCATATTTTATAAGAACACCTAAATTATTCATCTTCCGCTTCCTCCTCAAACTGCTTCATATAAAAATCCTCTAAGTCTCCTTTTTCACCGCTCCAGACGCCGTTATATATGAGCTGTCCGTTCTTCATCATAAGAATGCTGTCTGAAATATGTTCAATGTCGGATACAATATGTGTTGACAGGACGACGACCGCGTCCTTTCCGTAATCCGCGATAAGATTGCGGAAACGCACCCTTTCCTTCGGGTCAAGTCCTGCCGTCGGCTCGTCCAGAATCAGAATTTTCGGATGATTGATAAGCGCCTGCGCGATTCCGAGCCTCTGCTTCATTCCTCCCGAATAGGTCTTGACCTTCTTATCCGCCGCGTTTTCAAGCGCCACAAATTTTATAAGCTCTCCGACCCTCTCCTTGGCGTAGGTTTTTCTCAAACCCTTGAGCGCCGCCATATACATCAGGAAATCCTTTCCGCTGAATTCGGGATAATAACCGAAATCCTGCGGCAGGTAGCCGAGCATACTCCTGTATTCCTCCGTCGATACGTCAAGCCCGTTAAACGATATGCTTCCGCCCGTGGGCTGCAATATTCCGCATATCATTCTCATAAGCGTTGTTTTTCCGGCTCCGTTCGCGCCCAGAAGCCCGTATATCCCCTTCCCGAGTCTCAGGCTCATCCTGTCGACCGCTATTTTGTTCCGATACTGCTTGGAAACCCTGTCAATAATCAACTCCATGATATTCTCTCCTCTGTCATTATTTTGCGCTTTGCGCGCCGATACTTATACCCGGACGGCTTTCTGTTTTACATATAAAATAAACTCCCTCGCCAAAGCTGCCGCAAGGACCGCAAGCGCAAGCCCCCACCATTTTACGTTGACCGGATAATACAAAAACTTGAACAGATGCCCTGTCATTCCTATAAAAAAGCTTATAAGAACAGGCAGTCCGACGCAGATGCTCATACCGTCCTTCACATGAACCTTTCTGAACACGACCGCTCCCGCAAACACCGTAAGCAGATACGGCACAAGAATGTATAGGCTCACCGTAAGCAAGGGCGCCGCGATGCCGACCCTGCACAGCGGAATAAGCGCCGCCAGCACAATTCCGTGGAAAACCGCCATCACGGTCATCCTCGCGTAAAGCAGAGCCTTCAGTGAAAACCTTGTTGCGCATTCAAGTTCCTCCATATTGCAGTCGTTTGATTTGCCGTTTTCTATCAGCACCGTCAGCGCAAGAATGGGAGCAAACGCCGAAAGCAGCCAAACCGCCCAAGGCTTCATAAAAAAGCTTACGAATACGCCGCACGCAAACACAAGAGTGGATATTATCCACGACGATTTCCTGATATACGGTATCTGCGTCACAAAAAAACGTCCCATGGACATATACGGAGCGTCAAATCTGCCGCAGAATTTCTCCCTTTTATCCGGTTCGGGAGCTTCGTAAGCAAGTTTAAGATTTTTGACGAGCTTTCTTTTCCAACCTCTCATACGTCTGCCTCCATTTCTTTTTTCAAATGCCTGAGCGCCTTCTCGCATCTGCGGTAAACGGCAAACCTTGACAGCCCGAGCATTTTGCCTATGACCGCCGCCGGCACCCCGTTCACAATTTTAAAAAAAACGATTTCCCGCTCCGTTTCCTCCAGAGTATCCATCGCCTCCCTGAGTCTGAGCCTCCCGATTATCTGTTCCTCGTCCGTCAAAGCGCCGTCCCGATTTATTTCCGCCGCCCCCTGCGGCACAAAACTTATCCTTTTGCCGCGCCGCGCTTCGTCCACGCAAAGATTTCTGGCGATCGTATAGAGTATTTTGAGCGGATATTTCTCCGCACCGTACTCCGGATGCTTTAAATATTGAAGAAAGGTTTCCTGCGTTATGTCCTCGGCTGTTTCCTTCTGCCGCAGCCTGTAATAACAGTACCTGTAAATTTTGGTGTACTGCTCTTTATAATCCACTCAAAAACCTCCTTCCTGTTTTTTCGCCGCTTCGGGGCGCTTCATAATGTATAACGAAAAACAAAGAAAAAGTGTGCGCCCCGCCGTAATTTTTTCCGATATAAAAAAATATTATAACGCAGAATGGGGATTATTTCGAGAAAAAGCGCATGTTTGTGCGCGATTGTGGTATACTAAACTCAAAAACCGAGGTTTCCAATGAAATATAAAGCAATTTTTTTCGACCGCGACGGCACCCTTACATATTTTGACCCTGAAAAGGAAAACTGGCGCGACAGCATTATAAGCGAATGGAGCAAAAAGCCCTTTGAGCTTCCCTACGATAAGATGATGAAGCTTTTTGAGCTTGCGGCAGAGGGCAGAAATCCGTGGTACAGAACCGTTGACGACGAACGCGGATTTTTCAAAAGATATTACAGACTTTTGCTTAAGGGAGAAGGCGTTTCGGAAAATCTCGACAGCCGGGCGGCGCTTTTATTTAACGAGCTTTGGGGCGGCAGAGCGCAGCTATTATTTCCTGAAACGATCGAGGTTCTGGAATATTTTTACAGTCGCGGATATAAAATGGGCGTGATAAGCGACACTTCGCCGTCGCTTGAATATACCTTACAGCAGCTTGGCATCGCTAAATATTTTACTTCGTTTACCGCAAGCTCATTGGTCGGCGCAGGGAAACCAAGCCCCGTCATTTTCAACGCGGCGCTGAACGCTCAGGGCGTTTCGGCGCGCGAAAGCATATATGTGGACGACTATAAACCGGAAGCCGACGGAGCGAGGGAGCAGGGCTTTACTTCTTTTCTGATAGACCGCGACGGCAAAAATGACGGTAAATGGAGTATTCAAAGCCTTAGACAGTTGATCGAGTTTGCGGAGAAGGGCTGAATACTAATTTCTAGCATAAAACCTATACATCTCCTCCTTGCTGTCGTTTATATCCTTATACAGCCTTTTTTCAACAAGCGCAAAGCCCGCTTTTTCGACAGTCCTCCAAGACGCGGTATTATCCTCCCTGACCGTCGCTATCAACTCAGGAATACCATAGTGAGAAAGAAAATACTCCGCATAGGCTTTCACGGCTTCGGCGGCATAACCGCCGCCGCGGTGCCGCGCCCCGATAAAATATGTTACGCCGACCTTATCTAGGTCGTCATAATACGAACAGCCGACAGAGCCTATCGCCTCGCCGCTTTCCTTCAAGACTACGGTATACGCCAGATACTCCGCAAGCGGGTCGTCTGTTTTGGCAAGTTCTTTTGCTTCGCGTATCCACTCTCCCATCCATTCTCCGCAGTCACGGTCAAATCCTATGTCGTTCAGGCTGCCGTCGGCAGCCATCAAAACAAAGGACTTTTCGTCCGACTCACCGACAGGACGAATCACCAGTCTGTTTGTTTCCAATATCATATGAATCCCTCCCTTTGTTCCCGCAAAGCGCGCCCCCGCGGGAATTATTTCAGTCCTGCTTTATGGTTTTATCCGTATACTTCCGCTCCATTTCGTGACGGATCTTTCTGTTCTCAACCGTTTCAAAGATAATCGAGAAATCGTAACCGTCGGGGTACAGCTCGTCAGCCGCCACATGGAGCTTTACGCGCTTATGGTTTATCCATATTTTTTTGTCCGGAAGCTGTACCCTGAGAACTCCTTTTTCGTTTACGGGTTCGCACACGATTCCTATCTTTTGGTCGGGAAATACAATGACGCTGTCGCCGCGCTTGAATTTCTCAAGCAGAGCATTGGCTTTCGGCGCTTTTTTCAGTTTGGAAATTCTGCCTGCGGGATTCACGGCAGTTTGACTTGCCGTAACGGTGTTGCTGCCGCGGAAACTGTAGGAGTCCACCGCCGCCTCTCCGTATGCGGCGCGAACCGCGGTTTTCAGCATATCCGCGGGCATTCCCAGGCTGTCCGCTATATAGAAAGCGCAGCTTTCGCCCGCCTCTCCGATGACCATGCGGTATGTCGGCATCAGCGTCGCCTTGTCAAAAGTCATGCGCGCGTTGACGATTCCCTGAGTGCGGTCGGCGTAATCCTTTACCTCGGGATAATGCGTCGTGACGAGAAAAAGACAGCCGCTTTTGTGAAGCTCCTCAAGTATCGCGACGGCTATTCCCATGCCTTCCGCCGGGTCGGTACCCGAACCGAGTTCGTCCATTATGACAAGACTGTCCTTGTTTACATCGCTTAGAACCTCAAGCACGTTTTTGATGTGAGCCGAGAAGGTTGACAGATTCTCCGAAAGGCTCTGCCCGTCTCCTATATCGCAGAGATATGAGCTGCTCATGCAGATGTCCGCCTTCTGACAGGTAACGTGAAGCCCGCACTGCGCCATCATGCAGTTGAGCATGACTGTTTTTATGGCAACCGTCTTGCCGCCCGTATTCGGTCCGGTTATAACGATTCCCCTTATGTCGCCACCGATTTCAAACCTCAAAGGCACGCTGACGTTTATATCCATCAACGGATGCCTCGCGTCCTCCAGGACTATCCTGCGCTCCGTGTTCACCGACGGCTCCGACGCACGCAGGTCAATGCTCAGCTTGCCCTTTGAAAAAATGAAATCAAGCTTTTCAAACACGGCTATATTCTCATTCATGGCAAAGGCCGCGTCAGCCACAGCCGCCGTCAGCGTATATAGTATCCTGCACACCTCGTTTTCCTCGCTTATTTTCAGCAGATCAAGCTCCTCGTAATATGCGGCGGCTACCGAAGGCTCGATAAAAAGAGTGGCTCCGGTGGAGGATCTGTCTATGACGCTGCCGGATATTCTGAACTTGTATTCTTTTTTTACGGGAACGCATACCCTTCCGTTTCTCATGGTGCAGAAGCTGTCCGCCATGCACTCCTTATTCGAGCGCATCACCTGTTCGGCCTTCTGCCTCATCTTTTCCCCGCATATGTCGATGCGGCTTCTTATCTGCGAAAGCTCCTTTGAGGCGTAGTCGTCCACCGCGCCGTTCCTTATCTGCTTGCTGATCTCTTCTTTAAGCTCTCCGAGCGCGTCCAGATTTTCCCCGTAAAATCCAAGCTGATTTCCGCTTGAGGCCGCACGCGAAAGATAATCTTTAAGCCGACGCACGGCGGCAAGTATCTTTTCTACGCGCTCTAACTGATACGGCGTAAGACATTCGCCCTTGTCGGCGGCGAGGAGTATCTCCTTTATCTCTCCCACATTCTGTAAGGGCGGATTTCCGAGCAGCTCGATCATACTCCTCGCGTCCGTCGTGTCGCGAAGCTCTCTTCTAAGCTCGCCCTCCGACAGATAAAATTTTGCGGCTCCTATTTTCTCCTTTGCCGCGTCTGTAAGCGCAAGCTCGCTCCACTTTTCCTTTATTTTATCAAATTCCAGCATTTTTTCCGTGTTATCCATTATCTGACCTTTCCCCGCCGCAGCGGTACTGACTGAATTTTTTGCGCTATGTCAGCGAATCGTAAATATCGTACTTTACCGTACCCTTTATGTTTTCCAGCGCGCCCTCCTCCAATTCCTTCACCATAAGACAGCTTACGTCGGGAAGCTTTACGGATACGTCGGCATAAATCCCGAAGTCGGCAGAGGTGCGAAAGCCCCTGCTGCGGTAATTCATGGGATCTCCCTCGACAAGCACAGCCTTAAAGCTCGCTTTCTTCGCTTCGTCAAATCCGTATTCTATAAGCTCCTTTGAAATATGCCGTCTTTGCAGCTCGGTTTTCACCGCTGCCGGAGAAAGCAAAAGCAGTTCGTCCGCGTATTTTCCCTCTAAAGGAAATCTTGAAAACATCACATATCCGATTATTTCTCCCTGCCCGTCCGTCATCATAAGCTCAAGCTTGGGAAGATAATATTCCCCGCTCCGTATCTCCTCCACAAGACGGCGCACCGTCGCGCCCTCTTTTTCGTTCTGATATTCGGCAAACACCTCCTCCACAAAGTCCAGAGCTGTCTGCCTGTAACGCCCCGTCACGGGGCTTATTGTTCCGTTCATGTTTTTTCCTCCTTTAATTTTTAAAAATAAAAACTGCGGCAGCCCCCAAAAGAGCATTACCGCAGTTTTCTGAATCGTTCATATCGCACGGGACGCAAGGTCTCCCCGCAAAAAAAACGGCACAGCCGTAGCCATGCTTAAATTCCTACTAAAATATATACCGCAATATCAAGCAATTGTAAGGCGAAAACGCCGACGGCACACGCCGTCCGCAAAAGGGCAGACTCTAACCGTAAAATCAAAAGCGCCCCGCAATATTTATTTTGCTGTTTTCTCCGTTACAATCGCAATTAACATGCAAAATCCTCCAAAATTTTATCTTCATTTATTATATAGCCGCGAAAAGTCTAAGTCAAGCCCAAAAACAATATTTGACTTAAATCTGTTATATGATAAAATTATGATAATCACAATGCGCGTGCAAAATTTTTGCGGGAGGAATTTTTATGTCTTTTAAATCGACTGATCTAATCAAACGGCTCGACCGTGAGACCTGCGGCACCGATATTTCGGATCTGGAGGAGCGGCTTGTAGAAGCGCAGAGGAACGAGGATCTTGCGGAAATTGTAAAACTTTATTACGGTATGGGCGTGCGCTGCATGGACTCTGGGGATCTGGACCGCGCCGTAATGTACTTTAACCGCGCGGACGCCGTTTATTCCTCGGACGACGGCATATACGAGGAGGTTGGCGAGGAGCTTATAGACGACTGCTCCGAGCGCAGGTGCAGACTTGACGAATCTGATGCTTTTGCGCCGCTTGTTCTTCACAGCGTACAGAAAGCCGCAGAAGATCTGGACGAAACGCAGATACGCCTTGTGGGGATTCTGACGCTGGCGCGTTTCGTAAAACTCGGGGAACGCCTTTCTTTCATTCCCGGATGTGAATCGTTAGGCGAATTAGGCGAGATAACCTCTCTTATCATGCGTTCTTTTCAGGAACCGATCTCACAGGACGGTTTTCTGTATTTGAAGGATTTCTGCGACGATTTCTATAAGTTTACGGACAGCAAATGCTTTTTTGACATAAATAATCAGACGGATGTTCCGGGCGGCGCTCCCGTTCAGGTATTCGATCTGAACGGTCTTATGGCTATGATCGAGCTTAATCTTTACCTCGACAGCCATCTTTCGCTTTTTGCGGAAAACGAAGAGCCTGAAGTGGCGGAATGCGATTTTATTCCCGCCGCGCTTCTGCCCGACTATTATCTGCGCACGTCAAAAAAACCTCTGGCTGAAAATCCGCGTATCCAAAAAGAGCTTGAACGCATACAGTCGGACCTCGAATTTATAAGCAAGCGTCCGTCGTTGCAAAGTATAGCAAAACGCGTATCCGAATATTCCAGGCTTGACATTCTGCTTTAAAATATGTTTAACGCAAATAAAAGCGGTCCGACCTGTTTCAAGGTGTGGCCGCCTTTTTATTACGCCTGCCGTATATCTTCTTTCAGAATCGCGTGCACGACCTTATCGCATATTCCCTGATTGTTTAGTCCCGCCTGCCTAAGGATCCCTTCCTGTTTCATTCCCGCCTTATCCATGACCCTGCCGGATTTGGGGTTATTCAAATCGTGCGTCGCCTCGACGCGGTTTACGCCCACCTCGTCGAACAAAAAAGCCGTGACTGCCCTTAAAGCCTCCGGCATTATACCTCTGCCCCACCATTTTCTGCCCATACAGTAGCCCACCTCAGCCGACGATACGCTTTCGTCGATCTTTACGGCGGATATGCTGCCGATGGGCTCTCCTATTTCCTTCAGCTCTATGATCCAGTTATAATATGAAGGGTTTTCGTATTCCGGGATCCAGCTGCCGATAACCGCTCTTGTTACCTCCGGGGCAGCGTGCGGCGGCCATGTCATAAACCTTGTCACCTCCGGGTCGGACGCCCAGTTTTCGTACATTTTGACTGCGTCCTCCTCCGTAAAACGCCGAAGCGTAAGCCTTTCTGTCCCGATCGTCACCGTTCCTTTGTGTTCCATAGCTCAGCCTCCCTTTTAATATGAAAAAATATGTAATGTTTCTAGATTCTATCACAGGGAAAACTTTAAGTCAACGGTACAAAATATTACTGGAATGCGCGGGAGTCGGATGATGTAATAAGTTTTATTATGAACATAATACAAACAAAGTACGGAATGGTACAAGGAACAGAAATCAATAATTATACTGTATTCAAGGGAATACCTTATGCCAAACCCCCGACGGGCGATCTCAGATTCAGATACCCGGTCGAAACAAATGCGTGGGACGGCATATATCAGGCTGACAAATTTCCTCCCGCCTGTATGCAGGCTATGCCGGAAAAAGATGATTTTTATTATAAAGAGTTCGGCGCGGCAAAAAATTTCAGCGAAGACAGTCTGTATATCAACGTTTGGACTCCCGCCGCAGACTCAGACACCATGCTTCCCGTAGCCGTCTGGCTTTACGGCGGAGCGTGCATAGGCGGATACTGCGCGGAAAAAGAATTTGACGGAGCGTAATATGCCTCGCGCGGCGTTATTCTGGTTACCTTGAATTACAGACTAGGTTTATTCGGCTTTATGTGCCATCCGCTTCTCGCGGAGGAAAATAACGGAAGCTGCGGCAATTACGGCATATTTGACCAGATAGCCGCCCTTAAATGGGTAAAAGAAAATATTAAGGCGTTTGGCGGCGATCCGGACAATATAACGCTTTTCGGGCAATCAGCAGGCTCCCTTACGGCTCAGACTCTGCTGCTTTCTCCTCTCACCAAGGGACTTTTTAACAAATGTATTTTCCAGAGCGGCGCCGGCTACGAAAACGGTTTCTGCAAAAACCGCGCTCAAGAGGAATTTTATGATATAGGTGAAAAAGCTTTTGAACAAAGCGGCGCAAAATCAATGGAGGAGCTGAGAAAACTCCCCGCCGAAAGGCTTCTTGAAATAAGCAATAAATTAATAGAATACGCCTGTCAAACAGACAAGGGACTTGGATACGAGCCTGTGATAGACGGTCGTCTGCTTACGGGCGACAGCGAACAGAATCTTAGAGAAGGCAATTATCCCGATATTCCGATTATGCTAGGCTCTACCGCTAACGACATCTGCACTCCGCCCGGCGCAACCGTACCTATGGAAGAAAGCATTCTTCACAACGGCTGCGTAAACTGGTGCAAACACCAAAATGAACTTGGCTACAAGCCTCCTTATTTATATTATTTTAAAAGAAGACTTCCCGGAGATAATTACGGCGCGTTCCATTCGTCGGAGTTATGGTATATGTTCGGCACACTAAATAGGTGCTGGCGTCCTTTTACTCCTGAAGACGAATCCCTGTCCCGCCGTATGCTTGATTATTGGTGTAATTTTATCCGCACCGGAAACCCTAACGGAGACGGTTTAGAGGAGTGGACACCGTGGACGCGCGAATCCCGAAGCGTTATGATTTTCCTTTGACCCAGTAATCATAATACGATATATTCTGCGCGGCGTTTATCAGCGGCTCGGCGGATTTTACGAAGCCCGCCTTTTTCAGCGCGTCTATGCGTTCCACCGCGTAGACCGCCGCCTTAGTCGCTATGCGGTCACAGCCGAACCAGCCGTAAAACGGCTCCGTCACCAGTAACAAAATCCCGTATATCACACCGGATTCTTCGCTGCGGCTCCTCAGATCAAGTCTCAGAAGTCCGCATCCGTCATAGCAGTCCTTAGATTCCCTGCGAAACATTTCTATCGTTCCGATCGCTTTTCCCTCTTTCTTATCGACCACCGAGAAACGCACAAAGCTCCTGTTTTCACGGTACTCTATCAGCCAGTATTTTATCGTATTCTCCACGTCCTCCAGCCTTGTACAATAGAAATTGCTACCGTTGCAGTTGTCGCTGTTGAAAAAAGGCAGCGCGAATTTATCTCCGTACACGTCCATAAGGTCTTTTGCGTCGCCTTGCTCTATAAGCCTGACGATGTAAGCGTCGTTTTCAAGCGTCGGGCATTCTTTATAAATATCCATTGCAAACCTCCTGTTATTATACTAAGCGCGATAATATAAGCTTGTTTCTCCCATTATATCATTCGGAAAAATTAAACACAAAATAAATTTGAAAAAACCGAAAATCGAACTTGCGTTCGATTTAAAAATGTGTTATTATAGGCTTACAAAATAAATTCGCTCGGTCAAAAGGTTGTATATATAAATATTTTCACCTTATTTATGTTTTTGTTTTACCTGATACAAACAAAGGCCAATGAAAAGATATTTCAATATTTTCAACCCGCAGTGAGCAAAGGAGGGAGGCCCGCACACACAAAATAAAGCAGCAATGAAACTTTGGCAAATTTTCAGGAAACGAGGTATACGATATGATACAAAGATTAAATTTAAACGAAATAGATTCCGTTATAAAGGGAAGATTTATTTCTCCCATACACTATGACGGACTTCTTGACTTTATGAAGTCCAACAACATGATCGTGGCTTTCAGGGCGGCGGGAAGATATTCGCTTGATAAGCTGACGTTCGGCGCAGCGCCCAAGCCGCATACGATTCTGGACAAAACTGTCAAGCCCGCCGAATTAGGTCTTAACAATGAAAATATCTTTCTATTTTCACAGACGGGCGCGCTTCGTATCGACGACGAAGCAAAGGTCAAAAATCTGCTCTGCGGACTGGTCGGAAGAAGGAGGAGCACCGCGGACGGCGAATCAGAGCTAATCGGAGTTTATCTTTCCTCTGCGGGCGCTGCGGAATTTGCGGACTGCGGTATACCTGTCCGCACGGTCGGACAGACGCGGCAGGGATATATTGAATTTGATTCGCCGGAGGAGCTTTTCTCATGGATATTAAGTATCTTTATTAACGAGCCCGCGGGCGATTACTCCAAATTAAGATACTTCATAACCGGAGACTATGATATGCATGAGATACTTATAGCGGAATCCGACGGCAAAGCCGCTCATCTGCCCAGTGATTCGCAGACGGAGCTTCGGCTGCTCTGCGGTCTAAGCGAGGCGGCAATGTCCGGAATCATGGACCGCACCGGAGCGGCAGGGATCTCAGCCGACGGAAATTTCCTTCCGGAGGAATTCAGCCCGATACAGCACGGTGCGCAGGATAACTATGTCGAGCACAGCCTCATCAAGGAGCAGGATCACCGGATCGTCGAAGGCGTCGCCCTGCCCTCGCTTGATATAGCGATCTATAACGGCATCGACGACAGCTGGACTCTGATAAACAACGAAGCCGAGGCAGAGAACAACCGCATACACGCCCATGTCGTGCAAAGCGCGGAAATTTCAGAATATCTGGGCGTATGGGGAGCCCAGATCGCGGCTCAGTGGAATTTGCAGGACGACAGCGTTCTTGCCAGCCTTTTAAACGAATGCGGCAGGTCATATTTTGAAACGATCTTAAGCTATATGCAGTAAAGTAAGTATTAAGCCGCCCGTGCTCTGTCTGGCATGGGCGGCATATGCTACTTTTTCCTGTATTTTTTTTCGATTCCAAGAGAATACACCGCCATCGCGATAACGCTCTCTATCATAACTCCCACGACCGTGAGCAGTATATACGCGGAGTTTTTCTCCATATAAAGAAGCGGTATCCCCAAAGCGATAAGCACGATTCCGAACGCGACGAAAAGCTTGGCTACCGCGCGGTTGTATTTCTTAACGTCGGAAACCTCAAACATTTTGGCGTTCGCCCAGAAGCCCATAGGCTTCTTTGAGAACCATGCGTATACGCCAAAAAATATGAACGCAGCTCCCACAACGCACCATATGATAAAACCTATAATATTCCCGTTTCCAGTTCCAGGCATCTCCACTGTTCCCCCATTATCGAAAAATATTCCGGCTTGTCAGTTGCAACGTCATTAAAGCCCGACGATTTATAGCAGAAATACGCCGGCTGATTATTCTCAAAAACTCCGATCGTGACTTTTCGGACCTTCAATATCTCAAACGCATATTTTAACGCGAGACGAAGCATTTCTTTTCCGTATCCCATACCTCTTTTTGAATCGTCCACAATAACAAATCCGAAACGAAGTACAGTCTTGTCCGCATCCGTAAATCTCATTATCAGGTGCCCTACAACGCCGCTCCCGTCAAATGCCGTCATCGGGTAAAAATTGTCCGCCTCGGCGCAGTCGCCGTTGAACTCGGTATACTTTCTGTTTATATCGTCCGCCGTAACGGGAAAAGCGCCGTACCTATCAGAACTCCACTTGCGGAGCGCCGTCTCGTCTTTTATCCAGCCGGCTATTTGCGCGGCGTCACACTTTTTATAAGGTCTTAATCGCAGCATTATTGCTTTGTCCTCCGGATATTATCTATCAATTTGATTTTACCACTTTCAGTCTTTATTTACCACAATAAAATACGGGGCGCGTCAAACACCGCAGCCCCGTATTGCGTATAGCGCAAATAAATTACAGCCTTATTACCGGCATATACGCATAGCCGTTTTTATGCTCAAACGAATCAAAAACTTCCAGTTCCTGCGCTCCGTTATCAGCCATTCCAAAACCGTGAGCAGGCATAAAAAAGTCTCTGATATATGCGAACAGCTCCCATATTTCACATTCTTCTTTTGCTATAAGCTGCGCGTTTCCTTTATTTGTATATGCTCTTATATACAAAGACGCGGGAACTTTATATACGTCTATGCCCTGCGGCTGGTCTTTTGTACCTACCTCCCATACATATCCGTATGCGCGCCGGTCCTTCTCCAGCCAGAAATTGACGCTCATATGAATATCCGTAACGGGCAGGACGATTTCTTTAAGCGAACCGAACGCCGTCTGTTTTTCTTCCTCAGAAACCATATCTATGGCCTGATTGAAGCTGCCGATATTTTCATAATCCTTTGCGTATATTATCTTTCCCGCGAGAATCGTTTCCGGCTTTTCAATAATTTCAAATTCGGCTCCGCCGATCTTGATCACCTCTATTACTTTCTCCGGTCTGTCGTTTTCCGTGTCAAGTAAGGTATCCACCGAAGTCTGTAAAACTTTGCCGAGAAGTTTCAGATTATATACGTCGGGAAGGCATTCCCCGTTCTCCCACTTTGATACCGCCTGTTCCGAAACCCCTATTCTGAAAGCAACCTCTTTTTGCGTAAAATTTTTCGTCTTACGAAACGACTTTAATCTTTCTCCGAAATCCGCTTGACTTATCATATTGCAACCTCCTTCTGAATTGATTTGTTATAAGATTTTTATACCTCTAATCATTATTTAAATCAATTCGAAGTATGTTTATGGAAAAACTTATTATATCAACCTCAGGTTGTCCCAATCCGGATACTCTTTATCTATAAAAATGTATTCCGCTCCGTATTTACGACATTTCTCAAGCATTTCCGCATTATCCCTGCGCACCGTATCCGGCGTACATTCTTCGTCGCCGCCGCGCTCTTCAATTACGCCCGCGAATTTTCTGATTTTATCAAAATGCTTATCTATATAGCCCTCGCTCATAACCAGACAGTAAAAGCGGATCTCATCCGAATATCGCCTGTCAAAATCCTTCTCCCAGTCAAAAGGAATATAACAGCCTTCGACGATAAGATTTTGTCCGTTTTCGATCGCCGTCTTTATCATCTCGCGCGCGATCGGCCATAAATAATCCGTCAGCGCGCCGTCGCCGCTTAACGGCGTGAGCGTCGTATTGCCGCTGCGTATCAGTCCCATTTTCAAATGATCCATCGAGAGATACGGATACTTATATTTTTCAAGAAGTCTCTGCGCGAGCGCCGTCTTTCCGGTATGCGACGCGCCGGTTATTAAAATAATCATTTTCTCCTCCTATATCAACCGTTGCGGCACATCGTTTCATAAAGACCGGGAACCGCCGACGTCGCCAGAATTTGCAGCGCCGTAGCCAAGTCGATAATCGCGTGGCCTGTCATTACAGGCAGGGGATTTCTTTTTTTGCGGTAATACCAGCACAATATCAGCGTAAGAGGTAAAAATGAAATGAAACGGTAAACGATATACCTCAGATCAAACAGCATAGGAATAAAGCAATGCTGAAGCGCAAAAAAGAACGCCGGAACGATTATCGCCAAAATATTATTCTGTATCTGATTGACGCCGCACCCCAGATACAAGCCTTCCTCCGCAAGCGCGGTCGTTACCGGCAGTACGGCGACATTTACGGCAGCTAACCATACCGGTATCGGCGCGATCATCATCGGCGCCGCGTAGGGAATGATTCCGTAGCAGAAATACCCCGCCGCATACATTCCCGCCATTCCGACTCCTGCTGTCAAAGCAGATATTCCTATTATCTGCCCGGCTTTTGTTTTACCTTTTTCATAGTTTATCAGTTTTGCATAGCTGCTTTTATTTTTCTTTGCAATAAAATACAGAAGCAGTATCACGGCAATATTTACCGCGCTGGCGGCTATCGACCACCAGTTGCTTATGTCCTCTGTTTTTTGTTTCGTAAGCGCCGCTCCCGCTGCAAATATCAGAAAAAAAATAACACAGCGTAGCGGAAGCAAAAACCGCAGGCAGTAAAACGTTTTTTTATCTGTGTTCATAAATCAACACCTCCGCTAAAACATATACCTCCGGTATTTCAATCATACGATAACCGCCTTTCAATTAATTCATATCAATGACGCGTCAAAGAATAAAAATTTTTCCTGACAACGATTCCCGGCACCAATTAAACAATATGGAAAAGGCTTTATCAAAGTCATAATCCGTACCGTTCTGCAATGACATACTCAGTTCCAAAACGGTTTTGTCCTCGCCCTGTAAACATTCAAGCAATTCCCGCTTTGTCTGAACAAAATTGCCGCTTTCTAAATAATGCAAATGCTGCATAATGAAAAATACCGATTTACAAGTCATCGGCAGTCTTGAAACATTGTACTCCCTGTCGGCGTGCACATAGCGGTGACAAATTTCGTGATAGAGATTATTCAAACTTAATTTTAAATAATTTCTTTCGTCCTCGGCTGTATACGCGGGAACAAGATTTTTTAATTCTCCGTAATAATCTTTGGTCGTGTTCAATAAATGGCATATTTCCAAAGGATTCCAGTTTCGCAAATCGGCTTTGCCGCAGATAAAGCCGCATGATCTGTCAAAATTCCCAATCGAAACAAGCGCTTCCCGGTAAATATTCAAATCCTCAACCGAAATATTGTCTATCACTGCCATAATATCAATATCGCTGTTTTCAGTTTGTTCATTGCGAAGATAACTGCCCTGCAAGCCTATATACGCCAGTCTTTCACCGAATTTTTCTTTTAAAATGTCAATTAACGCTTTAATGTATTCATCTATTCCAAACATTCCGTATCCCCTATCTCTTCATTTCCAAGATATCTTGCGTATTCTTTTCCTTCATAAAAGTTCATTATCGGGCGACGAAGTTTTGACGGATATAACGGTAAACGGTTTAACGCTGACAGATCCAGCCAGTCATAGCCGACCTGATTAGTATCTTTATGGAGTTCGGCGTCTTTTGCTTTACCCAGATAATCGCACAAAAAAACTAAATCTATCCTGTGAAAGCTCTCTCCGTGAACTCCTTCTATAACAAAAAGCAGGTCTTTGCATTTAACGTCCATTCCCGCCTCTTCTTTTACTTCACGCTCAACAGTATAAGGCAGCGTTTCCTCTGTTTCCTGACCTCCTCCGGGCAAAATATACCATTCCTCTTTGCCGTCGTTCAGCTTTATCGCAAACAGCTTACCGTCCCGAATAATTACTGCTTTCGCGGAAGTTCGAATCTGTCTTGACATATTTATCCCCCTCAGTATAGCACTTCTCTTATTTTTCTCATTTCACTCCAGACATTATCTCCGTAATTGCTGACCAAGACGGATATGATCCCGTTATTCGGATTGTACTCGGAAATAAAGCTTACTCCCGGATCGCAGCCCTGAAAATACGCAAAATCCTTGCCATTAGGATTGTCGATTATCCACATACCGTAACCGTAGTACCCTTCTTCCGCGTCGGCGCCGTCGCCGCTCTGCTTACTAAGCATATCCGAAACAAGAGCTTTTGAGATCAGATTTCCTTCCAGTAAATTAGTCCAAAAACTGACAATATCCTTTACCGTTATAAAAGCTCCGCCCGCTCCCGTACCCTTTGCGTCAACAGAAAATATATTTGTGCGGTAATCTTTTGTACCGTTACAATAAATATAGTTATTGGCGCATTTTGCGGGTAGCTTGTCCAACTCGTAATAGCCGGTAGATTTCATGCCGCATACATCAAAAACATTCTCTTTGAGGTAGCGGTCAAAATCCATTCCCGTAACTTTTTCTATAACCGTCGCAAGCAATACATAACCCGAATTATTATACCGGAATCTCTGTCCCTTCGGATACACCATAGGCTTATTGATGAACAGAGGGAGCAGGTCGCTGTTACGTCTGATCTTATAATTGGGATAGTCCGCCCATAATTCTTCGTATTCGTTCATAACAGTTTCATCAAAATAATCGGGAACGCCCGAAGTGTGATTCAACAGTTGCTTTATTGTAACATTTACATCAATGTTCTGCAAGTCAATACCGAGCAGCTGACCCAAGATATCGTCAAATTTTATTTTTCCGCGCTCGATCAACTGTAATATTCCCACCGCGACAAAAGCTTTTCCCGCCGACGCGCTGGCGAATTTCGTATCCAGTGTATTTGGAATTTCATTTGCCAAGTCCGCAAAGCCGGTTTCTTTTTCACGCAAGACTTTATTGCCCTGAACAACATATATATTGCCTCTGAAATCAGTTTCAAATAATTCCTTCACGATCATGTCCGCGCACTCAGCGGAGCTGTGTACGCTTGTATCCACTTTCGCGCTGTACTTTATATTTTTTGCCATTAACTCAAGCTGTTCTTCTGATTGAGTTTCATATCTGTCTCCGCGCATAATGTTCCGCTCTCTGCAAATATCTATGGGGCAGTATACTTCCACTATATCAAGCGGATTATCCTTTAATATTTCCCGCAGCTGCTCATAATGAGGCTTTATTTCCTCCCGCTCCACTAAAATTCCGTCGATCAGGACATTCTTTCCCATGTCGGAATACAGCTTAGCCGTATGATACATCATAATAATCACGTCGCTTAAATATTTCCAGTAATTCTCCCGCAAATATTTATCTCCCACCATCTGTTCAAACAAATCGTTTGCAACGACATAGAAAAATATATCTTCACGTTCCTGCAGCGCGTCAACGATCGACGTTTTTCCGGAGCTTGTCACTCCGTTCAAAAAAATAATTCTTCCTTTTTTCATTTTAATCACCTCGTTTAAAGTCTATCACGATCTTTTTTATATGTCATTCTCACCCTTCGTTCAAAAACAAAACGAGAGAAACCGCGTCACGGTCTCTCCCGCATTCATGCTACTTTTTCATTTGTCCTAAAATACGATAAATACTTTTTTCCGAAAGATAAAACATTTCAGCTAATTCCGAAACTCTATTACCTGACTGGAACAGTTCATATATTTCCATGTTCCTCTCATATAGCTCATCTTTATAATCGCTGTTTATTTCTTGCTTATCGGAAAGTTTAGGAATGTAAAGATTTAC
>CAJTON010000005.1:105993-106227 GCA_910577605.1 uncultured Butyrivibrio sp.
GCACATACTTCTGAATCTCACCGACCAATTCCTTCGGTAAAATAACATTTGCGTTGATATAGCTCATCTTTTCTCCTTTCACCGTTACACACTGATCAAAGAAGAAAATTTTACGCAAATATTTTTAGTAACCGATTAAAGGCAAAGCCCTCTCATGTATATCATCATTTTCCCGCGCTCCTTTTATGAGAATAATTAAAGTATAGCATCCGCCCGTTTGTGCGTCAATATACG
>CAJTON010000006.1:0-37234 GCA_910577605.1 uncultured Butyrivibrio sp.
CTCCGTATGTTACCGTCTGGTCCGCCATGCTTCCGCTTCCGCCGTTCGCATTATACTTTACGGTATAGGTGTTGATCTTCCACTGCGCGTAGAAGGTTACAGTGTCTCCGTTCACCGCTGTGGTTGTAGCTATTTTGGCGGTATTCGCGTATACGAATTTCTTATATCCGTTTTCAGCGATCTCCGCAGCCGTCCTCCACCCGTCGCTTCCGCAGTGCCATTTCTTGTCCGACGCGCGGTATACCGTCCATCCCGCGAAGGTATATCCTGAGCGCTTGAATGTGTTCGACCTTGTCGCGGTGCTTACTCCGTATGTTACCGTCTGGTCCGCCATGCTTCCGCTTCCGCCGTTCGCATTATATTTAATCGTATATGTTATAATATTGCTCTTCCACTGCGCGTAAAACGTTACCTTATCACCGTTTACAGCCGTTGTCTTTGCTACCGACGACTTATTGGGATAAATATGTTTTTTATAACCGTTGGCATTTATTTCCGCATCAGTTCTCCATCCGTCGCTTCCGCAATACCACTTCTTGTCGGACGCGCGGTACGCCGTCCAACCCGTAAAGGTATATCCGCTTCTGGTAAAAGCGTTGGCAGTCGTCGGAGTGCTTACACCGTACATAACAGTAGTAGTCGCCATACTACCCGTTCCGCCATTTGCATTATAGCTTATCCAGTATTCATATCCGTTCTTGGTCATCGGGAATTTGGAAGCGCTGTAAGTCCACGCCCTATCCGCCCCGCTTGTGATCGCGTTGTTCGAGGCGCTTCCCGTGCTGTCGTCGTTCGCACACAGATCCCTTGAACCGTTTCCGGTCACAGTGTTATATGTAACGGTAGTGTTTGTCGAATAATTCACGGTTATTCCGTGATTGGTCGATGACTTTACAACATTATCGGTAATGCTGACGTTCGACGACTGATATGCCTGAATGCCGTGTTTAAGGCAGTTGTTTACCGAATTGCTTCTCACAGTGACATTCGAAGATCCGTTTACCTGAATTGCGATTCCTTTTGAACCTGTTATCGTGTTGGAGCTTACCGTCTTTGAGGCGGTCTGCTTGGAATTATATATCATTATTCCCATATCTCCGGAATAAGAAACCGTATTGGAGGATACCGTCACTGCGGCGTTGTTGACGTTTACGCCGTTCTTGACAGGGCTTGTTATTTTATTGCCGCTTATCGTTCCGGTGGAGCCGTTCTGAACAATTATTCCATGCTCCTTAGCTCCGGAAATATTGTTGTTCTGCGCCGTAACCGTTGAAGCGTCGATATAAACGCCGTTCCTTGCCGCGGTATCCACCGTATTTGAGCTTACCGTGACTGTCTTTGACGCATATACCCTGATTCCGTGTCCCCCGGGAAAACTTACAGTATTTCCATTAACTTTACAGGAGGCAGAATCACTTACCTCTATTCCGTGAGAACCCGCATTGCTGATCTGATTATCACTTACCGTTTTTGAAGCGCTTTGTTTGGAATTATATATCATTACTCCTACGTTTCCGGCATCGGAAATTTTATTGGAGCTTACTGTCACTGCCGCGTTGTTGACGCTCACACCGTTCTTGACAGGACTTGTTACGGTATTTGAACTTATTATTCCGGTGGAGTTGTTCTGTACCATTATTCCGTGTTCTTTTGCATCGGAAATCTTGTTGCTGCGCACCGTAACAGACGAAGAGTCAATAAATATACCGTTCTTCGCCGCTGTAACCACCGTATTAGAGTCTGCCGTAATCGTCTTGGAGGCATATATCCTCACGCCTTGTGCTTTGGGAAGCCTTATGATATTCCCGTTTATCTCGCACGAGGTCGAGCTGCTTACCTCTATTCCGTGAGTCCCCGCATTGGTAATCGTATTTTTGCTTACCTCAGAATTGCTTGCCGAATACAGTCCTACGCCCACCGCGACAGGATCCTTGATATTGTTTGCCGTAACAGTCGCCGTCGATTTGTTTACCGACACGCCGTTCTTTGTCGGGCTTGTTATCTCATTAAGACTGATTTCTGCCGTGGCGTTATTAACAAGGCTTATGCCGTGCTCCGACGGTTGGGTGATCGTATTGCCATGTATTACATCCGCGCTGGAATATGAAAGTACAATACCGTTTTTACCGTTCTGCACCGTATTGTCGTTGATTTTGGTTACAACGGATTTAGCGCCGTAAACAGCGATTCCGTTATCCTTGGGAGAGTATATCTTATTGTTTGAAATACTGGAGGATTTGGCATTGTATAAAGCTATCGCGTCCAGATTCGAGTCGGTAATCGTATTGGAATTGACCTCTATGTTTGAATTGGTGTACACATAAATACCGTAAAGCTTATCTGTGGTGGCTTTACAGGTAATGTTATTGCCGGATACCGTTCCGGTCGAATCAATAAATTTGGCAAATGAGCTGACATTCTGAGCCGTATTTCCGCTGATGTCAACATTCCTGTAGCTGTATGAGTCAATGCACACATATTTGATATTGCTGAAAGTATTTTTGCTGACCGTAAGCCCAGTAGCCGGATAACCTTCGTAATGGTTTCCCAGACCGACAGGAACATTTGTGAACGTGCAGTTTGAAACGGTTATCTCGGCGCAAGGGGTGCCGTCCAGAGGAAGAGCTCCCGCTTCTGATTTGCCGTCTGTGGCTATACAGTCAAGATGCAGAGCCTCCATCGTGCATAAGGATTCAAATTCGTCGTCCGACGTATAATATTCGCCGTCTGGATCAGTTCCCGTATACGCGACAAAATCGTGAATCTTTACATTATCCACGGTTCCCTTTTTAACGCCACCGAAAATAATGGCGTGCCTTGCGCAGTAGCTGCCGACATCTGTGTTTCTGACGGTTATATTCTGCGCATGGTAAAAAAGCATCAACGGAGAAAGATGCGTGGTATTCTTTACGTTTCCGTTCCACTTACCGCCTTCAACAATGATATTGGAGCCTTGACCGTAGCCCCCCGTTACCTGGTCGCGGTAATTCGCAAGCATAAGCTTGGTATCGTCCATACGGACTATCTCCGCGTCCGCCGCAAGTGAAATCGTCGTATTGTCATATGCTATAAGCACATCGTCAATATAGTATTTACCTGCTGGAATAACGACCTTGACTGCCTTGCCGTCTTTAGCCATATTAAGGCAGTTCTGAATTGCGGTCCGGTCGCTTTTCGTATCCGAACCGTTTGCCCCGTAATCCGTTACGGTGACAACCGTCACGTCGTCAGCGGCCGTCGCCCTTTCCGAGCCTATGTACAGCAGTCCCGCAAATAGTAAGACCGCCGCAAACATAAAGCCTATAATCTTGAATGATTTCTTCATTTACATATCCTCCTGTAATTTTGTTGCGCGCTCCAATGCGCTGTAAAAAAAGTAACCTTTGCGGAGTTTTTCCGATAACTGTATTGTATTTTCACACATACCGGCATATTCCTCTTCCGATATGTTTTTCATTGCGGTTTCAAGCTCATAAAGACTGTCAACGCACAGCCCGACGTGATGACGCTGCACAAAATCAGCGACCGCCGACCTGCTCCATACTATGACCGGCATCTGCGACGACAGATAAAGTGACGCCTTATGGGGGTTGTTGTATTTCAGATATTCGCCGGTGTTTCCGGCGCAGGTCGAAGCCGAAGGCCCGTCCCATACAAGACCGTATCTGCCCTCAAGTCTGCCCGGAATCTCGTCCGGAGGAAACGATCCGTGATAGACCATATTTCCTTCAGTGCTTTCTCCGTCAAAATTTATCCCGTACAGATGTACAGTCAGATTATCATTTACGGCTCTGCCGTTATCGTTAAAAATATTATAGACATATCCTGATTTTCCTTTTAAAAGATTACCCGCCACCGCGACCGATAATTTCTCCGCGGATGATTTTCTCACGCCCGCGCCGTCCGAAAGATAGTCGAATATCTCCAAGGAAATCAGCCTTTCCTCAGAGAATCCCCTGTCAAGCAGGTATCGCTTCATATGCTCGTTATGACATATAACATGATCAAACTTCTTCAAAAGCACCGTATCCGCAAAAGTATTCGTCTTTTTATTGTCGTTTATAAGCCCCTCTATTCCTTTCCTCAGGGACTCCAGATCATGTATAAGCGCGATAAAGCGCGCGCCTTTTTTTCTCTGTATTGCAGGTATATACCGTTCAAGCATTCTGTATCCGTACATAGGGTGCTGGTAGAGTACCGAATCCCCCTTGCGGACAAGCCTTTTAAGTCTGCGCATATAATGGGGAACCGTAAAAAGCAGCCATATTTTCTTATACAGTTTATTGCTCCCGCCCGGAAAAGACGGCATGGGAAACGGCTCCATACCACGTCTGCGGCAAAGCTCTGCTATATCGTCGGGTGCCTTTGAGCCTGCAGAATTTCTTTTGGGTCTTTTTATATCAATAAAATATTCCATATCATATCTCTTTCAGAGTATTTCAAACTTTCTCCGACGCCTCCGCCATTATGCGCACCGTATGCTCCGTTCCGCTGCCCGCGTCAAAAAGTCCGCGCCACCCGATTCCCTGTAATTTATCGCTTTTCAGACTTGAATTGTTCATAGGGTTGAACGCGCTTTTCTCCTTGCTGTCAGGAATCTCAAATCTGATGCTCACATTTCCCGCCTTGGCAAATCCCTCCGCCATCTCGCGGATAGTCATAACCGACGACGGATTGGATATATTGTACGCCTCTTTGCTTTTTCCGCGCATAAGCGTCCAGATTATAGCGGACGCGCAGTCAAGCACATAGCAGTAAGAACGTATCTGAGAACCGTCGCTTTTCAGAATCAGATCCCTGCCGCTTAACGCGTCATAGGCAAAAGCGGACGAAACGCGGCTGTCTTTTTCGGATGCCGTCGGTCCGTATATATGACCGGGGCGCACGATAACGGTATACACATCATACTCCGCGCCGTAGCTGACACAAAGAGTTTCCGCCGCGCGTTTGCTGACAGGATACGAGGCTCTGGCGTTCAGCAGATCGACATAGCCGTACTCTTCCTCCGCAAAAGGTTCCAAAGTGTTCTTTTTGCCGTACACCTCGCTTGAGGATATAAAAAGAACCCTTCTTGACGATACCTGCCGGGCATACTGTAAAAGCCCGTGCATTCCAATGAAATTGTCAAGCATCGTTTCGACCGGCTCATTGCTTATCGCAGCGGGATGAGCGTTGCCCGCGCCGTGAATTATATAATCGGCTTTAAAATCAAATTTGACCTGTCCGGCTGTATCATACGGAACAAAAACCAGATCCCTCCTGCCGCAATACGAACCGAAGCGGCGGCGAAATCCTTCTTCGCTCCTGCCTGCCGCATACACCGTGATACCCGCTCCCCTGCTCTCGTTGCACCAGAGAAGCAGATCCGTAACCGCGGAGCATATAAGCCCTGTCGCGCCCGTGACAAGCACGGAGGAATTTCTCATTTCGTCGAGAAACGGCATACTGTCGGCGACTTTTTCCAGATCCTTCATGTAAGTTTGGCTGCCGTATAGGTCCATCCGCCATTCCCCCTATTTAAGCCATTCCGACCTCTTTGCCATCAGAAGGGCCTTAAAAATATCTATATCCTCAACTGTCGTAAGCTTGATATTCTTTTCCGAGCCTTTGCAGAAATGCACCTGCTCTCCCATCTCTATCATAAGAGTACATGACGCGATCGAATTGGTTATTCCCGCTTTAAGCGCGTCCCTGTGAAGTCTGCATATATTTCCGAGACGGAATCCCTGGGGCGTCTGCGTCCTTTTGAGCTTGTCCCTCGGATAGCTGCCCGTGGAGACCTCGCCGTCCTCAGTCTGCATCATTGCCTCGGCGCACGGAATGATCGTCACCGCCGAGCCGTATTTTTCGGTATTCTCAATGCAGTCCGTGATTATCTCCTCCGAAACCATAGGTCTTATGGCGTCGTGGATAAGCACAATGTCCTCAGCCGAATGATGCTTCTCCAGCTCGTATACGCCGTTGCGGATGGACGACTGTCCGTTATCCCCGCCCGGTATTATATGCTTAAGCTTCGTGATGTTGAACTGCTTGGCATACGCCCAAAGCATCTGCTCCCATCCTTCAATGCACACGACAGCAATTTCGTCGATTCCGGCGTGATTCTGAAAGGCTTCAAGCGTATATACGATGACCGGCTTCTCATTTACCGTCAAAAACTGCTTGGGTATATCCTGATTCATTCTCGCGCCGGAGCCTCCGGCAATAATTAATCCGATATTCATTGCTACTCCTTTAAATAAACAGTCAGATGATGATGAGACTTCTGTAAAGCTTCCTCCGGTCTTTTCATATAATCACCGTACAGGCTTTTCAGATAATTATCATACCCCGAAGGAATGAAAAACTTCTCTCCCTCAAAATCTGTCTCCGCCCTCTTATCAAAATCGCTCTTCAGAAAGCGCTCGCGTTCCATATAATTCGATAACACCGCTACGCCTATATATCTGCTGTCCTCATAACTTCTTTTTGCTGCCAGTCTGTCTATCCTGCGGGATATTCTGTTAGCGCCCGCGAGCCTGCAAAGCATCTGTATGATCTTTTTGACAAATCTGTATTTCTCGTGCGGAAGGAATTTTTTTTTGACCGAAGAAAATCTGCACCGCCATAAAAATTTGATCTTACGGTAATAGCGCTTGGTTTCTTCTACTCCCTCCGGCACGCCGTCCAGCGGAAAAATATCGACATATATACCTACCCTGCTCTCGTCAAGGTATTCGTATTCCAGCTCTGTCGAATCGTCGTACAGTCTCGCAAACGGAAAAGTCCAATCTGAGCGGTTTGCTAGCGAACCGAGCTTGTACTCCGGCGCGTCGGTATTCATCATAATGTCAATAAACTTATTATAGTCTTTTCTCGGAAGCATAAGGTCGGCGTCGTCGTCCCACGGGATAAACCCCTTCTCCCTGACGGCTCCGAGCATAGTTCCGCCGGAAAGATAATAGGTGAGAGCATTTTCCCTGCATATTCTGTCAAAATATCTCATTATGTCAAGGGTGCGTCTGTGAACCTCATCTATTTCCATTGTAATCTTCTGCATACAGCTTCTCCTTGCTCTTATAGAACTTTCTAAGTATATCGGCTGTATGCTCCACGGCATACCCCTTGTCGGTCATATTTGCGCGCGCCTGTTCACCGCCGCTTCTGAGCTTTGAAAGTCTTATAAGTTCCTTTGCCCATTCGTCCACGCCTTCGTCAAGTGACTTAAATACAACGGACCCGCACATCTTAACCTCTTTCGGCACATTCTCTGACACAAGGCAGGCAAGTCCGTTTGCCTGAGCCTCCAGCGCCGCTATCCCAAGTCCTTCAAACAGCGACGGCATAAGATATACGTCCATAGCGCTCAAATATTTATACACATACGGAGAAGTTCCGGCAAATATAACCCTGCTGCCGATTCCAAGCCCCGCGGCGCGCTCCTTTACCTGATCTTCAAGCTTTCCTTCCCCTATTAATAATAACACCATATCGGGATTGTATTCAAGTGCTTTGTGCATGATGTCCAGCATGAACATATGATTTTTCTGCTCCATGAACCGGGCGACAGCGCCGACCACAAGCGTTCCGCCGGCAATTCCCAGCATATCGCGTATCTCTTCTCTGTATTCCCCGTTGAACGCGAAAAGTTCCGTGTCTATTCCGTTATTTATAAGCCTGTATTGCTTCTTTCTGTATATTTTACGGGGAAAAAGCCATTCCGCCGCCACATCGGAGCAAGCGAAATAATCCGTTGCGCTTATTCTGAATATTTTTCTGATAATCCGGGAAAATCTCCTCGAAAAAGATGACTGCGTCTGCAGATTATTATTATGCGAATGCACCACCCGCACCGGAATTCCCGCTATCCTCGCCATCAGAAGATGAACCGCCCTTAACGAATTCTCCGTGTCCGCGTATACGATTTTAAATTGTTTCTTATGTTCCTTAAAAAATCGGTAATACGCCCTGTTTGCCTTCAACTCCCTCATAAACAGACCGTGGGCGTTATCTATCTTCAAATGATATATGCGGCTGCCCTGCTCTTTGTAGCGCGCCGCCTCCTCTTCCGTTTCCCGCTCCGTGACAAGATAATCGAAAAAGATTCCGTCCTTCTTCAGAAGCCCGCTTATCCTGTACTCAAAAATCGAAGCCCCGTGAGTAAGATGAGGGCTTGAAAAAATATGCAGCACTCTCATATTGCCGTCCTTCTCAATCAATATTGTTGTACTCTATTTTTCTTATACTGTGCTTATCCTTATCGGTGTCCGCCGGAGGAGTCATGTAATCTCCGTAGTAATGCCTCAGGAATGTATCGTAATGCTCGGCTCCCCAGAATTTCGTGTCCTCAAAATCGTACTTCGCAAGCTTACCGAATATCTTCTTGCTTATGATCTCCTTCTGCATATAAGCGCCGAAAAAGCTTACGACCGTACCCGATTTGTCGTAGTCGTATTTGCGCAGTCCCTTTTCAATACGGCGCATAAGCTTATAGGTATTGAAATTATGCCCGAACTTCGTCTTGTGTATAAAATTAATTATCATCTGCTGATATTTCGGTCTTCCGGGACGGTTAAGGTTGACCAGCTCGTCAAAGCAGGAGGCATGGTACATTACCCTCCAAAAAGTCAGCCTGTAAAAATGCAGCTTCTGCCTGAACTTGCCCTCTGGCATACCGTCGTAAGGGAAAATATCGAGCCAAGCGTTTTCAATTATCTCAACGGAATTGGAGTTATTGTATATTTTTACATTATTATTAACAATGCGACTGAAATACCTCTTATACTGCTTGTTCTGCTTATAATTGAGGAACGAGTATCCCGCCGGAAGCTCTTTATGCACGATCTTCATGAACCGTTCGTAATCCGGTCTGGGCATACCCATATCCACATCGTCGTCCCACGGAATAAATCCCTTATGCCTTACCGCGCCTAACATCGTGCCCCCGACCATGAAGTACCTGAGATTATGCTTCTCGCATATGTCGGCAAAAAGCTTGATTATATCCAGAGTAACCATCTGTAATTTTCTAAGCTCGGAATTGTTTTCCTGATTGTACATATTATACTCCATAATGTCCTCCTTCAAGACAGCGGTCAAACGGTTATCTTCAGTTTCTTAAAGCAGTATTCCTTCTGCTCCATATGATAAGCCAGCGTAAGCACTATCCATACCATTCCGTTCTTGGTGTTTTCAACGATCATCATGATCAGAAGCAAAAACAACGCTCCCGAAAGTATTATTCCCGCAGGCTTGAATTTATTTTTTATAATATTATATCCGCATTTCGCGATTACGCCGGCAAAACAGGCAAAAGATAAAATTCCTCCGTTTATGAGAAGTGTAAAATAATAATTGTGCGCGTCGGACGCGTTATGATAGTTGAGGAAGACTCTGAAATCATCCTCCGTTATATAGCCGTGTCCCCACAAAGGAGACTGCCCGATTCGCATGATAGCGTTCTCCCATATGATTTTTCTTCCGCCGAAAGTTCCCGCGTTTTTATGAAATATCTTCTCAATAAAAAATTCAAGAAAACCCCACTGTCTGAACACCGCGATCACAAGACACGCGGCAACGGCAATGCCGCAGAAGATCCTGAAATCAAACACAAAAGGCTTGTATTTTTCAATGGGCCTTACAAGCAGAGTCCCTAAAGTGAAAAGCAGTATAACTGTCATCGACATAGCCGATTTTATAAGTACGGTAGACAAAAGGGATATTCCCGCCACCGAATAGAAAAATATCCACTCCCTGTTATCATTAAAAAATATGCGCAAACGTGTGGCGCGCTTTCTGGAAACTTCAGCGACCGCCCCCGGTTTTCCCATACTTCCCGATGCCGTACGGTAATTATATAACGCGATAAGTATCAAGTCAAAAAAACAGTACTTGCCGATTCCGTTTTTGTAGCCGAGAAACCAGAAACGGTGCTCTTGAATAAGCCTTCCGTCCATTATATGCGTTTCATAATACAAGCCTCCCGGAAAGGCGATAATGCTTATAAAATTCACAAACACAAGCAGCGTCGCATACACGATAACGGTTCTGTAAAAAACATCCCTGCACCCTTCGCACAGCTCCGTCAGCATGACTAACGCCACCATCGTGCCGCCCTGCCTTAGCAATGTGACAAAATTCCCGCCTTTGAACACGGTCACCACAAATATTATGCCATACATAAGCGTACATAAAATCATGATTCCCGAAATTCTTCTGCGCCATGCATAAAGAAAAAGTATTGCCGCCACAACAATGACCCATGCTATCTTCCATATCTTGTCCGTCATTATATGAGAAAAATATGCCGGATAAATAAGGACGAACAGCGCTATGCCTATCCAAACCGCGTACGGAACTTTTGTAATTCTGTCTTTCAGACGGTCGATGAACATTCCTTCTCTCCCTTTTTCTTAACTATGCCTATTATAAAAATAACGGCAAAAATCACGCATAAAACCAACATAATTACAGTATAGAATGCCGCCGCACCCATAACTCCATATCTTCTGACAACGGTATTTGAAAACGCCAGCGCCAGCGCCGCCGTTACGACATATCCTATAAGA
Organism: uncultured Butyrivibrio sp.; assembly: GCA_910577605.1. GTDB lineage: Bacteria > Bacillota > Clostridia > Lachnospirales > Lachnospiraceae > Eshraghiella. Next base: position 10,548 of record CAJTON010000006.1, read on the forward strand.
AGCGCCGGCTGTCTGCGCATGATCGTAATAATAATATTAAGCAGCCCGGACAGACCTAAAAATCCTCCGCCCAGCAGCATAACAAGCAACTCGTTCTTGTACGCAGACAAATCAGTATTATAAAGCCATGACAAAATCGGTATTCCGCAGATATACGCAGCTCCTACGCATACCGCGGTAATAATGCATACAATTATAGTCTGAATAAGTGTTCTTTTTATAAAGCTTCCGATCTTATTTTCATTCCATAAGCAGGACATCCTATAAATCAGCGGATTAAAAATAAAATTATTAAGCAGGCCTATGACGAACACAGGCATCGAAATGAATCCGTAGCATGCCTGTAATTCATCGGAAAGTATCGCGTCTATTGAGTATTTCGGCGCGTTGCCTATATAGAACGCCAGAAAAGCGCCTAAAAACAGCGGCAGACACAGCCACATAAGCTGCATTACCCTCTTCATTTCCGGCGAACGCTGACGCGTATCTTCAAATTCCCGCGCCGTAGTCCATATAAGTATAAACGCGAGCAGCGCTGTGGCGACAGTTGATATTATCATCGAAACAAGCAGATTACGGGTTATTATCACAACAGCCGCAAAAATAAGCACCGTTGCGACCATACGGAGAGTCAGCGCCTTCGCGCCCACATCAAGTCTGTTTTTCTGCTGATATTCACCGTAGTATACATCCTCTATCGCGTCTACGACTTTATACAGGCACATCCATATTATTATCATGCTCTTTTCGGCAGAATATCCGTTTTTTATGGAAGCGATCAGAACATATACGCATGAGACCGCGATCATTGCGGCTGAGCTTATCCATCTTGAGCATCTGTACTCCGCGAACCCAAACTGTTTCTTGACATCGGAAACCTGAAAATTCTTCATTCCGAATTTTCCGACCGTAAGGAAAAGGTTGGCGTTGGCGTTGGCAATAGTAAATATTCCCGCCGCCGCCAGGTCCATTGTACGCCTCAGGATCACAAGCAGTATAACGGACTGGAACGCCATAAGCATACTGCCTGCCATATTCCATACATAGCTGTCTCTTTTTATATTTTTACTTCCAAATAAAAACCGCTTTAATATCTTCATTATTTCCGACCCAAAACTGCCGAAAGGATTTCAGATCCCCCGATAGCCTTACGCTCCCGTATTTATCACAATATCATTGTAAATGTCCTTAATGTATGATTTTGCCTGATTAAGCGTATTCTCGTCCGGAATCATTACATAATTAGGGAAGCTTAGAGAGAAGCAAGGCAGATTATCACCTGTTCCGTCCACGCTGTAGCTCTGAATATCCCATGACGGCATGGAATCCAGCTGCATCTTTACAAGACTGCTTATCTCGTCGTATGACATATCGGTAGCCATGCTTGCGGAGACCGCGTTGAGTACGCTTGTATAATTAAGAAGCATATCCTTGCTCATCATTTTATTGATCATCGCCTTTATGACCGCCATCTGGTTCTTACCCCTCTGCCTGTCGCCCGTTCCGAAGGAATACCTTTCTCTCGCAAATCCGAGCGCCTGCTCGCCGTTCATATGGTTAATGCCTTTGACAAAATGATAGCCGCCGTGATGCGAAGTAAAATCGTATTCCGAATATACGTCAACGCCTTTAAGCGAATTGATTATTCCTACAAATCCGGTAAAGTTGACCTTAAGGTAATGGTCGATATTGATTCCGTAAAGCATCTCAAGCGTGTCCACGGAACAGTCTATTCCGTAGCATCCGGCATGGGTAAGCTTATCTCTTACACCGTTTGAGATCGACAGCGGCACATAAAAGTCCCTTGGCGTATTTATCATAAGGATCTGATGCGTGTTCGTGTTCACCACAAGCAGAATATTAACGTCGCTGTTCTGGTTGACCGTAGGAGCGCCGTTCGTGTCGATTCCGCTGACATACACGGCAAACACGCCTTCTTTTGAAGGATATGACCCGTTATTAGGATCGTTGTTATTAGGTTTATTGACGACCTCGGACACCTGCTTGTAGGTCGTTATAAGTTTCAGTTTTTGTTCGATGTCCTCGTATCCTTCGATCTCCGACAACACGGAAATATAGCTCTGATTAAATATTGCCGCGGAAACGTTTTTGTTGTACAGAGCGTTTACAAGCTCGGCGGTTCCCATGTACTCAACGGTATTGATATTCGCACTCAATTCTTTATTAATATCGCTTACAGTCTTGTCGGTATTCTCCCTGTCAATATTTGAGATTATTCCGAACGTCCCGTCCTTAAGATCGTTGACCGTCTTTGCCTCGCTGTCCGCAAGCACATATACGCCCATTTCCGTCTCGTGCACCTTCGTTCCGGAAATATTGCTGATGGCTTTTCTCGTTGAATTTATATAGACGCAGCCCACCACCAATATAAGCGAAAAAAGCACGGCGAATACCTTGGTGATGATCCCCGGTATCTTCCAATGCTGCGTAATCAGCGTGACAATACAAAACAGCACCAGAAGCACATTTACCAACATTTTAAAAGAGCCCGGCAGAATGTCAACATACTGCATAAGCGCCATAAACACAACGGTTATGACAAGCTGTATTCCGGCGATCGCCCACCCGGATATGTGAAGCGCCCGGTTCCTTTTCCTCTCCGCCGCCTTGTCTTTTGACCTGGAAACTGTTTTTTCCCCTTTATTGTTTTTATCATTCGCATTCCCCATTGCGTTCTCTCCTAAGCATTTTTATCCATGTCGGTTGATTATGCACCATTATATATTATTTTCCTGAAATTAACAATAGCAAGTTTTTCACCGAAAAAAGCCAAAATACGACCGTACTCATTCAGCGTTTATTTTCCATATCTTATAGCCTTCCACGTTCTTGATAAAAACAGCGTTAGCGTCCGGGAAATAATGTTCCCTAAGATACGTCACTATCTCGTCACAGTTTGCGTTATCGACAAGATAAATGTTTTGCTTTACCAGATCCTTTAGCGGGTTCGTAATTCCGTTCTTCTCAAAAAGCCTGTTTACGTCGGGATATTCCATCGTTACTCCGGAAAGATACGCGAAATTGTCATAATATCCACTGCCGAGCGACTCATAAACATTCCAATCGTAGTAAAGCGACTGTATCGTGGTATTGAAGTCAAGCATATAAAAATTATCGGGATCGGCTTTTATCTCCGCTATCAGACCTTCCTCCGGATCCCATTTGTCCGTCACGCGCCTGTACTTGCGCCCGTCATAATTCCATGACTTGTCAAACACCTCGTCAAGATATTTTTTTCTGTCCTCAGTCCGCACTGATCTATAGCTGTTATCCGGTATATAGGTTCTTATCTGAAATAAAGCGAACAGAAATATTCCCGAAACGGCGGCGATCCTGCCGACTTTTCCGGCGGTCCTTTTTTCCCGCAGTCTTAATACTGTCGCATACATAGCCGAAACAAAAAGTCCCAGAAAAATCGGATATTCGACACGGTACAGCACTCGTCCGCGCACGAAGAAGTACATAAGCATACATCCGCATATTCCCGCCGTTCCTATATAGAACCACCATTTTCGCGAGTTGCGGACAAGTCCGATGAAAAGCATTATCAGACACGCTATAACGACAGGATATTTTAAATATTCTCTTTCTCGCATCTCTTTAAGTTTCTGCCGCCATCTTACAGGCTGTTCTGAATTATTATTCCTTATTGCCTCAGCAATATTCTCCAGCTTCTCCACCGTAAAATATTCCGGATCGGCAAAGTTCCAGTGATGTAGCATGGCAAAATCATTTTCGGATATTCCCAGCCTCTCAAAGTCCTCCTCATAGACCTTATAATCGTAATGTCTGGCGTCCACAATGTCGGCGCGCGCGGCGGCGTAACGGCGGTATTCCCTGTATTCTTCGGAGGTTTTATATGTCATTTCCCCCGCAAATCTGCACAGGAGGATCAGCGCTATCAGCGAAAAACCTCCGATAAGAATTTTCAGGAACCGTTTGTCCTTTATATTAATATGACCGCTTTCCCTGCGCTGTCCGGCAAAAAAGCTTACAAGCTTGACCAAAAGGAGGACCGCGATAAAAGGACCGGCAAGATATACCGACTGAAAACGCTGCAGGCTTCCGGCAACGCATAAAAGGATTCCCGCCGCAAGCTGCTTTTTTTTGCGCGACTGAAACAGCGCGTACAGAACAAGAACGGAGCCTGCTGTTATGCACAATCCTGACGTTTTGGTAAAATTAGTGAGAATATATATGTCGTTTGAAAAGAACGCAAGCATAAGAACCGTAAAGAAACAAGCCCGGAGCGCATCAAGCTCCTTGAAAAGGATATAGGAAATAGCCGTAAACGAAATAAAGCCCGACATAAGCTGAAAAATAAAATACCAGCTTATATCAGGTACCAAACGGTATAAAGGAGCAAGAATACATCCGTAAATCGTGTTTGAAAAAAGAATATGGGGATTCACGCCCCCGTAGGCTCCCGACAGTATCGTTTCCATAACGAAATCGTCGGAAACCTCGTATTTCTGTTCACAGAGAAAGAGGGACAGCAAAAGAAACAAAAGATTCACGGCAAAAGCTTTGAAAAATGCACTGTCCCATATTATCTTTATATTGCGCTTGATTTTTTCTCTCTTCTCCATATAAACTGCCCCAAAAGAAGTTTCTTGATAAACTCTATCATTATCGAAATTATCAAACTTAATACTATACAGCTGAGCCATGACAAAACAACGTTATGCGACCAGTACACAAGTTCAGGCTTGTATTGCTTGTCAAACAGGAAGGTATGTACAAGGAACATATTTCCGGAATATTTCCCGAGAAATATAAGTAACTTTCCAAATACCCCTCCTCCTTTTACATTTATCTTGTATGTAAATATGCATATGCCCAGCGTGCTAATCGACAACAAGAGCTTGCTTATCTTCCATAAATCAATTTCTCCAAGATTTCTGTTAAGATACATTCCTGTACATATTACTATAATCAAGAGAAAAAACTCCAATACGGTAAAACGGGTAGCGGATATTTTTTCCATAATGTTATATCTCGCAAACAGAACACCAAAAATAACCATAAAAAAGTAATTTATGTATTCTCCTCCGAAAACAGACGATACTCCCGCCATATTTATAAACTGGACAAGAATAAAAAGTAACGGAAAGGAAATTTTCCCCCACCTCTTTGCCATTTCGCAAATCAGCGGTATAATCAATAAAATAACCTGTGCCAGACACATATACCACCAAACATTGTTCATAGACGGCGTGCCGAAGAAATCTGATAACCCTAAAAAGTTCAAAATAATATATATGATATTATTTTTAAGGTAGGACACAGGTATCAGCTTAAAAATCAAGCTGACAGTAAAGACAACCGTCCATATAAACCAATACGGCTTCATAAGGGAAAAATAATGCTTCTTATAAAAAGTAAGGCGTTCGCGCATCGTAATATTCTCGCCGATCGATAAATACGACTTGCTAAGTCCATATGCCGACACAAAAACAAAAAGCCATACACAGATACGGGCGTATGTCCCGACAGACATAAGCGTTTCTTTTGATATTAAATGCGTTACAATACCGCCATAGTTCAAACGGTATTCCGCATAGAACAAATGATGAAAAAGCAGAAGACAAATCGCAACTCCTTTTATCTTCATGCTCTGTGTTTTATCAAACGGAACTGCCTCCTTGGGGGAAAGAAGTTCTTTGGCATCACATGATTTACCTTTAAAAATCAAAACACGCGAGATATCTTTGAGTTTTTCCAATATAACTGATACGCCCAAGGACACAACTAACAATACCGCATACATCAGCGCCGGGTTTTTTAATTTATATATAAAAGAATTGCCGTAAATAGTAATATAAAACGCGTGAAGCGCAAAGATATTAAAACTATGTTTTCCTATAAAAGATATGACGGTTTTAAAAAACTCTGCGACCTTATTTCGCGCATTAATAAAAATAACCTGAATCATAAACATAAAACTTAAAGCAAACGGCAGATCAGCCCACTGCGGTTTATAGCAGTTAAAAGCAAAAGCCGCGCCCGCCGTTAATACAGAAACGGCGGCTATTATCCATTTATGCTTAAACTCACAGTTTTTTATACGGTTAAACACCTGCTTTTCAGAAAAAAGAATTCCCAGTGAAAAAGCCGCAAGATAATACAAAAACCCCGAATTTATCTGAGCGTAAGAAGCGTACGGAGACACAATTATCAACAGCGCTCCAATTGCGGAAGGAATAAAAGGATTAAAGCGCATAACTCTTTTAATAAGAGGAAAAAGGATATACAGCACAATTATAACGGAAACAAACCACCATGTGCCGTTGAGCGTTTTCGTATGCCAAAAATCATTGACAACATACTGAACGCCAAAAAAATCAACAAGAAAACTTTTAATGCCTCCCCATGTCCCGGCAACAGAAACCCAGCCAAACGCAAGACCAACGCCCGCTGAAAGCACAAAAATGATCCAGTAATTGACAAGCAGTTTTGAAAGGCGTCCCCTCAGAAAAGCAAAATTAAAGCCGCTCTTCTCACCGCACTCCTTATGACTCCTCTTATAGCTTTCATTTAATCCGTATCCTGAAAGAATAATAAAAATCGTAACGGCAATTTTTAAATGGTCAAAAATATAATTTAACGCCTGCCTGCCGCCGATTTCCCATGTGTAATTATATAATAATCTGTCGGCACAGCAAAAAAGCGATATTCCCAAAACAAGCAAAATTGCAATGCCCTTATACACATTAGTATCTTTAACGCTAAAACTACGCTCAGTGTTCATTGTTTTTACCCTTAGAAAACCTTATTGCTGCATTTAACCTGATTACCTGATTCTTAATAAAATAAATTAAAACCGAGAGCGCAAGACTCAACACAATACAGGTTATCCACGAAAGTATTACGTTCTGCGACCAATACACAAGCGGAGGGAAATATGACTTCTCAAACAGGAACGTATGTACCAAAAGCATATAACACGAATGCTTTCCAAGAAAACACAATGCTTTTGAAAATTTTCCATGCATATTTGCCCCGATCCTATGCGAAAGGATGATTATGCCAACCGCGCTCAAGGAAGCTAATAGTCCGCATATATTCCATTTATCGGCGGAGGCGAATTCCTTATTCCAGTAAAGGCCGGCGCATATGGCGATGATCAGCAGCACATACTCTAAAAACGTAAACCGCGCGCTCGATATTTTTTCAAGCCAGTCGCTCCTTGCAATCATTACCGCAATAAGCACTATGAAAATATACTGTGTATACGATCCTCCGTATGTACTTTTTATTCCCGCCATATTTATAAACTGAAAAAGCACAATAACTAAAGGAACAATAACTGCGCCCCATCTTTTTATCATACCGCAAAGCAATGGTATTAAAAGCAAAATAATTTGCGCAAGGCAGATGTACCACCATGTATTGTTCATCATCGGTGTTTTAAAGAAGTCCGACCACCCCAAAAAATTCAATATGATATATATTATATTCTTATCAAGCCTTATAGCCGGCTGTACGGAAAACAAGAAAGTACCGCAAAACGCGATCCCCCATACAATCCAGTACGGCTTCATAAGGCTAAGCCAATGCCTTTTGTAATACGACATACAATCGCGGACTGATATCTTGTCTCCCATCGACATATATGATTTGGCAAGCCCGTACACATATACGAATATAAATAGCCACATACCTATTCTCGCGTACGAAGCAAGGTTAAGCAGCGTTTTCTCAGATATGAATTGTGTAATAACTCCGCTGTATGCAATTCTGCCCGCATTGTTAAAAAGCTGGTGGAACACCACAAAGCATATGGCAATTCCATTTATTTTTATGCTCTGACGCCTGTCAAACGGCACAGCATCTCTAGCTGATAAAAGCCTCTCCATATCGCAGGCCCTCTTTTGGAGAAAAGCGATTCCCGAAAGCTCCTTAAGCTTTTCTATCACAACCGAGCTGAGTATGCTGAGCAGCGCAAGCGCAAATATAATAAGAAAAGGGTTCTTTAGCTTATATAAAAGGTCCTTTCCGTAAATCGTCAGATAAAAAGTATGCAGAGCAAATATATTGAAGCTATGCTTTCCAACAAACGCAAAAATGTTCGCAAAAAACGATGAAATCCTGTTAGAGGAACATACTATCAGCTGCACAGTAAACATCATGCTTAACGCAAGCGGCAAGTCACCCCAGAATTTGTTATAGCACCTGAATAAAAACGCGGCCAAAGTAACAGCAATAGCGATAATAACCGTCAGCCATTTGCGCTTGTATTCATGTGACTTTATCCGGTTCAAAACCTGCTTCTCGGAAAAAAGGATCCCCAGCGCAAAAGCGGCGAAATAAAAAACAAAACCGTACTGCGCCTGTCTGTAAACGGAGAACGGAGCAATGATCTGCAACACTATCCCAAATGCAACAGGAATATATGCATTATACTTCATAATCTTTTTAATAACAGGAAAAAGAAGATAACATGCAATAATGGTAGACATATACCACCATGTCGGATTCAGTGTTTTAACCGGGTTAAAGTCATAAACAATATCTCTCAAACCCAGAAAATCAATAACAAATCCTTCAATTCCTCCCCATGTTCCGTTGATAGATACCCAGCCTAAAGCCAGACCTACTCCCGCATATAATACAAAGATTACCCAGAAATTAGTCATAAGCTTTGAAAGCCCGCTTTTCAAAAAGGCAAAATTATATCGTTTGTCTCCGCCATAAAGCTGGTAATTTCTTTTGTACTTCTCATTAAGACCATATCCGGACAAAATAATAAATATCGTTACAAATATCTTTGCCTGATAAAAAATATAATTCAGCGCCTGAACTCCGCCTAACTCCCAATGATAATTATAGAGCGTCTTATCCGTTCGGACAAAGCAATGTATGCCCAAAATCATCAGAATCGCGATTCCTTTATGTACATTCGTATCCTTCAGGCTGAATTTATTCTCTGAGTTCATCCTTCTTTTCTCCTTCTATGCTCCCTACAACTTCACGAATACAATATTGCGGCTGCCCGCTTACAAGCATATAAATTTTACCCACATATTCACCCAGCAGACCAAGCATAAGCATAAGAATGCCTCCAATAAGCAGAAGCACCGCCATATATGAAGTATAACCTGCCGCTATCGAAGGATGAATAAGCTTACGAATAACAAGAATTATCCCCAATATACCTCCTCCAAACGAAGAAAACAAACCCAATATACTCGCTAAACGCAACGGCACTAAAGAAAAATTAGTAAATTCAGTAAGCCACATATTTACAAGCTTTTTCAGGCTGTAGCCGGAATGCCCGGACATTCTTGCTCTTTGCTCCACTTCCACATTAGCCACCTTGTCGGTGCATCTCATAAGGTACGCCCCAGCCGAAACAAAAGGACTATGATAATTTTTCAGAGCTTTAATTGCGTAAGAACTCCACGCAAGAAACGGCGAATTATAAATTCCCTTCTTTTTGGCGCCTGTCAGTTCAAGCAATTTAGTATTAACAGCGCTTGATATACGCCTGAATAAATTCTGTTTTTTGCCGGAAAAATGCGCGTATACTAAATCGTAGCCTTCATTAATTTTATCAACCAGATCATAAATCTTATCAGAAGGATGCTGACCGTCATCATCAACACATACGGCTATATCTCCTTTTATATAACCAATCGCCGCCATTTTCGCATTTGCCTGCCCAAAATTCCTCGCCAGGTCTATAGCAACTATACAGGAATCTTTTTTTGCCAAATCAGCTATTACTTGGAATGTATTATCCTTAGAGCAGTCATTAACTAAAATAATTTGATATTTGTTTCCTTGTCTTTTGACAATTTCTTTTTTTATTTCTTCCACAACTGTTTCTATCATTTTTGAAGAATTATAGCATGGAATTATTATTGTAATCAGCATTGTGTTTACCTCAGTTTTCGTAAAATTTGATGACGGCGCATTGCTCTATTTCATCGACAATTTCGTAATGAAAATTCGGATACTCCTTTCCCAAATACAAAAACAACTCCGAGCTTTCCAGATTATCTGTGTTTCCGATAAAATAAACATTGTCATCTATCAAATTATGAGTATAGAATGATTCATATCCCATACTTTCAATTTGCTGATAAAATGTCGGCGTATAAATATAGCTGCTCCCCCATGGCAGCATATTCAAAGGAGCATCCTCTATATTTTTATATTCAGTCATAGCGCTATAATTTTGTATAAAGTGCGGTTCGTATACATATATATTTTCCTTATGCTCTATGCAATAGTTTTCCACAGCAAGCACTCTGTCTACCATGCCAGCACGATAATTGTATCCGGAAACAATCCCCCTATTAAATGTATTCAGAAAAACAAAACAGCAAACAGTAATTAATAATGAATAGCCTAATCTTTTCGCCGCATATTTTACATTATATTCGATACTTTCGGGCTTTTCAGCGCAGTATAACCTCAATAACTGAATAATATTAATAATCCCAAAGGGGATGAAGCACGACATCCATGCTCTTAATGGAAGCCTTGCTCGAATTGCCAAAAAAGATATTAAAATAGCAGTTCCTGCATAGTTGAACAATAAAGTAAGATATATAGGCGCATTTTCCCTTTTGCTCTTATCTTTATAGAACAAATAAATCAATTCTAAAAGCATAAGTATCGACAATAACATATGAAGCTTTACAATAGGCTCGCTTTTATACAAAGATCGCACAGATGTGGTTGCATTTTCAACTATTTCTTCTTTACTCAAAGAATTAAACCATGAAAAGGGTTCCACAAAAGAAGATAAAGCTTCCTTGTTAAAGCGTTCATCAATAAAATACATTTCTTGTGCCAAATTATAAAATTCTTCAGACCAGCCAATAGAATCAAATAACTCGGGATTATCCTTGTAAGAGTCATGCGGGTAATCCCAGTACGAAACACGGTATTTATTATAAGACAGATATTCCTGCCATTCCTCTGAACTTTTTGCAGTATTGTTATAATAAAACGCCGATGCTATTCCAAAAATAGTCAAAGGTAGAAATAATGTGATAAGGCGTATGAAAATTTTTTTATTATGTTTGCTTATCATATGGAATAAATGATAAGCAAATACCACCGCCATATAGCAGCATATTGCATATATATTATTTTTTGAGATGAGAAATGTAACAAAAAGAAGAACTGATGATAATATAATATCAATATACTGCGTTATATTTTTATCTTCATCATCTATAGCTAACAGCATTGCGATAGCCGCCGCGCCTGCCATTACCGCAGTAATCTCAAAATGTATCATTATAGTTGAAATTATGCATAATGCCAAATATGACGCAATATGTATAGAAACTGCACAGCCGAATTTTATATTTTTTTTATAGCATAGCTTGTATATGGTTTTCCCAATCGCGCTGCTGCTTACGACAATCAGCGCAAAATGATATATAATATACCACGGTACTTTAGGGGCAAATTTATAAAGTCCCGCAATAGCAGAGCCGAGAATAGCATTACAAAACAGATAATTTCCCACGGGTTCTCCCGTTGCATATCCCGCATATACATATCGCAATCTAGTATCATCAATAGTCATAAAAACAGGACGAAAAAATAAAAACAGGATCCCCACGATCAAACAGGAAATAAAGACAGACCATATCCATCTGCCAGTCTCTTTTGTATATATTTTTCTCATAATCAACTGGACTCTACTTATATGACTCATATGTACACTCCTCAATTAGAAATTGTAAATCATCCCCCATTCTTATACATACAAAATCAATCTTCAAAAAGTCGTTTTGTATCAAATTGAGGAAGAAGAATAGAATTATCATTATAATCAAGTACATCCAAAGTCGAATATACACGATCAATTATTTTTGCAAGTTCTTCAGTGTCTTTAGCTGCAACTGTAACTCTAATACATATCTGCCTTTGTGTGCCAAGCGCATCTTCTGCTATCTCGTCTCCCTCGTGATACCATAATGTAACACCAAGCGTTTCCTCCCACGACTTAATTTCGTCAACACCGATAATTTTTTTAATTCTTGAAGGTCTTGCTATTATTGAAAGAGTGCAGCAAGTCTTAGGCAATTTAGGCTGTACAAAATCTCTTATTCTGTAATCCTCCATGTGTCCTGTCAAAGAATAATTTACAACCATCTCCATAGGGTTAAATCCGCATAAAGCGTCCAAAATCTGATATTGCTTTGCTCCGTTAATACGATAACCCATTTCATAAAAATAAACTATTCCGTCTTCCACGCATCCTTGCAAAAACAAAGTTCCATTCTTCATTCCAATTGAGCGGAACATAGCGACTACTTTTTCATTCTCTTTATCCAAATAAGAATCCGTATATTTAGAAGGATAAACATAGGCAACAGGAAGCGGAACATGTATGCCGTCGCCCTCCTGCATATATCTGTCATGAAGCACCGAGGGATAAATTTCTCCGTCCTGCAAGATATAATTCACTCCCACTTGGTCTCCCGAAATGTATTTTTCCAATATGATATTTCCCTTTTTAGATGTCTTAAGGGCTTTTTTGTGGGCATTTATTAGCTCCTCTTCAGAGTTACATATAGTAATTCCACGATTTCCGGAGCTATCCACAGGTTTAATTATAACAGGGTACGATATATTCTTAAGCCAATCAGCGGAGACTTCCGAAGCTACCGAATACTCAGGAGTAGATGGAACGTTATTACCCCTGCACAATTTCTTAAATCCAGCTTTATCCATAGTTGTGGTAACCTGACTCTCAGTCGCATAAAACGGCTTCCCTATCCGTTCGCTGAGGCGCTGCGAGCATATAACATTAAAATCATCAAAGCCTGAAATAACTCCATCAACATTGGATGCTATGCATTTCTCAGCCAAAGTATCAATATCTGCAGTACTAATCAGCCAAGCTTCATCGGCTATACTTTTTGCCGGAGAATTTTCATAATAGTCAGAAACTATTACATATGCCCCCCTTGATCTGGCATTTTCAACAAGCTCCATAATCATAGCAACTCCGCCCAAAACCAATAACCTTTTTCCTGTTAAATCCATCTTTTTATTTCTCCTTAAGATTTTATTCTGTACATGAAACTTCTTCAAGTTCTGCAATGCCTACTTTTTCTTTAGCTTTAATTGCATAATACAATATTCTGTTTACAGGGGTCGGTACTCCATATTCCTGACCAAGCTTTATAACCGTCCCCGCAAAACAATCAATCTCTGTTTGCCGTCTTGCTTCAATGTCCTGCAGCATGGACGTCTTTTTCTCCGGAGGGTAATTTATAAGTATCTGTACAATGTCATCTATATCCTTCTCTGTTAATCCTATGTTTAATTTATAAGACACTTCAACTATTTCACGGATCGCATCCCTAACCAAAATAATAATCTCTTCAAACGCGCCAAAATACTTAAATTTTGCTCCCGTAAGCACAGAAACCTGATTAGAACCTATATTAATCATCCATTTTCTCCAAAGCATATATCGCATATTATGATAAACATTGGAGTCTATTCCAGCCGCTACAAAGATATCTCTTACCTCATATATAAAATCCGGAAGCTCTTCGTCTTTCGCGAAGCCTATTTGTACTTCTCCTCTGACAGATACCGTAACGTTCTGTTGAATTCTGTTTGCGTCGGTACGCATAACAATTCCATATGGTACAGCATTATTAGGATAAGCTTTTCTAACGGTATCCACGGCAGATATGCCGTTTAAGAGAGGAAGGATAATAGTCGAAGGGGTTACCGCCGGAGCAATATCCTGCAACACTTTCTCTAAACTATAATTTTTAATACATAAAATTATTAAATCCAGTCCCTTTCCGTCATAATCAGAATATACATTAGGCATAATTTTTTTGTTATTTACAATCACACCATTCTTTTTTAATCTTTCAGCGCGTTCTCCATACGCAATAAAACAAAAATCGTCACCGTATTTTTCATATAGCTTGCTTCCAAGAGAACATCCAACCGCGCCTGCACCCGCAATACCGATATGTCTTATCATATATTTTATTCCTCATATAGCATAATATTTTATTCTTTGCTTAAGCTATGTAAAAATGTATTTAGGTATTTATATTACCTGCAGTTTTCACTTCATGGAAAACTTTAATTGTTTTTAAAGCTTTTCATATAAGCAGGAGCATCTTTACCAACGTTAAAAATCAAATCCAAAACGGTTACACCATGCTCAAATGTATCTGATAGCTGCTTATATTCAGGGTATCCGGAATAATCCATCCATGCAAGTTCAACTCCTGCCTGTTCAAACAGTTCATCAACAATATAATCCTTCGCCGCAGGACCAGAAAGATAATAATCCCCGCCGGCTGATTTCACAAGTCCAATCAGACGTTCCGTCTTACCGTCAACAAGCTCATAATCCGAACTCCATGTTATTTTTGTCTTTATCCCAAGAATATCACATATCTCTTTAAGAAATCTGTAATTAATAATGCTGATATACTCTTCATCTTTACACTGTTCATATACCTGATGGATCCGTTCAGCATACTCGTCAAAATGTTTAGCCTTTGAATAATTATGGCAAATACTCTTCCAATGATTATCCGCCCATTGATTATCAACAACCTTGGTTTCATTAATTTTTTGAAAGAATTTACCCTTATTTTCAACCGGTATGCTCAGCCACAACAAACCGTTTGGAGTAATTATTTTGTTACGATTTCTCCAATCGCGGCGCGTATACTGCATATCATCATATAAGATAAATTCGTCCACCATGTTGATAATGTCAAAATATCCCTTCCATGGAATATAATTTGACTGTAATATTGCCACTTTTTTCATAAAAAATACCTCTTATTATTTATTTTTTATAAAACTCATGTATCTTATCAATTACTTCATAGACCGCTTCGCCCAGTCCGTAATACATAGGAAGTCTTAACAGGCGTTCGCTTTCTCTTGTCGTATACTTGTCCTCCCCGAAAAATACTCCGTATGTCTTGCCGGCAGGCGCGGAGTGCAGGGGAATATAATGGAACACCGCCCCGATCTCATTCTGTTTAAGATACGCTATAAGTTTTGTTCTCTCGTCCAGATCCCTAAGCTTTATGTAAAACATATGAGCGTTGTGCACGCATTCCGAAGGAATCACGGGCAGCTCGATGATCCCTTTCTCCGCAAGATCCTTCAACCCTTCATAGTAAGTATTCCAGCTCGCCATACGGTCATCATATATCTCCTGAGCCTTCTCAAGCTGCGCCCAAAGATACGCCGCGTTCATATCGCTCGGAAGATATGACGAGCCCGCATCGACCCATGTATATTTATCTATCTGACCTCGGAAATATTTGCTGCGGTCCGTTCCCTTTTCCCTGACGATCTCAGCGCGCTCTACATTTTCGGGATCTTTTATAAGCAGCGCTCCGCCCTCTCCCATGCTGTAGTTCTTGGTTTCGTGGAAGCTGAAGCACCCATAATCGCCTATCGCGCCCAAAGCCTGTCCTTTATATTTGCTCATAACACCCTGAGCGGCATCCTCAATGACAATAAGATTATGCCTTTTGGCAATATCCATGATCGTGTCCATCTCGCAGGCTACCCCCGCGTAATGCACAGGAACGATAGCCTTAGTTCTGTCCGTGACCGCTGCCTCTATAAGCTTTTCGTCAATATTCATAGTATCGGGTCTGATATCGACAAAAACAACCTTCGCGCCTCTCAGCACAAAAGCGTTAGCCGTGGACACAAAGGTATATGAGGGCATGATCACTTCATCTCCGCTCTTGATACCGCAAAGAATCGCCGCCATTTCCGTAGCGTGAGTGCATGAGGTCGTAAGCAGGGATTTAGCGGTTCCCGTGTTCTCTTCTATCCATCTGTTGCAATTTTTGGTATATTCTCCGTCTCCGCATATCTTTTGACAGTCGATAGCGTTCTTCATATATGTAAGCGCTGTATCAACATATGGAACATTGTTAAAGCTTACCATACTCCAACTCCTCGTTCGTATTTTATTATTATCAAGTGCTTTTTCAAAAATCAGAATTTAAATAAAAAATTTTCACTCTTTATTCACAAATCAAACTTTAACATCAAATAATATATTTGTCAATTGTCAATTAGCGGCAAATCCCGTATTTACGCGCATTCCCGACCTGCAAGCGCTATATTCGTCCGTCGGCGCGGCAGGGAAAACAAGTATGGGCGATTTTTGCCCTGTAATTATCGGCGGAATCTATTTTCTGACATTGAGAATCAAGGGGGGATTATCTGTGATCCCCCCTGAGAAGAAACATCATAATACTCGATATAACAAAATAAGATTTTGGGTATTTTATCAGAACTGACAAAAGACCAGCGTTCTCACACCAGCCTTGTCCACTCCTCAAAATTCCACACCTTATCGACGACCTCCCCGTAAAACTCCGGCTCGTGGCACACCAGAAGGATCGCGCCCTTATACGCAATAAGCGCCCGTTTCAGCTCCTCCTTTGCGTCCGTATCGAGATGATTGGTCGGCTCGTCGAGAAGAAGAATATTGCTTTCGCGGTTTATAAGCTTGCAAAGGCGCACCTTCGCCTGCTCGCCACCGCTCAGTACGCGCACCTTGCTCTCTATGTGCTTGGTGGTCAGCCCGCATTTCGCGAGCGCGGAACGCACCTCGTACTGCGTTTTTGAAGGAAATTCCTCCCATATCTCCTCAATGCAGGTGTTCTCGCCCGGCTTTATCTCCTGCTCAAAATATCCCTTGTACAGATAATCTCCGAGAACCGCCTTTCCTGAAAGCGGCGGTATAAGTCCCAGCACGCTCTTTAAAAAAGTAGTCTTGCCGATCCCGTTCGTTCCGGTAAGCGCTATCTTCTCGCCGCGCTCCATGCGCAGATTTATGGGCTTGGAAAGCGGCTTATCCTTATCGTAGCCTAGAACAAGGTCCGAAGTCTCGAAGATCACCTTTCCGGCCGCTCTCGCTTCAATGAAATTAAATTCCGGCTTCGGCTTCTTAGCGGCAAGCTCGATAACCTCCATCTTGTCAAGCTTTTTCTGCCTTGACATCGCCATGTTGCGCGTGGCGACTCTCGCCTTGTTTCTCGCAACAAAATCCTTAAGCTCCCCTATCTCCTTCTGCTGCCTGCGGTACGAAGCCTCAAGCTGCGCCGCCTGCACCTCATAGACCTCCATGAATTTGTCGTAATTTCCGACGTAACGGGTAAGACGCTGATTTTCCATATGATAAATAATATTTACAACACTGTTGAGAAACTCCATATCGTGCGAGATAAGAATAAAAGCGTTCTCATACTCCAAAAGATAACGCTTCAGCCACTCTATATGGTTCTCGTCAAGATAGTTGGTCGGCTCGTCAAGAAGAAGTATATCCGGCTTCTCAAGCAGCAGCTTCGCCAGAAGAAGCTTCGTGCGCTGCCCTCCCGAAAGCTCCGTGACGTCGCGCTCAAGTCCAAGCGCCGCCAGTCCGAACGCCCTCGCGATCTCGTCTACCTTCGCGTCTATGACATAGAAATCATTATTGGTCAGCATATCCTGAATCGTCCCCGATTCCTCCATCATCTTTTCCATTTCGTCGGGCGAAGCGTCAGCCATAGCCTCAAAAAGCTCCGTCATACGGCTCTCCATCTCATAAAGATATCCAAACGCCGAGCGCAGCACGTCTCCGACAGTCATTCCCGCCGTAAGCACCGCGTGCTGGTCAAGATAACCGACGCACACATTCTTCGCCCATTCCACCTTGCCCTCATCCGGCATGAGCTTTCCCGTAACTATATTCATAAATGTGGACTTACCTTCGCCGTTGGCGCCGATAAGCCCGATATGTTCTCCCTTGAGCAGACGGAACGACACGTCGGTGAAAATAGCCCTGTCCCCGAAGCCGTGCGTTAGACCCGCAACATTCAGAATCATTTGTAACAGTCCCTTTCATTATTACTGCGCTGTATTTCAGCGCATAGTGGTATCCTCGCAGAGAGGTTCTATTGTTGCGCCCGAAGCTTGTCAGCCATCTCAAGCGCCGATTCGATAACCTTGTCCATATCGTAATACTTGTATTCTCCGAGCCTGCCGCCGAAAAGAATTTTGCCCTCGTCTGCCGCAAGCGCCGCGTACTTTTCGTACAGCGCGGCGTTTTTATCGTCGTTTACCGGATAATAAGGCTCGTCGCCCGGTTTCCACTCCGCCGAATATTCCCTTGATATAACGGTGGTAGCCTGATGCCCGAATTCAAAATGCTTATGCTCGATTATTCTCGTATAGGGCGTTTCCCCGTCCGTATAGTTGACGACCGCGTTTCCCTGATAATTCTCCGTGGGAAGCTCCTCCGTCTCAAAGCGCACGCTCCGGTACTCAAGCGCACCGTAGCAATAGCCGAAAAACTCATCTATCGGACCGGTATAGATTATTTTATCCGCCAACGCCGAAAGCGTTTCCCTGTCCTTTAGAAAATCCGCGTCAAGCCTTAACTCGATTCCCTCCAAGAGCCCGTCGATAAGAACATTGTACCCGCCTATCGGGATCCCCTGATAAGTATCGTTAAAATAATTATTGTCATAAGTAAAGCGCACCGGAAGACGCTTGATTATAAAAGGCGGCAGCTCCGTACAACTGCGTCCCCACTGTTTCTCCGTATAACCCTTGACAAGCTTTTCATATATGTCGGTTCCGACAAGATTGATCGCCTGCTCCTCAAGATTGGCGGGAGCGTCCGTTTTGCGCGCCGCCCTCTGGCGCTCAATAATTTCCTTTGCCTCGTCGGGCGTTATGACGCCCCACATTTTATTAAAGGTATTCATGTTAAAAGGAAGGTTGTATATCTCTCCCTTGTAATTCGCTACGGGACAGTTCGTATAACGGTTGAACTTAGCGAAGCGGTTCACATATTCCCATATTTTTTCCTTGCTTGTATGAAAAATATGCGCGCCGTAACGGTGTACGTTTATACCGTTTATATTCTCACAGTATATATTTCCGCCCGCGTGATCTCTCCTGTCTATCACAAGGCATTTTCTGCCGTCGTCGGTAAGCTCGCGCGCCATGACCGCGCCGAAAAGTCCCGCCCCGACTATAAGATAATCGTACTGTGCCATATATTTATACCTTTACGCTATTTAGCTCCCTTTCTTTTAAAAATAGCCGCGATCGTTTTAAAAAGAATTTTTATGTCAAGGCCTATGCTCCAGTTGTCTATATATTCCAAGTCGAGCTTGACCACCTCTTCAAAATCCTCTATATTGCTTCTGCCGCTGACCTGCCACATTCCGGTTATTCCAGGCTTCATGCTCAGCCTCCTCTTGTGGTAGCTTTCGTACTGCTTGAATTCGTCCACCGTCGGGGGTCTTGTCCCGACAAGGCTCATATCGCCGAAAAGCACGTTGAAAAACTGCGGAAGCTCGTCGATGCTTGTCTTTCGTATGAACTTCCCAACCTTTGTGATACGCGGGTCGTCGGAGATCTTAAACATAGCGCCCTTCATTTCATTCTGCTCCATAAGAGCCTTTTTGCGCTCCTCCGCATCCTTGTACATGGACCGGAACTTGTATATATAAAAATACCTTCCGTTGCGCCCCACTCTTTTCTGCTTGAATATCAGCGGTCCTCTCGACTCGATAAGCAGCACAGGCGCGAGAAAAACCGTAACCACTAATGTAATGATGATTCCGACCAAAGAACCCAGTATGTCCATGATCCTCTTGAGCATCATCTTATTAGCGTCATAATAGTTATTGGCAAAAGTAATTACCGGTATAGAACCAAGCATCGAAAAACTTTTGCGGAAATCCGAAAAGGTCTCAAGAAACTCTATATTAAGGTGCACGACAACACCCATATTTTCAAATTCCATTATATAAGGGCGCAGCGAATTACCCGTGGCGTACGGCACGTCAAGGAACACCTCGTCAACAGCCTCGTCCTTCACGAATTTTACCATGTCCGCATATCCCGAGGTTACCGGAACACCTAAGATTTCTTCGCCCGTCATATCGGCGTCGACTACCGCCATACCGTATATTTTACTTATCCACTGGGAATTCTCCTGAAGCTGCGTTATCGCGTTTTTGGCGCGCTCGGCAGTCGTGATCAGAAACATCTGCACATTCTTTTTCTTCCTGCTGTATACCTTTGTAAGATAATATTTAAAAATGCAATGGGTGGTAAACATAAGAAGCGCGTCAAAAGCAACCGTACATACATATACGCCTCTTGACACATAGTCGGTATCACCCCTGATAAAAAGAAGCACCGCATAAACCGCCGCGAAAATCAGATTTATCTTAAGACTGTAAAGCAGCTCCTCCGCCCTGCTCCGTCTTAAGAAATCCCTGTTTACGTTAAAAATAAGTATCACTATGATAAACGAAGCCAGCGTGATACCAAGCTCGTTAAAAAGTTCCTTCCTCTCAAGGATACGGTATCCCTTTACAAGCCCCAGCCATATGCAGTTCGCGATAAAATACGCCACAAAAGCGCCGATAAGATCTATTATATATAAAAGTATATTCTTGGTGTTTTCCTTATTCTGATACATATCAAACCTCATTTAAAGCAGATTCTATACATTCAGTATATTTTATCCAATATTAACGCTATTCTATCACACAACACCTGCCGTATACAAGAAATTTATTAATTCGGGCTGTTTTTCGGGAAGAATATATAGTAAAATGTAGTAGATTCAGTATTGCGAAATATTTTGTCCTTAAAAAAATACAGTCCGCGAAGGAGGCTTAAAGAGGTTAAATGCACGAGCTGTCCGTGACCGAGGGGATTTTAAACGCCGCTCTTGACGAGGCGCAAAAATGCGGCGCCGCCAAAATAATACAAATAAAGCTCGTGATGGGCGAGCTAAGCGGGATCGTTCCCGAATGCGTTCAGGAATACTTTGACCTTTTGAGCGAGGACACAGCCGCGCACGGCGCTCGGCTTGATTTCACGGTGCTTCCCGCAATGCTTTGCTGCCGCGAATGCGGAAATAAATTCCGCATGGAGCATATGAGTCTTCGATGTCCCGAATGCCTGAGCGGTAGAGTAAATATAATACAGGGAAAAGAATTTTACCTTGAATCGCTTGAAATAGAAAGTTAAAGGACACGGAGATATTCCCGTGCCCTTTAAACCGCATCAGTCCTTGTCCGGATAATTCTCCCTATAAATCTCATCTGCCAGTTTGTCAAGAAAATCCAGAACGTCTTCGCTGTAACATTTGTAAGTTTTTTCTCCTATTGTTAAATGCGGACCTCCCTCGTGATGAATTTTAACGGTTTCTCCGTTTCCAAGCTCAATCTCATAAGGCACCGGGCCTCCGTTATATCCGATAAAATCGGGAATACTGTACTTATTTATATCTGCCCGGAGAATATTTTCGAGAAATTTTTCTTTTTGCTGTTCCGTCAAATTCAGCCTTTCGCCATTATAATAACCGTGCAGAATAATTTTGCAGTTTGTAAAATCATATTTATCAAGCGGTGAATTACTAAACGGTACGCCTCTGCCTACAGACGTTATGTGTATGCCGGAAAGCTTTGTAAACACTGGTCTTAGCATTAATACACCGATCAAAGCTGTCGTAATCAGCAAAGAAAGGATTATAAAAATACGGATACTCTTTATTTTTCCCATTCAAACTCTCCTTTAGCCTTCACATAGTACACCGGACAGGGACTTTATTATCATTCCCAGTACCTGCAGCTTGAATTGTCAAGTATCATCGCCAGTCCGCTGCTGGGGCTGACGTACATATGAACATTTGCCGTTGAATATGAGCTATTGCAGAATCCATCTATCGGGTCCATAACATAAAAATATCCCGCTATTATATTCACTGCATATACTACCCCAGCATGATGTCCGTTCATATGCTTAAACGAAGCATATATAGGATATCCTTTTTGAATGTTTTTCAGCATCACATCAGCAGACGGATCTAAATATCGGTATGTATAAGAAACACCGTATCGTTTCAAAACTTCGATTTCTTCTGCCGGATACAATCCTTCATCTATTATTGATCCGCGCACATCTTTTACAACCGAGACAGCAGTATGATTTGTCTTTTTAATGTAGTTCACAATACAAGCTATTGACGCCGCCCAGCACAGTCGCTTATACGGATTCTGGGTTATATACTTCACATTGCAGGAAAAATAAACCGGAAGTCTGGCATTTAAATCCGGATTGCTATATGGCAATTCATAGCTTTCAACTATACGTCTAAACGTCATGTTTTCGCTCTCAAGCTGTTTTGCACTCTCAATGACCCCCCTTCCCTCGACAGCTATCGAAACGCTTCCCAACGTATAAATATCTTTCCCGTCATAAAGATAGCTTGCGTCATAACCGTATATGATCGCAAACTCCGTATCACCGTCCGCTATCCTGTTCACTTCCTCCGCAAAAGCGGTCGTAAACTGATAATATATTTCACCGTCCGTAATCTTCTTAATGACCCAGCCGACCAAAGCTCCCTCATGCTTTATCGGTATAAATTCACAGTTAAAAATCAAGCCGTCTTTTGTGTAATCATATGCATTTACGGAATCGGAGTATGTAAGCTCATAAAAATCAACGCCCGACAGCCCCACCTGCTCTTTGACAGGCTCAACGGCATTCAGGGCTGAGGTTATTCCGTCAATGTCCGATGTGTCAGCCGTATCGATAGTTTCTGCGCCTGCGCTTACTGACAGCGGCGAAAAAGCCAGTACGACTGTTAATATTACGGTTATTATTTTTTTCATCTTAAATCCCCACATAGCATGAAATGAATTTATTAATTCTATCTATCTTATCATATATGTTTTATCGACTCAAGTGTTTTATAATGCCTTTCCTCTATCTACGAATTTCAGTAATCTAAAAACGGACTGCCACACTAATGTAACAGTCCGTTTTCCTAATTTCTCACGGAAATAAATATTACTAGCCCAGTATCATTCTGTCGTTTGCAAGCTCACTGCCGCTTACGTCGGCGAAATTCTTCAAAAGATCGTCGACCGTAAGCTTCTTTTTATCCTCGCCTGAAATATCGAGGATTATTTTTCCGTTGTTCATCATAATAAGACGGTTGCCGTGCGCGATAGCGTCCTTCATATTATGAGTTATCATAAGCGTTGTAAGGTGATCCCTCTCAACGATGCGCTCCGTGGTTTCAAGGACCTTCGCGGCAGTCTTGGGATCAAGCGCCGCCGTGTGCTCGTCGAGAAGCAGAAGCTTCGGCCTTTTTAGCGACGCCATAAGAAGCGTTACCGCCTGACGCTGTCCGCCCGAAAGAAGTCCGACCTTTGAAGAAAGTCTTGTTTCAAGCCCAAGATCAAGCTCCGCGAGAAGCTCCCTGTACTTCGACCTTTCCTTGGCTGTGATTCCCGGTCCGAGACCGCGGAACTTGCCGCGGCGCGCCGCAAGCGCAAGATTCTCGTCTATACCCATAGTCGCCGCCGTTCCCATCATGGGATCCTGAAAAACGCGGCCGAGATATTTCGCGCGCTTATGCTCGGAAGTCTTGGTAACGTCAATTCCGTCGATATAGATTTCTCCGGAATCCACCTGCCATACTCCGGCGAGCGCGTTCAGAAGCGTCGATTTGCCCGCTCCGTTGCCTCCGATAACGGTTACGAAATCTCCCTCGGCAAGCTCAAGCGACACCCCGTTAAGGGCGGTTTTCTCGTTCACCGTCCCCGGATTAAATGTTTTGTATATGTTGCTGACCTTAAGCATTCGTTTCCGCTCCTTTCTTCACCGGCTTCGCAAAAAATTTCTTTTTCCAGTAAGGCACGGCAAGGAACACCGCCACGATAAGCGCCTGAAGAAGCTTTAACAGATCCGCATCCACTTTGAGCCACAGAACCACTCTCATAACGGCGTAATATATGATACCGCCGAACACGACCGCCAGAAGCTTGAGCGCGAAATTGCGGAATATCCTGTTGAATATCGCTCCGCCGATAACTACCGCGGCAAGCCCTATGACGATCGCTCCTCGTCCCTGATTGACATCAACGCTTGACTTGTACTGTGAAAGCAGCGCGCTCGAAAACGCGACGATTCCGTTGGAGATCATAAGCCCCAGAACCTTATTCACATTGGTATTTATACCCTGCGCGCGGCTCATATTGGGATTGCAGCCCGTAGCCCTCATTGAAGAACCCCTCTCGGTTCCGAAAAACCAGTAGAGCAGCGCGATAAGAAGCACCACGCATATCGCCACGACAAAAATCGTGTTTTTGTAAAAAGGCACGCCCTTTAAATTGCCCGACGATACCAAAAGATCATAGTTGCGCGAACTTATCGCGACATTCGCCTTTCCTCCAAGTACCCTCAAGTTGATAGTCCAAAGTCCGAACTGCGTTATTATACCCGCGAGAATGGCAGGTATTCCCATAGCCGTATGAAAAAGTCCGGTCGCAAGTCCGGCGAGCATCCCCGCAAGCGTCGCCACAAGCAGACTGAGCCACATGGGTTTTCCGCTAAGAAGCATCATAATGCACACAGCTCCGCCGAGTCCCATAGTGCCGTCCACGGACAGATCGGCAATATCAAGTATTTTATATGTTATGTAAACGCCGATTCCCATTATGCCCCATATAAGGCCCTCGGCAACCGCACCCGGCATTACATTCAACAGTGCTGTAAAATCCACGCCCGAATACCTCCAATTTCAATAAATCCTGTAAATTATTCCTCTTCCGCGGGAGCAATAGCCTCATATCCCTCAGGAACGGTTATTTTAAGATCTTCACATATCTCTTTATTGTATTTCTTAACCGCCTCGGCTGCGTACTGTATTTCCATTTTGGAAACATCCGCGCCGTTCACAAGAATATCGTAAGCCATCTCTCCTGCCTTATAGCCGATGTCATAGTAATCAATGGAAAGAGTTGCAACGCCGCAGCCCCTGCACATTCCCTCT
This sequence comes from uncultured Butyrivibrio sp., assembly GCA_910577605.1. Lineage (GTDB taxonomy): Bacteria > Bacillota > Clostridia > Lachnospirales > Lachnospiraceae > Eshraghiella. The sequence goes on from CAJTON010000006.1 coordinate 35,425, forward strand.
TCTCCGGCAACCACGGGCACTCCTGCCTGACGGCATACGTTGTCGATAACTCCAGTACTGTTTGCCGCCGTATTGTCTGTCGGGATATAAATAACGTCGCAGTCATTCACCGCGCTCTCGGTCACGGACTGAATATCGTTTGAATCTGTAAACGAAAAATACTTGCACTCATAGCCAAGCTTCTTAAGCTCGTCGTTTACGATATCCACCTGATACTTCGAGTTAGGCTCTGCGGAGCAGTAAATAAGACCGACCTTCTTAGCGTCTGGGAAAAGCTCCTTGATGATCGCAGCCTGCTCGGCAAGAGGCGCAAGATCGGACGTTCCGGAAACGTTTATTCCCGTCGTTCCTTTCCAGTCCTTGATGTCAAGCGCTGACGCGTAATCGGTTATTGAAGTCCCGAGAATCGGAATGTCCTTTGTTCCCGACTGCGCAGCCTGCAAAGCCGCCGTAGCGTTCGCAAGAATGAGGTCGGAATTGTCCGCGATAAGCGAATCAATGATAGTCGTGCAGGTAGGCGCGTCTCCCGCCGCGTTCTGCTCGTTGAACTTTACTTTATCCTTTCCGAGCTTCTCCTCAAGGCACTCCCTGAAGCCCTTGGTAGCCGCGTCAAGCGCCGGATGCGGCGCGAGCTGGCAGATACCGATCTTATAAACCTTGTCCTTGCCGTCTCCCGGATCGTTTGTCCCGCTGTTGCCGGAGCTGCTTGAACTGCTTGTTCCGCACGCGGTCATAGCGAACACTGCCGCAAGGCAGAGCAGTGCCGCAAGAATTCTTTTTGTCCTTTTCATGGTTTTCTCCTTCTACTTGAATGATTTAATGTATCGCTGCTTTTATGTGTAAAAGCAATACCTTATTATTGCATATCCGAAAAAAACAGTCAATTATTTTTCATAAGATTTACACATTTATGTCATTTTTTTCACACAAAAAAGCCGTATTCTTTATAAAACCACAATATAACAAAACTCCGCGCATACCGCCATACTGCCGGAAACGCCGCGGCAAAAATGAAAGAAGGTTCCATATGAAAAAATCTGTTTTCCGTTTGTACGGCGTATTTGCGTCGCTGTTCCTCTCGCTCGCCGTTACCGCGTGCCAAAGCAAACCGGATGATCCGGACGGCGCCGCCCCTCAAGACCAACACACATTCCCCTCGCTTGACGCAAAGGACACCGATACTGACTTTTCGGAATCCGATGCCTGCGTGATAACGCTCAACCGCACCTCTGCGGAGCTTTCCGGCAAGGGAGCGTCTGCCGACGGCTCAAAAATAACGCTTTCCTCCGCTGGCAATTATATCGTAAAAGGAACGCTCGACGACGGACAGCTTATAGTGGACGTAAAAAGCGGCGACGTAAGAATTATCCTCGATGACGCCCGCATTTCCTGCTCGTATTCCTGCCCCCTTTACGTCGCAAACGCCGACAAGGTGATAATCACGCTTGCCGGAGAAAACGGCAGCTTCCTTGAGGACAGCTCCTCCTACGATTCCGCGTATACCCTGAATCAGGAGGCGAATGCCGTGATATATTCAAAAGACGACCTCACCATTAACGGAAGCGGCGCTCTCAAGGTAAGCGCCAACTTCAACAACGGCATAACCTGCAACGACGACCTGATAATAGCAGGCGGCAAAATAAGCATATCCGACGCCGACAACGGAATCAAAGCCAAGGACTCGCTGCGTATCGCTGACGGCGCTTTAGACATAACCTCGGACGGCGACGGCATACAGTCAGGCGGTGATCTGCTTATAGAAAGAGGCAGTATATCCGTTGTTTCCGGAGGCGGCAGCGAAAACGGCAGG
>CAJTON010000006.1:37269-44947 GCA_910577605.1 uncultured Butyrivibrio sp.
CGATTCCGAAAGCACCGCAAGCATCAAGGGAATAAAAGCCGGCTCCGATATCCGTATCGACGGCGGCAGTCTTTCCTTGGACTGCGCGGACGACGCGATACACGCAAACGGCAGCATTCATATAGGCGGCGGCAGCTTTGACATCTCAAGCGGCGACGACGCGATACACGCCGACAGCTCCATAACCATTTACGACGGGAAAATAAATATCAATGATTCATACGAAGGAATAGAGGCAGCCTCCATTACGATAAACGGCGGACAGACCGCGCTTTTTGCCTCCGACGACGGGCTGAACGCGTCGGGCAGCGGTCTTTCGGCAGCAGACATTTCAATAAGCATAAACGGCGGCACGCTCTTTATAAGCGCTTCCGGCGACGGTATCGACTCAAACGGCTCGGTAACGATGAACGGCGGCACGGTCATTGTGGACGGTCCCTCAAACAACGGCAACGGCGCTCTTGACTACGAAACCGCGTTTTACATGAACGGCGGCTATCTTGCTGCGGCAGGCTCAAGCGGTATGGCGTGCAACGTTTCCTCTGAATCAAAGCAGTGCGGCGCTCTTATCGCCGTAAACGCCGACTCAGCCAAAGAAACAGTGACGCTCGCCGACTCCGACGGCAACGTGCTTATAAGCTTCACTCCTGCCAAAAGCTGGAACGCGCTTAACTTTTCGACCCCCGATATGAAAACCGGAGAAACCTATTTTATCTACTCAGGCGGCACGCTCACAGACAGCGACGAGCTATGCTCCGGATGCTTTACGGGAGGTAAAATTTCGGGCGGCACGGAGCTTGCAAGCTTTACGCAGTCCGAAACCGCTTACTCGTCAAACGGCATGGGCGGTATGCACGGAGGTCCCGGCGGTTTCGGCGGCGGGCACGGCGGAGGCTTTGACGGCAAGCCGGGCGGACGCCCGGACGAAGGTTTCCCCGGCGAACCTCCGAGCGGTTTTGCTCCGGATGGCAAACCAGAAACATAACCCGTTTTTTCACGTCATAATTTGTCCGTTTCACACCATTTTCTTAGTGTAACCGCCCCTGCCTTCCGATATAATATTCATATGGAAACGGGGGAAACGAAAATGCGGATAGCAATATGCGACGATGAAAAAGAAATACGGCGGCTTCTCGCCGAAAAAATACGCGCGCTTTATCCCGATTCCGGACTGACTGTGTATAAAAGCGGGGAAGAACTGCTTTTATCGCATGACAGTCCGGATATTCTGCTGCTTGACATACAGATGCCCGGCAGAAACGGGATAGAGACCGCCAGAGAGCTTCGCGCGCGCGGCGTGAATTCCGTCATTATTTTTATCACCGCGTTGGAAGAATACGTTTTTCAGTCGTTTGACGTGAACGCTTTTCATTATCTGGTCAAGCCCTTTAACAAAGCCAAATTCGCCGAGGTGCTGGCAAGCGCCGTGCGGCAAGCGTCCAAAGCCAGAACGGACGCGCCGAGCCTTATGATAACCTCCGGCGGCAAGCACATACTTGTCGAGCCGGACAAGATCATATACGCGGAGGTTTTCGACCGCAAGATAATCCTTCACACGGCGGAGGAAGATATAGAATATTACGGCAAAATGAAAGAGCTTGCAAAAAGCCTCGGCGACGGCTTCTACCGTCCCCACAGGGCTTATCTTGTCAATTTCGCCTATATCAGAAAATACGACGCCTCCACGATATTTCTTGAAAAAGGCAGGGCGCTGATGGCAAAACAGAATTATCAGGATTTTGTAAAAAGCTATCTCAGGTACAACGCGGGGAGGGGCAGGCATTAAATGGAGCTTACAGGAATACAATGGACCGTCGCCGCCTACGCGACGCAGATAATTGAAATACTTATATCGGGAGCTTGTTTTTTTATGCTTGCCGCCCCGTTTACGGAGAAGAAAAAAAGCGCGCTCTTCGCCGGAGCCGTATACTGCGTTTCTATGGCGACGCTCTGTTTCATCCCTGTCAATCTTGATTTTTATAGTATTTACGGCGTAAGTATGCTCTTTACCTTCCTCGTGATGTACGAAACCGACAAAAGAAATCACAGACAGAAAATTTTTATATCGGCGCTGTTTTTTTCACTGCACCTGCTTACGTTTGCTATGGCGGATATCATATACATGAAGGTGTACAGCCTTATCCTTGACACGAAATTCATGCAGACGCACGAAGAACTAAGCTTTGCACTTTATGTGGGAGTCTGCGTGTTTTATCTTCTGATCGAAGCAGTCCTTACGGCAGCCGCCGTGCGCTTCATAATCAAAGCTTACTCCTACAGACGTACGGATATGTCGGGAAAAGAGCTTTTCATGCTCATGCTTCCTTCGCTCGCCGCTGCCGCGGGCTTTGAGGTAACGCGCTACTACCGCACTTATTATATTTATAATACCGGAAAAAACACGGACACGTACGACCTTCTCGCGCTTCTCTATTATACGGTGTCCGCAATCACCGTCGTTATCGTTGTCGTGCTCTATCAGAAGATCAAGGCGAAACAGGAGGAAAAACTGCACGCCGAGCTGCTTGCGTCACAGCTTGAAAGTATGCGTCACAGCATAGACAGTGCCGAAAAACTTTATCAGAACCTCCGCAATCTAAGACACGATGTGACCAACCACCTGATAACCTTAGAAAGGCTTTACGCGGCGAACAAAATAAACGAAGCGAGAGCCTACGGAGACGAACTCAAAGCCGCTCTTTCGGAAGGCGCGGGCGGCGCGGCAAGCGGGAATCCCGTGACCGATGTTATTTTGCAAGGAATGAAAAACGATGCCGAGCATAAAAATATCCGTTTTCAATCTGAATTTTACTATCCCTCCGAATCGGGAATCAACGCTTTCGATCTCAGCGTCATACTTAACAACGCCCTTCAAAACGCCGTTGAAAACGCGAGGGACTGTCCGTCGCCGTATATTTCCGTTTTTTCCTACCGGCAAAACAACGCCTTTATGATCGAAATACGCAACAGCTTCGCTAAGGCTCTGCAATGGAATGCCGAAAGCGGACTTCCCGTCACCTCCAAAGCCGAAAAAGACGGGCACGGCTACGGATTGTCCAATATCCGCGCCATTGCCCGCAAATACTCAGGCGATATTGAAATAATATGCCAAAACGGAGAATTCCGGCTTATCGTCATGCTGATGATGCAGTAACCGGGCATTTTTTAGCCCAAAACGCGCCTTTTATTTCCGGTTCACGGCATAAAAAGTCCGTTCCACACCATACCGCTTTATTCCTCTCAAAAAGCTTCCGAAAAATTTTACAGGATAAGGAAATCCATTAACGACACTAATCAAGGAAGGAGTAATTTTATGAAAGCGGTAAGTTTAACAGGAGCGCCAAACAGCGCCCCGGCAGAGCGCTCCGGAGCCAATAATACGCAGACAGACCCTATATGCCAGAATATCCAGAACAGGATATCGGGCTTAAGGGAGCGCATGCAGTCGATTTCCTCGGACGAAAATATGTCGTCGGAGGATAAGATGAAAAAAAGACAGGAGATACAGCAGGAAATCTCCAATCTCAACCAGCAGCTCAGACAGCGCGAGATCGAACAGAGAAAGGAGAGGCAGAACAGGAAAGTCCCCATTGAGGATTTTCCCAAGCCGAAGCGTAAATCAGGCAAAAGAAGCGCCGGACTGTCACAGGCAAGTATGCAGGCAATGATCTCCGCCGATTCCTCGTTAAAACAGGCGGAAGTTCAGGGCAGCGTCGCGTCGGCAATGGACGGCAGGGCAGGCGTACTGAAAGCCGAAATAAAACAGGACGCGGGAAGGGACAACAGCGATAAAGAGGCGGAGCTTGCCGAAGTCGAGCAAAGGTCCGCGGACGCCTCCGCGTCGCAGATGAGCACCCTTGCCGAAGCAGAAAAATCTGTCAAAGAAGCCGCAAGCGCCGAGGCGGAGAACACGGATACGGAAAACAAACCGGATAAGACGGAGAAATCCGCCAAAAAAGACGGTAAGACCCAAAAATCCGATTCAAAGACCGAAAACAAGGAAAGCGCAAAGGTCCCAGCAGACAGCGCCGCTCAAACGGTCAGACCCGACAGCAAGCCGGCAGCCGCAGAACCCGGCGCAAACGTCGATGTGCGTTTGTAAGAGCATATTAAAATATGATAGTGCAAAAACACGGCGCAGCCTCTTTTTATGGACTGCGCCGTATTCCGTATATATTATGTACTTAAAAAATCTCCGGACCGCGTTCTACATCGGGAAACTGAAAGTCGTCTGGCAGTGATTCATCACAAGCACATTCAGCAGATAATTTGCAATGATAAGGCCCGCTACGCCGATAGCAAGCACGATAAGCAGCTTATTGCGGTTCTGTATCTCCTTGCTGATAATGTTAAGACCCTGAAGAAGCGTCAGGAAACCGAGGCATACCGTTATTATGGGGAAAACCATATTTGAAAAGGCGTCCACAAATATAAAGTTGCTTATTATCTTAATCGCAAGCGCCGCCATAAGCGGTACGGATACCGAAGCGCAGAGAGCAAGCGTTCCCTTAATGTTGATGCTCTTCTTGAGTATTACCTTATTTACAAGTATCGAAAGACCGATTATAGCTCCTGTCATAACCGCTACCCATATAATGGGGAAAAATACAGACTGAACAAGGTCAACGCCGCTTATATCCACCATTTTAAGAATATCCCATTTTGAATATCCAAGAAGCTTATAGCTCGAATTCCAGCCTGCTACTCTAAGATAATGCGAGCTGACAGCCACGAAATTAAGCATGGTGGCGATCATGTAAAGACCTGCGACCATAGCTATCGCTATTATTGAAGCGACAAGATCTGACTTACGGTAAAAATCCTCCGCCGCCTCAAACGGCGTTTTGAAAGTCTTCTTAAACAACTCAAGAACCGCCTTAAATCCGCCGCCCACATCGGCTTTGTTCTTAGGCTCTGTCTGCGGCTGCGCGTAAGTGTCCGCCTGCGGCTGAGGAGCCTCCTCCTGCACGGAAGCATTCTGAGTATCAGGCTGCCCCGCCGCGGCGTTCTGCTGGCATGTGCAGACCTCTCCGTCCTGAAGCTGCTTTCCGCAATAAGTACAAAAAGTCATTATTATTCCCTCCTGAATCTGTCCCACACGCACTGCGGGAAATAATTTGGATAAATTATACCACATTATTGTTTTATTGACAAGGCGAATAAAAATAGGATAGTATATTTTATACGGCGGTTCAGATGTCCCGCACCGGCTGCGCTATCCTTATGTATGAACCCGCTTACTATGTATATTCAAAGGAGTACAGACAAATGCGCATAGTTTTACAGCGCGTATCCGAGGCAAAAGTTACCGCGGACGGCATGATAACAGGAGAAATTAAAAAAGGACTTCTGATCCTTTTGGGGATCGAAGCCGGGGATACGGACGAAATGCTTCCGGTTTATGTGAACAAAATAATAAAGATGAGAATTTTTGAGGACGAAAAAGGCAAAACCAATCTGTCAGTCTCCGACGTGGGCGGTTCGCTTCTCGTTGTATCGCAGTTTACGCTGTGCGCCGATATAAGCCACGGCAACCGTCCCGGATTCACCGGCGCAAAAGAGCCCGGCGAAGCAAAGAGAATGTATGAAAAATTTATCGCGCTCTGCCGGGAATATCCCATAACGACAGAGCACGGAGAGTTCGGGGCGGATATGAAGGTATCGCTGATAAACGACGGTCCCTTCACGATAATAATGTAAATATCGTACGAGAGTACCCTTCAGCCTCCAAGCGCCTTCTTTTCGCGCTCCATCTCAAGCATAAGCCTTTTCAGCGTCCACTTTGCGTTTGTCGGCGTGAGAACAGCTTTGTAATCAAGCGTCTCCGCGGACTGCCTAAGCTTCGCGAGAAGGCGGTCCATATGCTTATCGCTTAGACCGCACATAAGCATGAGCGAGCCGCCGCTATGCGGCGTCGCGGCTGCCGCGCCGAAGACGCTTTCCTTCTCCGCGCGCTTTCCCCCGGCTATGCTTTCAAGGGTTTCATTATATGTTTCAGGCGCGGCGACCACGGTCTTTATCCGCATATTCGCCGCGCACTTTTTTATAAGCTCCTCCGTTACCGGTCCAACATTGTAAAGAATTATTTTTTCCATAATTTACAATCCTAGCCGTGAATCACGGCAAAAACGACTCCGACAGCAATAAAGATACTGGATGAAATGAAAAAATGCGAAAGAGAAATTTTCTTTTTGGCGCGTTTTTCCTGAACGTAATCATAGTAGTCGGGAACTTCCTTTCTTCTGCGGCTTAGTTTCTGTCCCAGTTTTTTCCATAAATAGCCCGCGGCATAAAGCGCGCCCGCGTTCGCGGCAAGCAGTATCAGTCCGAAGCACAGCGTCAGCATTCCGGCGACGAAAAACGCGTCGCTCAATATTCTGATATACTGCTCCCGAATATCAAACTGTGTGCTTTCATACCAGACCAAGAGTCCCGCCGCAGCCAGATCCGCGCCTATCGTTATAAGCAAATTCCTAATCGTTCTTTTCATCTGTTTTCTCGATCTCTTTACGGTAATCCGCAAGCTCCGTACTGTTGCAGCTTACATAATGCCCCGGAAGTATCTCGACAAGCCTCGGTCCTTCTTTGGAGTAATCATGCGCTTCCTCCGGCTTATATATGATTCGCTGTCTGTTCTTCTCATAGTGAGGGTCGGGATAAGGGATCGCCGACAAAAGCGATTTGGTGTAAGGATGGAGCGGATGCCTGAAAAGCTCCTCCGAATCGGCAAGCTCAACTATTTTGCCGAAATACATTACCGCGATTCTGTCCGAAAAATATTTTACTACGGAAAGGTCGTGGGCTATGAACATTATGGTAAGCCCCATCTTTTTCCTTAACTCGTTGAGAAGGTTTATTACCTGCGCCTGAATAGACACGTCAAGCGCGCTTATCGGCTCATCCGCAATTATAAGCTCAGGATTCATCACTACGGCTCTCGCGATACCGATGCGCTGACGCTGTCCGCCGGAAAATTCATGCGGATATCTGCCCGCGTGTTCTTTTACAAGCCCTACGGTCTCAAGAATATCGTATACCTTCTCGTCGATGACTTTTTTATCCTTTATTCCTCTTATTACAAGACCTTCCGAAATGATCTCGCGGACCGTCATTCTGGGATTAAGCGACGAAATAGGATCCTGAAATATCATCTGAATATCCGTAAGCGAAGGATGCGCCTTGTTTATCTTGGCGGCCTCAGCCATAAGATTTTTCTGCCTTCCGATCTCTTCCCTGAGTCTTACCGCTTCCTCCGGAGACGCGGTCTTTAAAGCCGTGCGGCATTTTGCGATCTCATCCTTATAGTCGCGCAGTCCCGCGCTGACGCGTTCGCCCTTAAAATACACATTTCCGCCCGTTATCTGGTAAAGCTTGATGATCGAGCGTCCGGTGGTAGTCTTGCCGCAGCCCGACTCGCCCACAAGCCCGAATACCTCGCCCTTTTTTATGTCAAAGCTTACCCCGTCAACAGCCTTGAAATCGGCTTTGCCGTTCTTAAAATACTGGCGCAGATTGTCAACCTTAAGTATAGTTTCCTGTTTACTCATTTTTATCCGCCTCCAGTTCTTCTCTTAATTTCTTCATACGCGCGATGCGGTCGGTAACGATCGCCGGAGGCTCGACCTTCGGCGCGTTGGGATGCATAAGCCATGTTGCAGCCTTATGCGTCGGCGACACC
>CAJTON010000006.1:44957-62578 GCA_910577605.1 uncultured Butyrivibrio sp.
GGGGGCTGTTCCTCGAAATCTATCTCCATGGCGTATTTATTGCGCGCCGCGAAAGCGTCTCCCTTGGGAGGATGTATCATATTGGGCGGCGTTCCCGGAATAGACATAAGCGTTTCCTTCGTATCAAGGTCCGGCATCGACGAAAGGAGCGCCCATGTGTACGGGTGGCGCGGATCGTAGAAAATATCATCAACCGTTCCGTATTCCACTATTTTGCCCGCGTACATTACCGCAACCTTATCAGCCACATTCGCAACCACGCCAAGGTCATGCGTTATAAAAATAACGGTCAGCTTGCGCTTTTCCTTTAACTCTCCTATAAGCTCAAGGATCTGCGCCTGTATCGTGACGTCAAGCGCCGTCGTCGGTTCATCGCATATAAGTATCTCAGGGTTGGCGGCTATCGCTATCGCTATGACGATGCGCTGCCTCATTCCGCCCGAAAATTCAAAAGGATACTGGTCAAAACGCTTCTCAGGCTCCTTGATGCCGACGTCCTCCATGATCTTTATCGCCTGCGCCTTCGCCTCTTCCTTGGTCACATGGCGGTTCATCATAACCGCCTGATCCATCATATAGTGTATATAGGTCTGAGCGCTTGTCTCATCTCCAAGCGCTTTTACGAGCTTTTCGGCAAATTCCTTCATAAACGCGCTCTCCAAGTCAAGCGCGTCGCGCTCATTAAGCACCTTCTCACGGAACTCTTCTATAAGTCGGTCGCCGTCCGCCACGCCGGAATCGGCAAAGCTTTTTTTCAACGCTTTAAGTTTATTTTTGAACGCCTTCGCGGAATACTTGCGGTTTGTTTTTACATTGAGCAGGGTAGCCTCTGTCATCTGCTTGCCGATCTTCATTATCGGGTCAAGGCTTGACATGGGGTCCTGAAAAATCATCGTGATCCTGTTTCCGCGCAGCTTGTTAAACTCCTCCTCCGGCAGCGTAAGCAGGTCCTTATTGTCATACATTATCCTGCCGCCCTCGATTATGCTGTTGGGGGCAAGTATGCCGAGAATAGCCTTAGCCGTAACCGATTTGCCCGAACCGGACTCACCGACTATCGCAAGTGTCTCCCCCTTCTCCATAGTAAACGATATATCCCTGACCGCCTGTACATTGCCGTTATCCGTCCTGAAGGAAATGGCAAGATTCTGAACATCCAATATTTTTCTCATCGCCGTACCTCCTATTCGTCAGACCCGCGCAGAGCCGGGTTGAATGCGTCCCTCAGTCCGTTTCCGAACAGATTGAAGCATATAAGCAGCAGCGCTATAAACACCGCGGGGAAGAAGATACAGTGAGGATATGTGGACAGCGTAGTCTGTCCGTTGTTAAGCATCGTACCGATACTTGTCATCGTATCGGACTGCAGATTAACGATTCCGAGGAAGGACATATTGGCTTCGGAAAGAATAACTCCGGGAATCGTAAGCACGGACGCCGTGATTATATATCCGATTCCGTTAGGCAGGATATGCCTGAAAATAAGTCTCTTGTCCTTCGCGCCGAGCGTCCTCGCCGCCATAACGTATTCCTGTCCCTTGAAACGGTACATCTGCGCCCTGACAGTACCCGACGTGCCTATCCATCCGAAAGCTACAAACGCGAACAATAGCGACGGCACAGGGCCTACCTTATCCGCGAAATAAAGCTGGAACAGCGAGAAAATAACTATGGTAGGAATCTCCCATATAAAATCCTTTATACGCTCTATAACCAAATCAACCGTTCCGCCGTAATATCCTTCTATCGCTCCGATTATTACTCCGAGGAAAAGGTTTATAGCCGAAACCACGATACTCAGTATAAGAGACAGTCTCGCGCCCTCCGCAAGTCTTACAAGAATATCGTAGCCGTTTACGTCCGCGCCGAAAAGAAAGCTTGCGTAATCTCCGTTCTGATATTTGTACCACTCGCTGTAAAGCACTCTTACGCTGTACTGCGTGTTGTTATTAATGGGCTTGCACATAACAGGATCGCCGTTGTCGTCGCGCAGATATATATCCTGTAATTTGCCGGATATATCCCTTGTCGCCACGCCCTTTTCGTCGGTAAGATACCAAACGTTAGCGTCATTCTGAAAAGCCACGGAATTGATCTTGGAGGTGTCTATTATAGGGTAAAAAAGCTGCACGCCCGCCTCTTTTTCGTACTGCAAAGCCTCCTCGTACTGCTTTGCGGTTATGGTCTTGTTTACGAAGCCCACTCTGGCGTAGGTGTCCACGTCGATTTTGTGCTGCTTCCCGCCCCTTTTGCTGGCCGCGGGATTCTCCACCTCGCCCTTATATTCCACAATAGCTCCGGGAATAGCCTCGTATCTGTCATAGGTGGACTGATTTACCGTAAAGGTCTTGCAGCCGTCCCATATTCCCCAGCCCCATCCGGCGACAAGGTTGTTTTTGGGGAGACAGTAAGAATAATACGCGTCGCGGTCGTCCTTATGGTATCTTGAAAAAAACGGGGTAAGCACCGCGAACAAAACAAGCAGTATAATAACTATCGCTCCCGTAACCGAGCTTTTATTCTTGCGGAAACGTCTGAAGGCGTCCTTAAAATATCCTACCGGCTTGGTATCGAATTTCTGGTCGTGAATGTCCTTGTCGCTCTGGACAAAACGGAATTTTTCCTTGGGAATATCCTTGAAATCATCAATATTCATTAGTCTTGCCTCCTCCCATACGGATCCTCGGATCAATAAAGCCGTAGCTCAGGTCAAAAATAAGTCCCGCGATCAAGTCAATGGCTACATAGAACATGGATATAAGCATGAACACGCTGTAATCTCTTGAAGTTATTGAAAGCACGAATACCCTGCCGATTCCCGGTACGGAGAAGATCTGCTCGATTATGATCGAACCCGAAATAACATAGATCACATCGGCAAGGAAGGACGGCAGCAGCGGGACCATCGAATTTCGCAGAGCGTGTCTGAAAAGAGCCTGTCTTTTCGTAAGTCCTTTGGTGCGCGCCAAAAGCATATACTCGCTGGTCATTGACTCGGTAAGCTCCGCGCGGACAAATCTCATGTCGCCCGCTATAACACCGAAGGACAGCGCCAGTATAGGCATTATCGCCGACTTGAACATCGGCCATGTAAAATAATCCGTACCCGATTTCATAACAAGCGGCAGAAGGTTAAGCTTAAAGCCGACAAGGTACTGCAAAAGGAACGCGTATACGAACGCCGGAACCGATATGAAAAACATTATAAACACGTTAAGCACATGATCCTGCCATTTGTTCTTGAAATTTGCGGCAAGTATTCCGAAAACAACGCCTAAAGGTATGCTGATAACGATCGACACAACATTGACGTAAAGCGTCGCGGGGAATTTGGAGGAAATATATTCCGTAACAGGTTGGAAAGCCGTTCCGACCTCCGTACAGAAACCCCAGTCCCATTTTGTAAACACGTTTTTAAGGAAAATACCGTACTGTACGATAATCGGCTTATTGTAGCCCCAAGCCTCTCTCATCTGCTCCAGCTGCTTCTCATAACCGCCGATTCCCGCATGGATATGGTTAGGAAGCAGTCTTATAAGTATGAACAGGACTGTCATTATGGCAAAACCCGTAACAAGCATGAGTCCTATTCTTTTAAGAATATATTTTCTCATATGATCTCCCTTCTGTAATAGTCAGTTTTTTCCTTCGATAAAGCATCAACTCATATCAGTCCCGAACGCCCTCGTCAAGACCTGCCGACTGTATTCAAGACTCATAAGAGCTGACGCGGCACATGCCCTTTACACAAGATACGGCAAGGCGCGGACAAACCCGCACCTCGCCTGTAATATCTTTTATAAACCGGAATTAATACTTAAGCTGGTTGTTCTGGTCAGCGCAGTACTTCTCCCACTCTTCGTCTGTGTAGTTATAAGTCATGAATCTGAGTCCGCCATAAGCGTCAGAATATGATGACTTAAAATCATAGGTAATATACTCTACCTTCTGAGAAATAAGCGATGCAGAACGGTCATTCCAGATAGGAACCGCGCAGTACTCATCCAGAACGGCTCCTTCGATAGCCGCAAGCACCTCAAGCCTTGTTTCGGTATCGGCAAGCGCCCACTGTCCTTCGCAAAGCTCTATGTACCAGTCATAGAAGGAATAGGTATACTCCTTATCGCCTATCTTTGCGGTAACCTTTTTGTCGGAGTTGAATCCGAACTCAGCGTCGCTGAAGAGCGTAGGATCGCAATAGCACTGTGTCAGCGAATAGGGATCCATGTCGCTTCCGCCCCACGCGCTGAAGATCATATCAGCAGTTCCGGCTGCCATTGAAGCGTAATAATCGTCAACCTCTTTAAGCTCTACCGAAATCTTACCGTCAAAGGGAGTTTCCTTTGTAGCCTCGTTTATGGCATCCTGGAAGAAGTTTACCGCCTTCTGCATCGTATCGGAAGCCTTCTGGCAGTTGAACTCGATAACTACCTTGTCGCCCTCCTTAATGTCGCCGGCTTCTAAAGCAGCATCATAAGCGGCTTTATAAAGCTTCTTAGCCTCCTCGACATTGTAACCGGAAAGCTTGTCGTAGCTCTCTGCCGCGTAAACCTCGGTAAGAATGTCCTTCGCGTAGTCGGTATTGCGGTAAATGCTGAAATCGTTTACGTCGTACACATAAAGATCGTTAAACAATCCGTATGCGGGTCCGCAGGCGGGATACGCCGTCTGGCAGAACTCCGAACGGTCAACGGAAAGCGAAAACGCTTTTCTGAAATCCTTGTAAGTGAGCATAGTCTTGTTCACTCCGGCGGTCTCCCTTGCCTTAAGAGCGTCGTAATCACTGTTAAAGGACACCTTCCATGTATATGACGTAGGAGTGTAAAGCGCGTAATCGCTTGTAGCGTAAGTATTAAGGTCGTCAGCGTTAAGCGCAAGATCGTCTAACTTACCCTGAAGGAAAAGCTGTACGACGGTCGCGTGCTCGTCAATAAGATTATATACTATTTTGGTCGTTTGATACTGATTGTTGTATATCTCGTCAGAATATCCGAACCATTTCTCATTCTTTTCAAGAACTATCTCCTTATCGCTCTGCCAGCCTACAAGCTTGTAAGGACCGCAGGAAGCGTAGGTGTCAACTGAAGTACCGTAGGTCGTCTTTGTAAGTCCGCCAGCGTCCTTCTTGTTCGCCTCATAAAGGTCCTCTTTAACAAGCCATGTGCTTGTAAGTCCGTAGTAAAGCATATACTCGGACATACAGGGCTTATCAAGAATCATCGTTATACTGTAATCGTCGTTCTTAATAAGTCCGACCTCTTCCCAGGTCTTAACGGGAGGAATCTCCTGATATGTGCAGAACTCAAGAATCTCCTCGTCATATAAATCCATTCCGAAGTTAGCGTTTACAGCGTCTACCAAAGCCTTAAGAGCCTTTTCAACGTCGCCCTCGACCTTGACCCACTTCTCGTCGCCCTGAAGCTTCTTGAGTTCGGCAAGAGTGTCAACTCCGTCAAGCATAAACGCTTCAGCGCCGTATTCTCCGGCTGCAGCCTCAAGACTAGAGCCAAAAAACACCGTATCCTCAGTCACGCTGGTATACATATCGCCTTCAAAATCAGCGTACTCCTCGGAATCCGCGTCATATATAGCCACATACTGGGGCTTTCCGTTAGCGTAATACTCATAAGCGTTGGTGATCGCGTAAGTACCCTCGGTATAGCTTGTAGCTCTGTAATTCGCCATATTGGGATCAAGCATCTGCTTCCATGAATAAATGTAGGAATCCGCGTTGATAGGGGTACCGTCATCCCAAGTAAGCTCCTTGCGCAGGTCGATCTTGAAAGCGTATCCCTTCTCAGCGTCCGCAGGCACTCCGAACTTCTCGTTGCCCGCGTACTCCGACGTAACGTCAACAGGCGCTGCCGAAGCCGCCTCGCAAATATACTCATAATCCTTATCCTTTGAGTATATTATATCGTAGAAGCCCATCTGAGTGTATCTCTGAATAGCCTGCTCATCGTTAAGCTCCCACTCATGAGGGTTAAGCGTCCTCACCGAGGAGGTACCTATGTAGGTATTATAGGTATAATTTCCCTCTTTTCTTCCGGTATCCTTGTCCTTACCGCAGCCGGCTGCCATGACTGCCGCCATTGCCGCTACAAGAAGCAAAGAAACCACTCTTTTTGCTCTTTTCATAAAAAGCCTCCTTTTTTATTATACGGGGTGCTATATCAGTTTATAGCGATAAAGCAATAAACGATATAGAAAAAAGAACTCAATGCCATTTTTTCATTGAGCTCGAAATCCCACTACTGACGAATAATATTTTATAACAAAAGAACAATTTTGTCTACTTTAAAATTTATATTTATTCACAAAAAACATAAGCCGTACAATTTTTATGCATAATTCTGGAAAACAGGCATGGACGGCGGCGCGTCCGTCATGTTATAATTGTATAATTGTCACACAAAAGATAAAATACACGGAGTGAAAAAATGCTTTACGACAAGGATATACGCGAACCTCTGTTTGATTATCTTGAGGAGCGTTTCGGCAAATCAAGAATATTCGAGGAAGTCCCCATGGCAAAGGCAAGAGCCGACGTTATGATGGTCATACCCGACGAACTGATAGGAATAGAGATAAAGAGCAGCGTAGATACCTACGAACGCCTCAAAGGGCAGGTGCGCAATTACAACAAATTCTGCGACCGCTGCTACGCCGCGGTCGGTCTGCGCCACGCAAAGCATATCGCGGAGCATATTCCGGCTTTCTGGGGCGTGCTCTGCGTTTACGAGGACAACCGCCGCGTCATAATAGAAGAACTGCGCGAAGCCGCCCCGAATCCCAAGCTTAACCCTGAGCTTCAGCTAAGCTTTCTCTGGAAAAACGAGCTTTTCAGCATTCTTGACATGAACCGTCTGCCGAAATACCGCGGGCAGAGCAAGGCGTTCATACGCAGAAAGCTGATAGAAAAAGTCCCCGCGCCGCTGCTGAAAAAGCAAATGTGCGAGGAGCTTTTTGAGAGGGATTATACGGTGTGGGAGGGGCGTTGAGAAAGAAATTCATCCTCCCATCGATTTTATTTCAAGAAGCCTGTAATAAAGTTCAGGGTTTCCTGTCACGATAATTTTCAGTTCGTTCACAACACGCGTGACGATTTGGTACAGCATTCCGTCCGCGCTGTAATAGCTTTCCTGAACTTGCAGTCTTCCGTCTTCACAGTAGCGGAAATTCCCGTCCATAACGAATACGACCTTGGAAAATTCCTGCCCTATAACGCTGTGTGCAGTCTTATCGCTAATGTCCGTCAAATTATCATACGGGTCTTTATTATATTTAGAGGTGGTATATGTAATCGGCATCCACCCGCTGTTCCTCAGGAAATTTATATAATTCTTGATTTCGTTATGACCGTTTATATACTCAACGGTAACGCAGCTATAATCCAAGCTGTCATGGCTTTTTCCTATATTCATCAAATTCGTTATAAAGGAAGCCATCGACTTATTGGTCCTTATCTTATTTTTAAGAACTTTGGAAGAAAGAAATACGTCCGGATAATTTTTGGTCAGATACTCGCTGACATCGCAAGTTTCACCTGTCCGCAAATATTGTTTAACGTCATAAGAAAATACCGCAGGTATTTTTCTTTCCATTGCTTTCCCAATAATTCCGCGTAACTGCCCTTCTCTTATTCTTTGGGCTTCGTCAACAAAAATGCAGTCGTAATCATTAACCCTAACAATGCTGCTGATCGATATTATATTCCAATTATACTTAATATTTAATCTCTCATGCCCCTCGTTTAGCTTGCCGCAATGGATTATCAGCACCTTTTTGCCCATCTGCATAAGCTCTTTCGCAATATCGTACAGCAGCAAGGTTTTTCCTGTTCCGGCATTCGCTGAAATACAGGAAAGCATAAAAGGATGCTCCGACATTTCGTTCAATATTTCCTTCTTTGCATTCTGCTGTCCGGGAGTTAAGAAATATTCATTATTGATAAATCTGTCTGTTGAATTAAAGGGCGATACTAAATAATTCGAGGGGGCAAAGAGCGAATCAGGATCGGCGCCGTAATCTACGTTCTGATAAGTCAAAATTTTCAAGACTTCACCCGCGTATATCCTGATAATTGAGTCATTATCAATATCATACTTATAAAAGCCCTTGTTTTCCACATAGGTAAGAATTATTACCGGCTTTCCCAAGAATTTCAGATAATAATAATTCTTTTTCATCTGTCTGTGAACTTTTTCCTCAACATTCACATCTTCATTTAATTCACTTTTCAATTCTATGTTGAGGATATTTTCATCTCCAAAACGCAGTAAATCAAATTCTTTTCCTATCTGCTCTATCGAATAACCGACAAAATAGCCGTCGAACTGCAGGAAGCCGCACCCCTTGCTCCTCATAATATCGCAAAATGCCTTTAAGGTCTTAATTTCATGACTTTTTAAAATGCGGAACCTCTTAGCCGTATCAAGTCCCGACTGTTCCAAAGCGCAGGAGCCTTCGACAACGGATATTAAATTATATGTCCTCATTTGTTTATCTCTTTTCGATAAGTATTTATTTCATTTTATCGACGAATTTAATCTCCCCTGTCAAAATATCGACCGCAACAAGATAGCCGAACACCATCGTATGCTCTCCGCCATTGACGCTTTCGTACCTTAAACAGGTAATTGCCCAGCAATTACCAAACTCTCCGCAGACTCCGGCTGACGTCCTGATTTCTTTCCAACATCTCATTTGTAATAATATCATATACAATTTCTATTCTATTGTCAATTACTTATCACAGCAATATGTCATAATTTATCCTTTTTCACTCCCCGCATAGTCTCCACCGACCGGCACCTCCATGCCAAGCGTGCTCTTTGACACGCTTTCAAGCCAGAGCCTTATATACATGGCGATCGGTGAAGCCGCGGGAAGCACGCGTATTCCTAGCTTTTCATACTCACGGCAGCTCTCATAGTCCTGTCCGTCCGACGCTCCGGTAAGGTACAACGGCACGCCTTTGCTTTTTGCGTCCTCCGAGAAGGCGCGCAAAGATTCCGATTCGGTGCAGAGCGTTCCAGAATGATAACTTCCGAGCAAAACGGCGCGGCAGTCTGCGGGAACCGGCGGATATTTCATACCCGGATAAGGATTTATCCACAGTACGCCCGACTCCGCGGAGCAGTTATCCCCGATTTCATAGCGTATTCCACTGTTTTTTTCCGAATAATCCTTATTGCGGATAAAATTCCCGTCCTTAAAGTGTCCGAAATGCGAATCCCCGAAGCTGTATACGCAATCGTCAAACGGCTGATGCGGCATAAGACGGCTGCCTCGGTGTATCCTGCAAGGCTCGCCCGAATTCGCATACGGCACAAACACTCCGCGCCCGTATTTCCCCGCGATAAAATCCACAGCCGCCGCCATATTCGTAAGACCGTTTGCCCTGGGATCCTCAAGCACATAATTGCTGCTCACCAAAAGCACAGGCGCGCAGTCAAGCCCTAGCGTATAAGAAAGCATCGCGGCGGTGTACTGGAGAGTATCGCTGCCGTGCGTTACTATGATTCCGTCATAACCCGCCGAAAGTCCCTCGTTTACGGCGGCAAGGAGCCTCGGATAATACGAGCAGTCCATATTTTCGCTGAGAACGGTATACGGACACGCCGTGTCAAATTCCGCCGCCGCACCGTATTTTTGCGTATACAAGTCAAGCAGCTTGTACGGTCTGCCGCCGTCCGGCGAAATATAATCCCCCGACGAGGAGCTTCCTATCGTACCGCCAGTAAAAATAACAAGAATCTTCATAAAATCAGTTCTCCTTTTTAAGCGCCAGAATTTCGTCCACGATAACGCTGACGCATCCGATATAGCTCTCGGTATTTTTTATGTCCTCTTTGGTAAAATAATATGTGAAATAGGGAATCTCGCCGTTTGTGAAGCGCATACGGCTGCCCTTTTTGCTTATAAGCGGCGGTATTCCCGCAGCGTCGATCTTTGCCTGCGGGTACATCTTTATTTTCATATCCTTGTGACCGCCCTTTATCTCCATGATGTACGCCTCATGCGCGCGCGCCTTGATAAAGGCTATCTGCATAAGGTTCATCGCAGATTTGGGGATGTCGCCGTAGCGGTCCGTCAGCTCGTCGGTCATATCCGACAGCTCTTCATTGGTAGTGATCGCGGCGATTCTTTTGTATACGTCAAGCTTCTGGCTCTCGTTGCGGATATAAGAAGCCGGAACAAACGCGTCCACGTCGATATCGACCACCGTTTCGTAATCCTCGCGCGTCGCGATCCCCTTGAGATTAGCCACCGCCTCGTTGAGCATTTTGCAGTAAAGGTCGTAGCCCACCGACTCCATATGACCGTGCTGCTCCGCTCCGAGAAGGTTGCCCGCTCCGCGTATTTCCAAGTCCTTCATGGCGATTTTAAAGCCGGAGCCAAGCTCGGTAAATTCCCGTATCGCGCCGAGCCTTTTTTCAGCCACCTCTCTAAGAAGCTTATCCCTTCTGTAAAAAAGAAAGGCGTACGCCGTCCTTCCCGACCTTCCCACGCGCCCGCGCAGCTGATAGAGCTGTGAAAGCCCGAAACGGTCGGAATCGTGTATGATTATCGTGTTTACGTTCGGTATGTCAAGTCCCGTCTCGATAATCGTCGTGGACACCAGCACGTCGATCTCGCCGTTGACAAAATCCACCATTATCTGCTCAAGCGCACGCTCGCTCATCTGTCCGTGAGCGAAAGCGATATTCGCTTCGGGAACAAGCTTCCCTATTGACGCCGCCATCTCCTCTATTCCCTGGACCCTGTTAAAAACATAATACACCTGACCGCCTCTCGCAAGCTCGCGGCCTATCGCCTCTCTTACCATTTCCTCGTCATATTCGGTGACAAAGGTCTGGATCGGAAGTCGGTCCACGGGCGGCTCCTCTAACACGCTCATATCCCTTATCCCGACAAGGCTCATATGCAGCGTGCGCGGAATCGGCGTCGCCGTCAGCGTGATAACGTCCACGTTCTCTTTAAGCTGTTTTATTTTTTCCTTATGCGCCACGCCGAAACGCTGTTCCTCGTCCACTATGAGAAGTCCGAGATCCTTGAACGCGATGTCCTTTGACAAAATGCGGTGAGTTCCGACGACCACGTCCACAAGCCCTCTTTTAAGGTTCGACGCGGTATCCTTTATTTCCTTCGGCGTGCAGAATCTTGAAAGCATACGGACATTGACGCCGAAATCCTTCATTCTCTGGTCGAAGGTGGTGAAATGCTGCTTGGCAAGTATTGTGGTCGGCACAAGATACGCTACCTGCTTGCCGTCCTGAACCGCCTTGAACGCGGCGCGGAGAGCGATCTCCGTCTTTCCGAAGCCCACGTCGCCGCATACGAGCCGGTCCATTATCTTGCGGCTCTGCATATCGCGCTTCACGTCCTCTATCGCGGTGAGCTGGTCGGCAGTCTCCTCATACGGGAAAAGCTCCTCAAACTCCCTCTGCCACGGCGTATCCTCGCTGAAAACATAGCCCTCCTTCTGCTGCCTTATCGCGTAAAGGCGCACAAGTCCGTCCGCGACCTCCCTGACCGCGGTCCTCACTCTGCTCTTTGTTTTCACCCATTCAGCGGAGCCGAGCTTATTCAGCTTTGGCTTTTTCGCGTCCGAGTCGGCGTATTTCTGTATCAGGTCGAGCTGCGTCGCGAGAATATAGAGATTGCCGCCGCCCGCGTACTCGATCTTTATATAATCCTTTTCGATTTTGTCCACTTCGAGCTTTTCGATTCCCCGGTATATCCCCAAGCCGTGATTCTCGTGGACGACGTAATCCCCTATGTTAAGCTCCGCAAAGCTCGCTATCGCCTTTCCCTGATAAGTCCGTCTACGCCGGCGTTCCTTGTGCGTCACACCGAAAATATCGTCCTCCGCGACCGCGACAAAGCGAATCTTGGGATATTCGTAGCCCTTGCGTAGTTTCCCGTAGGTAGTCATGACCTCCCCCGGCACAAGCTCCCTCTCCTGATTCTCGGAATAGATCGCCGTCACGCCGTTATCCCTCAGATCCGCCGCAAGCCGCTGTGCCCTCGCCCTTGACGACGACACGAGAAGTATCCTGTATTTCTGCTTTTTCCACGACGAAATATCCGACACCAGCGTTTCAAACGAGCTGTTATACGAGCCTATTCCCTTCGCGTCGATATTAAAATGCCCCGCAACGTCAAGAAGCGGAATCTTGCAGTCGAGCGCCGACACCGCCATAGCCCTGCGCGCGCCTATCTTTGAATATATCTCGCCTTTCGTGTAAAGCACCTTCGTCTGATCCGGAAGGATATATCCCTTTTCAAGACGGTGACTCATACTCTCGGAAAACTCCGTCTCCACGACGCGCATCTTTTCCTCAAGACGGTTAGGCTCGTCGAGCACTATCAGTGTATTTTCACTGTCAAAATAATCTATAAACGATACCGTTTCTTCGGCAAAAAAAGCGATATAGCTGTCGCAGCCGCTCATATCCTGCTGCCCTATAAGCTTATCCTTAAGCTCCTCAAAAACTTTTCCTATCCGCTCCGCCTCGACAATGCGGCCCGCCGCCGTAAGCGTCTTAGCGTGGCGTTTGGTCTCCTCTCCGACAGCGTCGAGCCCGGTGCCCAGATTATCGCTTATAATAAGCTCCGTCGCGGGAAAAACATCGAGCCTCTCCACATTTTCTATCGACCGCTGGCTTTCCGCGTCAAAGCTTCTCATGGAATCGACCTCTGAATCCCAAAGCTCGATCCTGTAAGGATTTTCAGCCGTCAACGGGTAAACGTCAATGATTCCTCCCCTGACCGCAAACTGTCCTCCTATCGCCGCAAGCGCCGCGCGCTCATAGCCTATATCCACAAGCTCCTGACAGAAAGCGTCCACGTCAAGCTCGTCGCCAAGTCCTACATGAAGAGTATGCCGTCTGAAAGCCTCCGGCGGCATAAGCTTATCCATGCAGCCGTCCACCGTCGTAACGACCGTAAGCTCTTCGCCCCTTATAAGCCTGTCAACCGTCTCAAGCCGCTCCTTCACAAGCTGGTTGCCATGAATATCCGCGCTGTAAAAAATAAAGTCCTTCGCAGGATAATACAGGGTATTTCTGTCCGTACCCCTGAAGTCCTCATAAAGCTCCCTCGCCCTTACCTCGCTGTGCGTGATGACAAGGCGCAGCTTAAAGTCCTTGCCCACCGCGGAGATAAAATGGGGCTTTTGCTGGTCTACGCAGCCAAAAGCCACCGGAACCCTGCCGGACTTTTTCAGGCAGTCCCTTATGTCGTTATAATATGCCAGCTCCCTTGCCGGCGCGTCCCATATGCTCATTTTACAGCTCCAAAATCCGCCGCGCACACGCGGCTTTCCTTCATTTCCTGTTTGATTCCGTCCGTTTTCTAGCCGTTGTATCTGTTCATCGCGGCGTCAAAGCCGTCCGACAGCATACACTCCACCGCGTCGCACGCTTTTTTTACCCCGTCCTCCACAATCGCCTCGTCGTCCGCCGAAAAGCGCCCCAGCACATAGTCGGCAAGGTCCATGCGGGGCGGCTTGCCGCCAACGCCGAATTTGAGCCTCGGAAAGCCTTCAGTGCCGAGGTGCGCGATTATACTCTTGATACCGTTGTGTCCGCCGGCGCTCCCTTTTTTGCGCACGCGCAGCTTACCGACGTCAAGACTTATATCGTCAAAAAGAACTATGATATTTTCAGGCGCGACCTTATAATAATCCGCCGCAGCCCTTATGCATTCGCCGCTTAGATTCATGTAGGTCTGCGGCTTGATAAGGATAACCTTCTCTCCGGCTATTATGCCCTTTCCCAGCAGTCCTTTATGCTTACGCTCGGATACGTCTATGCTGTGCCTTTCTGCGAGCGCGTCAAGCAACCTGAAGCCAATGTTATGTCTTGTTTTATTATATTTGGTTTCGGGATTGCCGAGTCCCGCTATTATATACATATCTGCACCTCTCAGTCAGGATTTTTGCGAATCTTAAAGTCCTTGCGGCTGCCCATCGCCTCTGATACCTCGGAGATCGTGATAAATGCGTTTGAGTCTATGGCATGGATAACGTTTTTCATACGCGTTATCTGAAAACGGTTCACTACAAAATAAATTATCGTCTGCTCCTTGCCGCCGTAATATCCCTTTGCGTCAATATGCGTTATGCCGTGTCCAAAGGCCTCGGAAAGCGCGCCGCTTACCTCGTCCGCCTTATTCGTTATTATCATGGCTGATTTCGCCTTGTCAAAGCCCTCGACTATGAAATCGACGGTTTTTATCGCCGCGGCATACGCAAGCACCGAATACAGCGGAAGAATAAAGCTTTTAAGCAGCGCTCCGGTAACTATATACAGAACAACATTGTACGCCATGACAAAGCTGCCGACCGTAAGTCCGAGTTTTTTGGCGAAAATAACAGCCAGCACCTCCACTCCGTCTATCGCGCCGCCAAAGCGTATCGTAAGTCCGCTACCTATTCCTGAGATCAGTCCGCCGAATATCGCGCAGAGCAGAAGGTCCGTTCCGGCGATCGGAGAAGCCGTGCTTACGTCTACCGGAAGCACATATGTAATTATGTATGAGGCGGCGGAATATACCGCTACCGCGTACAGCGAATAGACTGTAAAAAGCTTTCCCTGTTTTTTAAGTCCGAATATGAAAAGCGGCACATTAAGCACAAGAAGGAAAAAAGAAAGCGAAAGGTAATCCGGCGTGACCTGCCACAAAAGCATCGAGGTTCCCGAAATCCCGCTGTCGTACAAATGCACCGGCGCAAGGAAGAGCGTCACGCCTATCGCGTTTATTATTCCCGCCGCCAAAAGAATTACAAAATTCACAGGTCTGAGCATCTTCAGTGTTTCCCGCATATTATCCCTCTCCTTCTTAACGTGACTGCTTATATTCTATATCATTTTCCGGCGTTTAACAATTAATTTTTTGCCCGATCGTCACCGTTACAGGAAAATTATTGAATTCTGACGGATTAAATGCTATTATCTATATTATAACTGTTTAAAGGAGATGATTTTTTTTGGACCCAAGCGTCGTGGCGCAGATAATTGCGCTTATCGTGCTTCTTATCCTGTCGGCTTTTTTTTCGTCGGCGGAAACTGCTTTCGTATCGGTAAACCTTATCCGTATGCGTTCGCTTGCCGAGGACGGCAATAAACGCGCCAAAAAGGTGTTAAAAATCGCGTCTGACTCGCCCAAGATGCTCAGCGCGATACTAATCGGCAACAACCTCGTGAACATTTCGGCGTCGTCCTTGGCGACGACCATCGCGCTCGCCTTGTGGGGAAAAGCATCCGTCAGCATCGCGACGGGAATCCTTACCTTTCTCGTCCTGATTTTCGGCGAGATCTCCCCAAAGACGATAGCGACCACCTACGCCGACAAAATAGCTCCCGCTTACTGCGGTATAGTATGGGCGCTTATGACCGTTCTCACCCCGTTTATTTTTATAATAAACAAAATTTCAAAAGGACTTCTTTTCCTTTTCGGCTTTGACCCCAACAAACACAAAGCGTCCATCACCGAGGACGAGCTTCGTACCATTGTGGACGTCAGCCGCGAGGAGGGCATCATAGAGAGCGACGAGCATGAAATGATAAGCAACGTTTTTGATTTCGGCGATTCACAGGCAAAAGACGTAATGATTCCCCGAATCGACATGACCTGCATATCGGTGGACAGTACCTATGACGAGATCATTTCCGTTTTCAGAGAGTACAAATACACAAGACTTCCCGTATATGAGGAGTCGGTGGACAACGTTACAGGAGTAGTCAATGTAAAGGATCTGCTTCTCTGTGAAAACCATGACGATTTCAGCGTTAAGGAGATCCTGCGCAAACCTTATTACACATATGAATTCAAAAACATATCCGAGCTTATGGAGGAGCTTCGCAAAACCTCCAACAATTTCACCATCGTGGTGGACGAGTACGGCTCGACCGTCGGCATGATCACGCTTGAGGACCTGCTTGAGGAAATCGTAGGCGAAATACGCGACGAATACGACGACGACGAGGAGGACGACATAGTTCAGCTCGGCGAAAACGAATATCTTCTTTCCGGCTCAGTACGGCTTGACGATATAAGCGACATCCTTAATCTCCCCGAAGCCGACGAGGAATGTGACGACTACGATTCCGTGGGCGGACTAATAATAAAACATCTTGAGCGTCTTCCGCAAAACGGCGACGAAGTGGATTTCGGAGATTTCCGTCTGGTCGTCGAGGAATGCGACAAAAACCGTATTATCAAGATCCACGCTTACATCGCTCCTAAGCCTGACGGCGCTTCGGAGCAATAAGCAAGGATATTGTAAATAGAAATCCAACTCAAGGAGGAATATCAATGAAAAAAATTTTAAAGGAATTCAAAGAATTTATTTCAAGAGGCAATGTCCTTGATCTCGCGGTCGGCATGATCATAGGCTCCGCCTTCACCGCGATCGTATCGTCGCTGGTTGCGGACGTATTTACTCCCATCCTCGGTTTCCTTATCCCCAACGGCGGCTTCGCCAATTTAAATGGGATCGGACCTGGCTTCAACTTCGGCAATTTCATCAACGCGCTACTTACCTTCCTGCTCACGGCGATCTGCCTGTTCATAGTAGTCAAGGCGATCAACGGGCTGCGCAGCATAGGCAAGAAAAAAGAAGCTCCCAAGGATGAAGCTCCCACCACAAAGGTGTGCCCCTTCTGCAAGACGGAGATACATATCGACGCCACAAGGTGTCCTCACTGCACGTCGGAGCTGTCGGAGACGGACAAGTAGTTTGAATGCGGTTTTATCAAGGAATGAAACGCGGGAGGCGAAACGCCTCCCGCGTTGATTTTTAATATTTTATCCTACTTCTTCGTATACCACCTTTTAAGCGTCTGCTCCGCCATTTTCCCGTACACAGTAAAATCCCTGTTTTCACGGACCTTCTCAAGCGGCGGCATATACGCCTTCCAGTCCCACCAGAAATATCCGCAGAACCAGTCCAAGTCCCAAGTCGCCTCCATCGCGGTCTCGTAAAAATCCGACTGCTCCTGCTCGTCCAGCGGCTTGTCCGGACGGTCCTTGAAATCCCACGGGTACATCGAGCAGCCGCTTTCGTTCCGTATTCCAATCTCCGCAAACATTATCGGTCTTTTATATTTCTCGTGGCACTGCTCCAAGCGCGTTACCACCGACTTCCAGCTCGCGCGCATCGTGTCGATTCCTTTATTTTCCTCAGTCGTAACCGGATAGTACGCGGAAATTCCGATCAGGTCCACCGCCTCAAGCCAGTCAAAACGCAGTTCGTCGCCATGATTTATATTGTGCATGATTATGCCGTGATATACCTTTCTTACCTTCGACACCATATCGACGCAGTAAGCGGACTGCTTGTCCATGCCCGCCATCTCACAGCCCGTACAGAGCATCTCACAGCCGAGCCGCTCCGCCATTTTCGCGTAATAGAGCATAAAATTATTATATGAGGCAAACCATTTCTCCCAGTACGAGGTATATTCCTCCGCGGGAAAGTCAATGCGCGCCCGCCACGCGTTGTCAAGACAGTTGACCATAGGTTTTAAACATACCTTGAGTCCGAGCGATTTCGCCTTGCGCACGGCAAACTCTATCTCCTCGTCCGTCTGCGTTCTGTTGTACAGCGA
>CAJTON010000006.1:62588-91186 GCA_910577605.1 uncultured Butyrivibrio sp.
CTGGCGAAGGTCTCCTGCCAGCCGTTGACCGTAATACATATCCAGTCAAGACCGTTTGAGGCGAGCCTCTCCATCGACGCCTCGCCGTTTTCGCACATTATTTCGCCGGGCTTTGAAAAAAAGCCCCATGTATATCCTTTACAAAAAATATCCCTGTTCATCGTACGTTCCTTTTCTCTGAAAATCTCCGCTACTGAAACAAGTAGTTTTAAAAACCGCCTGTCAATTCATCTCATACTACAATATAAATAAAAAGAAGTCAATAGAGAAGAAGAACCGTCTACCGCAAACCGTTAAAAGACTTCACGAGCCGCTTGACTTATAGCGGCGCACGCCGAAACGCCAGAAACAATATGCGGGAACGATAAACAGCGCCGCCGCAAGCGGGGCGAAAATATAGAGCATATTGCCGCTTCGTCCCGTCAGATATAAAAAAGGATAATACTGCACCAAAGCGTAAGGGATCACGAAGGTCGTAAGCCGCAGTATATTTTTCCCGTAGATTCCGAGCGGATATTTGCCGAATTCCCTCGCCCCGTCCGTAAACACGTTCATTATCTCAAGACTGTCAAGCGTAAAAAAACAAAGTCCCGCGAATATCAGGAAAAATCCGGTAAAAAGAACCGTACCCCCAATCACCATACAGAATACCGCGACGATACGCCCCGCGTTCCACTCCACTCCGCCCTTTGCAATCCCGTATACAAGCATCAGAACAGCCTGCAAAAGTCTTGCGACTCTCGTAAGCTCAAACTTGCTGCCCAAAACCTGCAGGATCTCGCCGCGCGGACGCACAAGCAGCCTGTCAAACTCTCCGCCTCTCACCATTCCCGAGAAAGCGTCAAAGCCTCTCGCCCACATCTCCGCAAGCGTATATCCCGTCAGAAAAACCGAAAAGCAGAGTATGACCTCCCCGTAGGTAAAACTCTTTACCCCGCCAAATCTTTGAAACATAAAATACACTCCGATAAGCACGTTGAACGACGTCAGAAACTGACCTATCGCCGTAAGCAAAAAAGACGTCTTATACTGCATCATGCTCCGTATATTTATTGAAATATAATGAAAATATAACTTCAAAGGGTTCACTCTCTTCATAGCTTCAGCCTCCCTGTATCACGGTTTTTTTCTCGCCGCGCCCGCACAAAAACCTGCCCGCAAGCACTGTAATAACAAGCCAGAAAACCTGGAGCGCGACTGCCGCTGCCGCCTCTTTGCCCGTTATGTTCCCGCTGTATATCCGTAACGGCACATTCTCCATCGCCGCAAACGGCAGCAATTCAAGCACCTTCTGCACCCCGCGCGGAAAAAAAGGCAGCGGTATTATCTGCCCCGCCAATAGCTCCACCGAGCATACGAACACCATGCGCGCTCCCTGCGGAGACACGGTAAAAAAGCAGCTCACATACACCAGCATACAAAACGCCACCGTTACCGCCAGGCCGAGCGCCATAGTTACCGCAAACAGCATAAAATTTCCGATTCCCGCAGGAGCCATAAGTCCGTAAGGCTCCGGCAGAAACGCCGCCACAATGAGTATCGGAAAGCATCTGAGCACCGCCCTTGATATCCGGTCCGCCGCGCTCCTCGCAAACCACATATTATATATACCGACAGGTCTGCAAAGCTCATAGGCGATTCCGCCCCCCGTCACCGAGTCAAAAATTTCTTGCTCATTTATCCACGCGGCAAACAGAGCCAGAAACGCCTGCTGGAGCCATATATAGGTCGCCGTCGCCTCAAAAGTCATGGGAAACGCCGCCGGATCCGTGTCATAAAACGCCTTGAACGTAAAAATCTGCATGGTTCCCCACACAAACTGCGTGACCAATCCGGCAAACGCCGCCGCGCGGTACTGTAATCCCATTACAAAGCGCAGCCGGAAAAAAGAAAAATATTTTTTCATACAGCCGTCCCCCTATATGTCGTACTCGCGGTAAAGCTCCGCAACCGTTTCGTCTATTCCCGCTTCTCCGTTTTTTATGCCATCTACCGGACCGTCCATAAGAATGCGCCCCTTGCCGATCAGTATTATCCTCTTAGTAAGCGCCTCAATATCCTGCATATCATGCGTAGTGAGAATGACCGTGGTCTTATGCAACCTGTTCTGCGTAAGTATAAATTCGCGCACCGCAAGCTTTGAGACCGCGTCAAGCCCTATCGTCGGCTCGTCCAAAAAAAGCGTGCGCGGCGAATGAAGAAGTGACGCCGTAAGCTCGCAGCGCATACGCTGTCCCAGCGAAAGCTGTCTCGCCGGAGTTTTCAAAAGCTCGCCGAGAGAAAGGCGCTCAGTCAGCTCTTCAAGATTGTTTTTGTATATTTGTCTAGGAATTGAGTAAATATCCTTTAGAAGCTCAAAGGAATCTATGATCGGAACGTCCCACCACAGCTGTGAACGCTGCCCGAATACCACGCCGATATGTTTCACATGCTCGATGCGGTTTTTCCACGGCACTCGCCCGTCCACAAGACAGCTTCCGCCGTCGGGCGTAAGTATTCCGCTCAGAATTTTAATTGTGGAGCTTTTGCCCGCTCCGTTGGGTCCTATGTAGCCCACCATCTCTCCGTCGTCGATGGTAAAGCTGACGTTTTGCAGCGCGTGTATCTCCTCATAACTTCGGTGAAAAAGCGCTTTGCAGGCCTCCTTAAAGCCCGCGTTTCTTTTTGCAATCCTGTACGATTTGCAAATGTTGTCCATCGTAATCATATTGCTTCCTCCTGGTAGTTATATTCGCATATCTTGCCAAGTCGGTCTGGCTCCGGCGGATTTTGCCGACGGATACCGAAGGTAAAATATTAAGTTGCCGCCCCGCATTCCCACGTCATTTTATACGCCTTCGCGAAAAATTCCCGCGCGGAGCGAGGGAATTTTAAGTATAGCACTGTAATGAAAATATGTCAACGGGTTTTACCCGCACCTGCGCGCCATTGCCGGAAAAGGCAAAGCCACTGTACATACAGAATAACTCCGTCCCTCGGCAGCTCGCCCATGCCCGCCTGTCTGAGCGCCGCACTCGCTTGTCTTTTTGTGAGAAGTCCTCTTTTGCCGCATACCCCGTACCTCATCGAATGCTCAAGAAATTGTCTGAACGCGCCGCACTCGCTCTTTTTTAAATCCGGCTCCGCCTTTTTTGAAAAATAAAGCAGCACGCAATCAACAGACGGCATCGGGTGAAAATCCTCCCTGCGAAAATAATACAGGATCTTCATTTCCCAATTAACCTTGAGACTCAGGGAATTTACCGTTTCGCGCCCAAGCCCCGCAAACCGCTTTGCCGCCCCTTTCTCCATAATAAGCCATATGTCCGTCGGCGGATTCTGCTGCTCCGTCAGTTTTTTAACGATCTGCGACGTAATGAAATAAGGTATATTTGCAAATACCTTGTACTTCCCTTTCGCAGGAAGACGGTATTTGAGAAAATCACCGCACACAAGCTCAAGATTAGAGAAACCCGACAGCCTTTCTCCCGCTCGCTCACAGAGCCTTCTGTCGATCTCTACCGAACATACGCTGCCGCTTTTTTTACAGAGCGCGTCCGTCAGGTGCCCCTTTCCCGTACCTATTTCGATTACCTTATCCTTTTTGCAAATATTGCTTAAATTTACTATCCTGTTGATAAGTCTGCCGTCCGTTATGAAATTCTGCGAATCCGACAAACGTCTGTCTCCGTTTTGCTCCCTCTGATTTCTGCCTTTTTGCATAGTCTGCCTCCTTCATGCTCTTACCCGACGGCACAAACAAAAGCCGTCTTATTCATTCCCGAAGAAAAGGCAATAAAAAAGCAGGCAAAATTCCCGAAACGGAAATTTTCCTGCAAAACTAAACAACAAGGCAGACGGCGCCGGATATAAACGTTTCCTTATCCCGCCCGTCAGTGTATGATTATTTATCTGCACGCAAAAAAAGCCCATTTACATGGAAAAATACGTCTGCTTTTTTACCGCCCCTGTATACGGATGCGGGCGCAGAATATAATAATCATCCTTCAAAGCCACCTTTCTGTATGCGCGTCTGTATCTGAAGCACAATGGTATGCCCCGAAGGTCATACCATAAATTCTGTAAAAAATATATCATTTATCAGACATTTTGTCAACTGGCTGCATTTTCAAAACCGTAAAATCAATGACTGAATTTACTGCGCGGAGCTCCATTCAGACTTACGGAGCATTCTGATAAGCTCCCTCGCCTTATTTTCACTACCGTCACAGTACCTGTAAGCGTCATGATACCCCGCCCCCTCTATATTATCTATTATCTTAGTTCCCGATTCAAAATGATCATATCCTAATCCTATATAAAATAACTCTGAATCGCCGCTGTAAAAGGTAACGCAAAGTTCAAGTGCAAATAAGCCCAACGGATGAAAAAGCTCATCTCCTTCTATTTCCTTAACTATATCCGATACCTTGCTTATGGTGTCCGCGTCTTCTATCCAATAAGAATATTTTTCCGGATCACAATATGCAAGCTGAACAAGTATTCTGTCCGCCCCCGACAGGTCAAGACCGTCAAAGGATATTGTGCCTTCAAGATCGCTCAGGTCAAAGGTCGGAGCCGTATCTATGTAATTTTCCGTTTCCCTGACCGTTTCGGGTACAGAGCTTGAGCTTTTGACACAGCCGGAAAGACACATGGAAACGGCAATAGCAAGCATTGTCACGATTTTAAATTTTTTAGCCATAATCCAAACTTTCTATATGTATATTTTATACCATAATACTGCCCACGCATTTATCTGTCAAGTTGTTTTCCATTTGCCTGACGCACATCGTTCAGATACAATATTCCTCCCTCCGTTATTTCCTCCTCATCAAGAACAATGCAGTCTATTCTCAGGCATTCTTTTAATTTCGCGCCCTGCTTCCCGCATTCCATGTACCACCGCAGAATGTCCGCAAACTCACCGACAATGTCTATATACGGACGCCCCGGCCCCCATATTTTCCATATGAGATTCGGCTGACCGTCCAAAATACTGATAAGCTCCGCATTCGCGTTTTCCGGGTTATTATCGTCAAAAGCGTCAAAATTCCTATGTTCATAGACGTCAAGCGAACACGTTTCATACCATCTGAACGCAAAGCAAAGCACGTCTTTTCCTGACATATCCTGCGACAGTATTTCATCCGTCCAGCGGGCAAACAGTGTCATCATCTCCGCCTTCGTAAACCTCGTAAATATGTCTGTGTCCGTAAGATGATTGCTGTATGCGGACTCCGCAAAAGCATCGCCGCCATAGCAGTATTCAAAGCAGCCGTTCAGATTTGAGATACTTAAAAGCCCTTCGAAGCCCTCCGCTCCCGTAACATTTGAGAGCTGAAGCTTTTTTGCGATAAGCCCCGCTAAATTATCGGCTTTGCACATATGATAACTGTCAAAAGTATAATAAGTACCGCTTTCTCCTATCGCAAAGGGCTCCGGCACAAACCCCGCGTCTGCACAATATTCGCCCGCAATGCCAAAACAGCCTATTACAATATGCTTCTCCTTGATCTTTTTGCTCAACTCCTCAACTTTGGAGCGGTATTTTTTGCGGTAGCCGAAGCCGTATTCCGAGGCTTCCAATATAAACGGACGGAGCGCAAAATAAAACAGCTCTTTTATCTTTTTTTGCGCGCCGTAATATAGTATGCAGTAGTTCTCGGTCAGACATCCGCACATACCCGTCAGAAATTCCTTCGCCGCCTCAGGCGCATCTTCTTTTTTCCACCACGCCTCATAAGAAAACGCGTTTTCATTCCGGCCGGCACATTCTGCCTGACGGACAAGCAGCTCCACAATTCTCGCCGCCTTCTGTTCGTCTGTCATGTCTTTAAAAGAAAACGAACCTATTGTGACCGCTTCCGGCTGCACAAGCCGCGCCAGCCTGTTTTTTGCCGCCGAATGTCTGTCTTCTTTATCATTGTATTCGATCTCCTTTAGCTCCCAGCCGAATTCCTGCATATTATAGACGTAAGTATTCTTCTCGGTCACAACCGCCTTGAAGCAAAACTTCTCCTGCTCCGTGTAATAAACCGCCTCCGTATTTCCACTCACGGCTCCCTCATCGGAATTATCCGCCGCCAACATTCCCGCGATCGGCTTAACCGTATGCGGATATAACGGAAGTCTTGACAGTCGCGTTTCTATTATCTCCTGCGCCTGCTTAAATTCTTGCTCTTCTATCGACGTAATTGCAAGCAGAAAAAAGAAATGTTCGGTTCTGCTAATCAACGCCTCGAGTTCCCGAAATTCCCCGAACGCATACTTTTTGTCATATACCGGAATGCCGTCGAGAAAATACAGGCAATAGTGAAGATGAAACTCCACCCGCAGACGCTTTTTGTCAGGCAGAGTAAATTCTATGCCCGCCGGCTCAATCGCGCTTCCTCCCGTTTCGTCAAAGCGGGTGAACGCTTTTTGCCACTGCAAGGACGGACAATACATATGCTTCATATAAGACGGAAGAAAAATATAATCGTTATGCACAAAAACCCTGTATTTATTGTTATCAAAGCCCGCTTTCCGGAATCCGAACCCGACCGTCAAGTAATAATGCCAGAATTCCCTGTTGTCGTCCGCAATGTCGCTGATATCAGTATTGTTAAAAATAACAGCTTCAGGCGCGCAAAGCTCCTTCATGAACCGGTTGCAGCTTAACTGCGCTAATTCGTCTAGCAGCCCATCCCTATCGTCCTCGTGCCCGGCAAAATCCTCTCCGTAATAAAACGCGTATAAGCGTTCAGCCAACGACTGCGGAAGGTTTTTCCTGCCGATGACTGCAAGATAAATTTTGTTCAGCAGTTCGGCGGAACCGCGTATTTTGGTCCACTCTGCGCTTTCAAACAGTTCTGTAATCTGTTTCTTCAACTGCTCAGGCTCCTCGTAAGAACCTGTCCTGTAATCGTATTCCTTTTCGCCCTCCGATATTATTTTGCTCAGGCGCCGATACCAATTACTGATCGTCTGTGCCATGCTGTTTCCGCCCGACATTACCTCCTCAACGTCAGGATATTGCGCGAGAATCGCCTGCTTTAACGGTCCGTAGAGTTTTTTGCTGCTGGATTTCTCGATATCCTTCAAATTATAGGTTTTATACATACATTCAAGAACGCACTTAGGCACATCCTCGTGATTCATCCAGAAAATATACAGCGTTATAAGAGCCGTACTTCTTGTTGTCTCATAAATCTGATTCTGTCCTCTGCCTTTCAGCTCATACATATGGTTTGAAGCGCCGCACATAAGCAGCTCGTACCACTTATCCTGCATATTCGGAGAAAGCAGATTCATGGCGTTCATGCTCTTTAAACGCATATAATCCGAAAAAGCGCGCAGTCTTACAAGGTTCTCCGGCTTGTACAAAATACGGACAGGCATATATTCCCGCCTCTGCATGTTCCACAGAGCCGCGGCGGTCTCCCTTGCCTTAAATCCCGTTTCGTTCGCCTGATAGATTCTGCGGTCAGCCCCCGGGTCCGGAGTATTATTTTCCGGCATGATCGCGTACGCGATTGCAAGCTCCGTCAAAAAGCTGTCCGGCAGACTGTAAATATTATAATTTCCCTCCATGCTCCAGTCAGCAAGATACCTCTCCATACCCTCAGCAAATTCGTCCGAAAACTGCTCCTCCAAAAAATCCTCCGACAAAAAGAACTCCTTCCATACGTCGGCGCGCGGGAACCTTCCGCTTTCTTTCGCCTTTTCAAAGATAGAAATAAAGCTCTTTAGCGCTCCTTTCTCCATACTGTCTTCGATTTTTTTATCCTCAGCCTGCTGTAAACGCTCCAAAAGCGACGCTTCCGTATCATTGCTTTCCTGTGTGTCGTTTTGGTCCCCGGTGTTTTCATTGCCCGATTCTTTTTCAGAG
Organism: uncultured Butyrivibrio sp.; assembly: GCA_910577605.1. Lineage (GTDB taxonomy): Bacteria > Bacillota > Clostridia > Lachnospirales > Lachnospiraceae > Eshraghiella. The sequence goes on from CAJTON010000006.1 coordinate 70,441, forward strand.
GTCTGCAACACGACTGTCCGTACGCGCTCTGATGCCGTTCTTCTCTCGTGAGTTCTTATTTCCGGTGTTCTTTCCGTCGGTATTGCTTCTGTTATATTCTGTCCGGTAGCAGCCTCCAATGCCCTTTGGTATGCCTGATTCAATATCGCGAAGCCTTCTGCGTCCTCCTCGGGGTGGCATTCCCTTGTTTTCGCGGCATATGCCGCGCGTATCTGTCTTTTGCTGTCCGTCGGTTCTATTCCGAGTATCTGCCAAATATCATTCATAATCGTCACCCTCTGCTTCTTCCTGCATAATATCGTCTTCTTCGTAAAATTTAAGCTCTCCGTCGAATAAAAACTCTTCCTCGCATTCCTTACGCGCTTCAAGCAGTTCAAGCTGCCGTTTCGTATCCTCGACAACTCTTCTGACAATATGATTTCTCCCGCTCTGCAAGCCGTTCTCGAACCGCATGATAAGATAACCGAGCTGTCTGCGCAGATTTCCGGAGCTTTCCTCATAATAACGGTTTAATTCTGCCAGAATCTCCTGATTCTCTTTCATCTGGATAGGAGGAATAAGAAGCTCCTCCATATCCTTCATGTACTTTTTCAGCTCGGCGTCGCTTAATTTCTGGTTCGCAAGTAAAATATGTCTGCGCACGTTCTGCGAATTGGCGACCTCGACATAAAGTATACCGTTAATGTCATAGGTGAAATAAACGTCGATGCCCGCGCGTCCGGCAGGCGCCGGCTCGACCGGTATGCTTACCTCTCCGAGAAAAACATTGTCCTTCGCGTAATACTCCTCGCCCTGATAAATTTTCACCGATATCTCCGTCTGATAATCGCTGATCGTCACCAGTTTCTTATGCACGCACGCCGGAAGCGTCGAATTGCGTTCTATCGTCGGAAGAAGATAGCCCTGTGTGCTTGTTTCCTTATGCCAGCACTCAATACCGAGAGTAAACGGGCATACGTCGGTAAGAAGCATATCCCGTATGTCCTCGTTGCGGCTGCGGATACCCGCGTAAACTCCCGCGCCCATAGCGACGACCTGATCGGTCTGACCCAGCACCACGGGTTCTTTTCCCAAAAGCTCCGTCAGAAAACGCTTTACCACGGAAAGTCTTGAGGAGCCTCCGACCATTATCAGATCGTCTATACTCGATACCGAGGATTCCGCGTCGTTTAATATGCGCAGAAATAATTTTTTGATTTTTCCAAATAAAGGCATACATATTTCAAACAATACATCGTCGTTTAAAGCTGTCCTGTATATCTGCTCATTGACGGACAGCTCCATTTCGGTTTCTTTTTCCGTTTCAAGGCGTATTTTCACCGTCTCCGCCGCCTTTATCAGTTCCGCGTATTTGCCGACGTCAAGACCTTCCGTATCGATACCGTTTTCTCTGCAAAAATACTGCGCGATAAGCCTGTCAATATCGTCCCCGCCCAGATAGTTGTCCCCGGCGACGGCTACTATCTCAATGATATTGTCAAAACATTCCACATATGACAGATCCAGCGTGCCTCCCCCGAAGTCAAACACAAGAAGCGTCATGTCGTCCGCCTGACATTTCATACGGTAGGCAAGCGCGGCGGCGGACGGTTCATTTATCAGCCTGTCCGCCTTTAATCCGGCTATTTTCGCCGCATTCTTGGTATCGCTCCGCTGCTTATCGTTAAAATACGCGGGAACAGTTATGATCGCCTCTTCTATCTCTTCTTTAAGAAAACACTCCGCATTCCTCTTGATCCTCTCAAGCACCATCGCGGAGAGCTCCATCGGCTTATATTCTTTTCCCCCAAGCTCATATGTTTTATCCGTTCCCATAAAACGCTTGAACGAGGAAACCGTATCTTTTCCGTGGGTAAGCAGACGCTCCTTTGCCGCCTTCCCGACTGTAAGCCCCTCGTTCTCAATATATCCGACTACGCTCGGAAACAAAGTCTGCCCGTTTTCATCCGTTATCAGCCTTACCTCCCCGCCGTCCCAGTATGCAGCAAGACTGTTTGTTGTTCCTAAGTCGATTCCTATAACTGCCATTTATGTGTCTCCTCTCAATTACATTTTCATAATTTCAAATATATCTCAGGAAGGATCACCGCGGTTTCTTTATCGTCGTTTTCGCCCTTCCACGCAACAATAAAACGAACGTACGCCTTATAAGGTTTATAGCCCTTTTCATACAGATTCTCAAGGCGTTCGACACAATCCTTTGAAAACTTGACCACATGAACCGGCTTCGCATCAATTTCAGCTGTAAGATACACGCTGTCAACGGCAAGCGGCGAACCGCTTTGCAATTTGAATATAAGCTCTTTCTTTCCTTTAAAAAAATCTAGCACAACGTCTTTATGCCCCATCTGTAAAATAATTTCCGACGGAGCCGGATAGCGGTTCCGGTCAAAAATATGTTCTGTTCCGGATATGGCAAAACGGTCAAAGGTATCGTTGTTATAATGGATATAAAGCTCCCGCTTCGCTCTTGTAAGACCGACATATATACGTCGCTTCATTTTATCGGTGTTGACATTTATATTATTCAGAAGCATATATACAACATCAAACTCACGCCCCTTTGACTTATGTATCGTTGAAACTGTCACGGATTGCTTATCGTCGCCGTAAAAATCCTCCAGATTTGATTCCCGGATAAACTCGTCCAAGTCCGAACGGTATTTATTCGGATTTATTTCTTCAAATTCCGATAAAAGATTCTGGCATATATCAAAACAGCCGCTTGCTTTGTATCTCTCAGACAGCTTTTGCTTTGCTTCACCCCAGACCTCGTCCGGTATTTTTGCAAATTTGATCCTTTTATCTATCTGTTTTAAAAAAAATCTGATTTCTGCAAGATTATACAGGCTAAAACCGTCGTTCGACTGTATGAGCTTCGCACGGACGCCATACTTATTAAGAAGACCAAGAACCCTCAGCGCCTCCTCATTAGTATTCGTCAATACACAGATCTTGCCCTCATGATGTGAAGACATTATCCCTCTTACTATCGGTTCCTCAAGATTACTTCCGATATGCTTTATAAGCTTTACCTTACCGTTGTTTCCCTGAACGGAAAAGCACGGCTTCCGCTTCATGCGATCGGATATTGAGGCGGCAAATTCATTCGCCAATGCAACAATATTAGCCGCGCTACGGTAATTCCCAGTCATCTCATAGACAGCCGCGTTGTGATTCGTAATAAGCGAACGCATATATTTTGAATCAGAGCCGCGAAATTCATATATATTCTGGTCGTCGTCGCCAACGGCAATTATCCTCATATCGTCATTTCTGGACATGAGAGCCTCTATAAGCGCAAACTCGCTTTCGTCCATATCCTGCGCCTCGTCGATGACGACGACCGTTTTGGTGATCCGCCCAAGCTCCACCTCTCCGCTGTAAATCATCTCCGCGGCGTTTTTTACAACATCCTTAACGCCTTCAAGACTCCCGATTCTGCCAAGCAGGTCAAAACAGTATGAATGAAAGGTTCTTATCTCTATATAAGCCGCCGCGTTTCCAATGAGTTGTATCAGTCTTTTTTTGAATTCTGTCGTCGCCGCGCGGGAAAATGTTACCATCAAAAACTGCTCATGCTTCACCTCCTCCAAAAGCAGCAGCGACGCAAGTTTATGAACCAACACCTTTGTCTTGCCGCTTCCGGGTCCGGCTGCTATTACAATGCATTCCGATTTATCGTCGTTTATAATTTTAGTCTGTGTTTCGGAAAGCCCCGCAAAAAGCTGATCGTATTTTTCGGGCGTGATATTGCGTTCGATTTCAAGCGCCCGTTCGCCCTTGAAATATTTCGCTATAAACTGCTTAAAATCCATCTGAAAGTAGTCCTGCACGAACTGCAAAGCCGCGTTATAATCGCGCACCATAAGATGCGCATACTCCCCCACTATATGGATCTGCTGTATCTTTTGCTTATAAAACTCGCTCAGCATACGGTAATCGTCAAGCTTATAACGGATTTTGTTATCCGTAACAATGCGTTTGATTTCCATTCCGCTGTACAATACAAGAAATCCGCCTTCAAGCGTGAGCGCTCCTATTTTTGACAGATAAAGAATAGCATCCTCAACATCGTGCGGTGTCGGATCGGCTTTATTAAAATCAAATCTGGGTCTGTCACAGTATGATTTCCAAAGACCTATAAGAGAAAATTCAGCCAGCATTTCCTCAGAATCCTCTTGCGTGCTATCCTTTGCAAGGCGGTACAGCTCTTCCACAAGAAAACGGCATATATCGATTCTGAGGTCAAATTTTTCACGCAATTTTCCAACATCAAGCATCGGCACGATTTCGGAGCCTTTTTCCCCGTCGGCAGTAGTTTTGCGGATATAATTTTTAATTGTCCAATAATACAGTACCGTCCGGATATTTTTTGCGCTTGAATGCGGGACTCCGGCTGATATGGCTCGCTCGTTCAGTTCCTTTTGTTCTCTCAGACCGCTGTGCAGCCTGCCGTCCTCAAGCTCATCTATCATAAAGCCTTCAAGCCTTGCAAAACGCTCAAGTATTTGAGTCGATTTATTCTGTGAATCCGCACGGCGTATATATGCCGACATATCGCGGGAATCCTCTAACAGCCCGTCCTCACGCATCAAGGTTATCACATTGACGACGTCGTCCTTCGGCAGCCCTAATATATCCGCAAGATAATCGACCCGCGATTCCCCGTCGTTGTTTCCCGCTTTGGCAATACTTCTGCTTGAAATAAGAGATTTTATGATCCTCATCGCATTTTCACGTTGTTTGTCGTCGAACAAGGCGGAAGCGTTAATTATGTCGCTTGCCTCCTTCATGTTCTTGGCGAGTATGCTTGTCGCATATACATGAGGAACGTTTTTGCCGCGCTTTATATATCCCGCGTTTTCCAATGCCGCGACGGCGGTTCTGACTCTTACCTCAATATCCTGACCCGCCGCGTCGTTCCATCCTGCCTGTCTGGCTATCTCAAGCGGAGAACAGCAGACGCGGGCGCGCGTCTTTGTAAGGTCTTTAATTGCCTTCCATACCTGCTGTATCTCGCCTATGCTGAGCTTCGTCTGGTTAAGAAGTATAAAATGCTTATCAAGGTCGTTGTCGTTAAAAAGAACATAGCATTCCGCCTGAAGGGACTGGTCGCGTCCGGCGCGCCCTGCCTCCTGAACATAATTCTCAAGGGAATCGGATATATCGTAATGAATAACCAGTTTAACGCCTTTTTTGTCCACGCCCATACCGAAAGCGGAGGTCGCGACTATGATTTTTACTTCATTGCGTATAAAGGCTTCCTGATTGGCTATTTTTTCACTCACCTCCATTTTGCCGTTAAAGGGTTTTGCAGGGAAGCCGTCGCTTGTAAGTTTTTCCGCCAGCTGTAACGTCCTCCTTGTGCGCGAAACATATATGATGGTCGGCCAATTCTTCTGTTCTATCAACGACCGCAGAGCGTTATACTTCTCAGCTTCGCTTTCTTTATACCAAACCTCGTATCTAAGGTTTTCCCGCACCGCAGAGGTCGTATAAAGCTCAAGGTCAAGACCGGACTTTGATTTAAAGTAATCTTTAATATCGGTTATTACCTTCTGCTTTGCCGTAGCGGTAAAGCAGGACACGGGAATGGGATGTTCCAGACCCTTTTTGTTTTGAAGCTCCTTAAGAAAATCTCCTATATAGAGATAATCCACCCTGAAATCCTGTCCCCATGCCGAAAAACAGTGCGCTTCATCAATCACAAATCTGGCAATGTTACGCGAAAGCAGCAGTTTTTCAATCGTATTTGACCGAAGCTGCTCCGGCGATATGTATAACAGCGACGCTATACCGCTTGCCACCCGCTCCACTGCCTCCGCACGCTCGATAGGGCTTAGCATTCCGTTTATTGTAACGGCATCTGCGATTCCTTTGTCTTCAAGATTGTCAACCTGATCCTTCATAAGCGACTGAAGCGGCGAAATTACAACCGTAAGACCGCGTACAGTTTCTCCGGCAATCAGCGCGGGAAGCTGAAAAGTGACGGACTTGCCTCCTCCCGTCGGAAAAACCGCAAGCAGCGACTTGGAATGAACCGCCGCGTCCGCTGCTCTTTCCTGAAGCGGTTCGCCGTTATAGGTACGGAAACTGTCATATCCGAAAAAACGCTTTAACTCTTTTGTAACATTCAGATGTCCGCTGCAATACGGACAGCCCTCGGCACACGGAGTTCCGCAGAGCATATTTATAACGTCTTCGACGCGGGGATAATTTTTCAGTACCCACGGCGGAGTTATGGAATACTTATCTCCCGACCATATAAGCGCGAGCGCATACGCAAATTCAACGGGATATTTTTTCATTACGGGCGCAATGTCTGAATTTAGGCAGATTTTACCGCTGAACTCTTCTTTTAGCGATTCTGCCGAAAGGGGATATTGTATGCTTTTATTATAGTCAAAGAAACCTTTGAACTGCGGAAATGGATACAGAAGAGATGTATACACCCATTTTTTACCGTAGGGAAGCGCGTTAAACGCGTTTACTTCATCGTTAAAAAGCTCCATTGCTTTTATCGAATCGTTCAAAGGGTTATTAAGTTCATCCGACTGAAGCTTGTCGTCCTTAAGAAGCGCATGGTACGGTCTTTGAGGAAAAAGTAACGGTGAAAGCGCAAGCGTATCTATTAACACCTGATGTTTTGGAGCATCAAAAAATTTACCGATATATTTATAATCGTGATTGACTATGTTATGCCCGCATATATAATCGCAGTCGGAAATAAACGAAATAAAATCCTTCACCGAAGATGAATGAAACGTCCTGCGGTCCGGTTTTACCGCTCCCAGATCCAGAATTTTTCCTCCGTCAACGGTTATCTCACTATCTATGAATACAATAGAATTCATAGTGCTTCTCCTTAAGTAAAAAATAATTTAATTAGCCACTAATATACTTTTAACACATAGTTCCTTCCCTGTCAATTTTCATCACCATACGCAGCAAAAAACCGGTTCGCCCTCAGTCCGCAGACCCTCCGGCAAATCGGTTTCTTTTATTTTCATTCCGGTTCGGATTCCGGAAACGTTATTCAATATCCATGCGTTCTGCTTTGAACCAATGCACTGCACGTTACCGACCCAGCCGGCTCGGCCCAGGCGACCTTACGGCACATAGGAGCTTCCGTTTAATGCTGCTTCGTTCCCGACCTGACATGGTTCACAGATTCCTATTGCGCAAGACCCAAGCTTCAACGCTGCTTAAACCGGGCAGCTGCGATGCATACGGTCCGGGGCAGAACATCACCCCTGCTGTAGCGGATTGCAGGTACAGGGAGCCGCTGCTTCCCCGGCTGCATGGACAGCTTTCAGTATAACTATTTTGGCAAGAGATGTCAAGCTATTTCAAGGGACGCTTCCCTTCCCTGACCTCCTTAAAAAAATCCTGCATCATCTTTTTGCATTCCTCCACAAGCACGCCCTTAGTGATCTCCGCCTTGTGGTTGAAGCCGTCCATCTGAAGAAGATTCACGACAGAGCCGGCGCAGCCCGCCTTTGAGTTCATCGTTCCCATTACGACTCTCGGAATGCGCGCCTGCACTATGGCTCCGGCGCACATCGGACAAGGCTCGAGCGTGACGTACATGGTGCATTCCTCAAGCCGCCAGTCGCCGATATATTTCGCAGCTTTTTTTATCGCGAGTATCTCCGCGTGAGCGAGCGTGCTTTTATCGGTATTGCGGCGGTTATAGGCGCGCGCGATTATTTTGTCCTCGAATACGATAACGCAGCCTATCGGGACCTCACTCAGGCGGGCGGCGCGGCGCGCCTGTTTTATCGCCTCGTACATATATTTTTCATCCGGCGTTAAATTCTTTAGTTTCATAAAATTTTTCCTGTTTTTTTCTTATAAATGATGTATACTGTAATTCATATCATGTTGATCACGCGAAAGGCTTTACAATGAATTTTGAATACGAAACAATGCGTCTGAAATTAGCGGTGCTTAATGACAGTTATGCCGACTGTGTGCTCCGGTTCTACTCGTCGGGACGCAGTATATTTGACCTTGTCGAGCCGGCGAAAGCCGATAATTTCTATACTCCCGAATTTCAGAGAGCCAATCTGCAAAGCGAATTTGGCGCCTTTCTTAACGGAATTTATATGCGTTATTTCTGGTTTGCCAAAGAAAAACCCGGACAGATCATAGGTACGGCATCCTTCAGCAATATCATAAAGGGAGCCTACCGCTCGTGTCATCTGGGATACAAGCTGCTGCCCGAATTTCAGAAGCAGGGCTATGCCCTTGAAGCAGTTTCCCGTCTGATAACCGCCGTTTTTGAAGAAGACCGTATGCACCGCATAGAGGCGTACACGCTTCCGGACAACTTAAATTCCATAAGCCTCCTCACAAGACTTGGCTTTGAGCTTGAATGCACCGCGCGCTCGGTCATCATGCTTAACGGAGGCTACGCCGACCACAAGCGCTATGTCCTGATCAATCCACGTGATTAATCCTCGAGACTAACCTAAGGGAGTGAACTCTTTGATTCAGCACAGAAGCTCTCTGTACCAGTACCCGAACTGCCCCAGCCTTACATCGCTGCGCATACTGAATTTAAAATAATTAAATCATGAAGCGGTGTTTCTGTCCCTTCTAGTATATACTCCCGGCACTCCGATAAAATATCCGCAGCCGCTGCCGTTGCGCATTCTGCCCAAAATAAGGTGCCTGAAATTATAGTATCCGTGATTGACAAAGCTGTTGTTTGCCAGCGCCAGATTCGCCTCGGGAAAATTACTTATATCCTCCGCGCTTATCTCAACAACATCATACAGATCATCGTCCGCAAAAAGGAACATCTTCTCGCGTCCGTCTATTATCCTGTCCAAAGCCTCCGTCCCGACCGACGGTGCGTTCTCCGAAATATTTTCCTCCGTCTGCGCGTCCTCGGCGACCTCCGCCGCCGCAAGCATTACGCCGCCTGACGTTTCCGTTTTGTCCGCGAGTTCTTCGCTCACTGCCGCCTCAAACGCAGCAGCAAAACCAGGAGAAACAGCCTTTTCCGCTCCGCTCCCGGACGATTCAGCCACAGGATCGGAACTTATAGCCTCCGTCCGCGGCTGTTCCTCTCTCACGGACTCCGGCTCCGCAAAAAGCGACGGCTTATCCGGCTGCTTTACCGTATCGGCTCCGGCAAATTCCACTATCGTCGCGCTCTGACCGGGGCGCCCGCCGTCCGTGACAATGCTGTCCGGCATAAAGCCAAGATCGTCCCATTCGCTCGCATACATTTTATGTATGTTTCCGTCGCAGCTTATATACAGTCCCTTTATCGATCCGAACTCTATTTTGCTCCCTTCAATATCCGAAGCGTTTCCGGTATACCTGTATTCTCCGATCCCGTTTTTTATCTTGATCTCGCCAAGACATATTCCGCGGATACCGCCCCTTTCACGGTAAAAAAGATTTACGCTCCACGGCGTGTTATAATCAGAATACGCGCCCTTCATATTGATCTGAAGCTTGAGCACGTTCTGCCTCACCTCAAGCTTGGCAAAACCCGTGTTCTTGCTTTTCATCCCGTCGTTGTACGAATAGATATACGCTATCATTCTGTTGTATTCCATTTACTGATACCACTCCTTCCGCTCGACTGCATTCCGGCAGCTTACCACTTAAAGTATATGCATGAGCGGTCGAAAAAAGGACATTTAATTCAGTTTGAAGTCAAATACTCCGCCGCAAGCAGCGGGAGTCAATAATATCGGAAAGTCTGGCAAATTCCGCAAGCGTAAGGGTCTCGCCCCTGACTGCCGCGCCCTTGCCAAGTTCCTCTATGGACTGAGTTATCACCTGCTTGGAAAGATTTAATTCCGAAGAATTGTTCAGCCCGTTGGCGAGAGTTTTGCGCCGCTGGTTAAAAGACGCTCTTATAAGCTTAAACATCAGCGCCTCGTCCCTGACGGCGACAGGATTGACCATATGCTTGACAAGCCTTATCACAGCCGAGCCGACGCTTGGACGCGGCAAAAAGCATTCGGGCGGCACGTTCGCGACGATCTCCGGTCGGGCGTAATACTGCACAGCCAGCGAAAGCGCCCCGTAATCCTTACTTCCCGGTCCGGTCTGCATTCTGTCGGCGACCTCTCTCTGCACCATGACCGTAATGCTGTCAACCGGCGCATGGCTTTCAAAAAGTCCCATAATTATGGGAGTAGTAATATAATACGGAAGGTTCGCCACCACCTTTATCGGTCGTCCCCCGTTTCTATCGGCGGCAAGCGACGCTATATCCACCTTTAGAATATCCTCGTTTATAACAGTTACATTGTCATATTCAGAAAGAGTATCCTCCAGTATGGGAATAAGCTTTTTATCTATCTCCACAGCCGCGACCTCCCTCGCATTCTCGCAGAGAAGCTGCGTCATAGTGCCGATTCCCGGACCTATTTCCAAAACGAAATCATCCTTTGTCACTCCCGCCTCGCGGACTATTTTGGCGACGATATTTTCATCGATAAGGAAATTCTGCCCGAACTTTTTCTGAAAGGCAAAGCCGTATTTATTTATCACCGCGAGAGTGTTCGTCGGATTGGCAAGATATTTTTTACTCATACGATTCCGTACATCCTTTTTGCGTTCTCTTTCGTGACCTCGCACACGGTTTTCACGTCGATTCCTTTGACGGCGGCTATATTTTCGGCGATAAGCGGCAGATTCAGGGAGGAGTTGCGCTTTCCTCTGTACGGGACGGGCGCAAGATACGGGCAGTCCGTTTCAAGCAGAATACGCTCAAGCGGCACATACGTGATCACCTCGCGCGGTCTGACCGCGTTTTTGAAGGTGGACGCGCCGCCGATTCCGATATAAAATCCCATATCAAGATATTTGGCGGCTTCTTCTTTGCCGTAGGAAAAACAGTGCACGACTCCGCCGCAGTCCTCCGCTCGCTCCGACTTCATAAGCTCCCATGTGTCAAGAGCCGCCTCCCTTGAATGAACTATAATAGGCTTGCTGACCCTGCGGGCAATATCTATCTGACGCGCAAAAAACTCCTTCTGCCGCGCCTTATTGTCCTTGTCCCAGTGATAGTCAAGCCCTATCTCGCCGACGGCGACGATTTTCGGGTTGGCATCAGTCTCGCTCTCTATCCAATCCATATCGGCGTCGCCTATGTCCTTTATCTCGCTCGGATGTATCCCTAACGCCCCGTATAAAAAACCGTACTTCTTTGTAAGCTCCACCGTCAGACGGCAGGTCCGCGCGGTCGAGCCTACGTTTACGACATATTCTATTCCGTTAGACGGCAAAGAGGCGATAAGCGCCTCTCTGTCATTATCAAAAGCCTCATCTTCATAATGGGCATGTGATTCAAATATTCCGTTCATAATTTATGAAATCTCCGCGCCGTCCGGCATATCCTTTTCGGCGGTAAGGAGCGCAAGCTCTCCCTTGTCGTCCTCAGCGCACAGAAGCATTCCCTCCGAAAGGACCCCCGCAAGCTTTGCGGGCTTTAAGTTAGCGACGACAACGACCTTTTTGCCGACCATTTCCTCAGCCGAATAGTGCGCCTTGATTCCGGACACTATTTGGCGTACCTCCGAGCCCATTTTGACCTGCGAGCAAAGAAGCTTCTTTGAGCCCTTCACCTCCTCGCACTTGATTATCTCGCCTACTCTGAGCTGAATCCTGTCGAAATCATCAATGGTTATCTGCGGCTTTGCGGGAACGTCCATCCCTGACTCCGCGGGCGCCTCCGTTCCGGCTTCGCCTGTCATCGCCGTTACCTTTTCCATAACCTCGTCAACGTCGAGCCTTGCGAAAAGTATCTCAGGAGTTGCTGTCACGCTTGCTCCCGACGAGGGGAAATTCCCCCATTCCGAAAGCTGTGAAAGCGAAAGCGCGGGAGCGTCAAACTGGGAAAGAATCTTCTGCGAGGTCTCGGGCATAAAAGGCGACAGAAGCGTTGCGCCTATGGTTATTCCCTCCGTCAGGTTGTAAAGGACCGTCGCGAGCCTTCCCTTCTTGTCCTCTTCCTTCGCAAGCGCCCACGGCATCGTCTCGTCGATATATTTATTGCATCTTTTGAAAATATTGAATATCTCCGTCATAGCGTCAGCCACGCGAAGCTCGTTCATCTTGTCGTCAACCTTCTTTACCGCCACAAGCACCTCCGACTTGAGCGATTCGTCGACCGCCTCCATCACGCCCGGATTGCTGACGACTCCGCGGAAATATTTGTTGGACATCGCAAGCGTTCTGTTCACGAGATTGCCGAGAGTGTTCGCAAGCTCCGAATTAAGCCTCTCGACAACAAGCTCCCAAGTGATGTTTCCGTCATTTTCAAACGGCATCTCATGCAGCACGAAAAATCTCACCACGTCCACGCCGAAGAAATCCACAAGGTCGTCCGCGTATATAACGTTGCCCTTTGATTTGCTCATCTTATCGTTATTCTGCAAAAGCCACGGGTGTCCGAAAATCTGCTTCGGCAGAGGAATGTCGAGCGCCATGAGGAAAATAGGCCAGTAAATAGTATGGAACCTTATAATGTCCTTTCCGATAAGGTGCAGATCGGCGGGCCAGTATTTCTGATAAAGATCGCCGTAGTCCCCGTCGGCATCATAGCCAAGCCCCGTTATATAATTGGTCAGCGCGTCAAGCCACACATAGACCACATGCCTGTCGTCAAAATCAACCGGTATTCCCCATTTGAACGAGGTTCTTGACACGCATAGATCCTGAAGTCCCGGAATGAGGAAATTATTCATCATTTCGTTTCTGCGCGAAACGGGCTGTATAAATTCTGGATGCGTATTGATATGCTCAATAAGCCTGTCGGCGTATTTGCTCATTTTAAAGAAATACGCCTCCTCCTTGGCGGGCTTTACCTCCCTGCCGCAGTCGGGGCACTTGCCGTCAACAAGCTGCGATTCCGTCCAGAATGATTCGCACGGCGTGCAGTACATTCCTTCATAATATCCTTTATATATGTCGCCCTTGTCATAGAGCTTCTTAAAAATCTTCTGCACCTGCTTCTCGTGGTACTCGTCAGTGGTACGCACGAACCTGTCGTAAGAGGTGTTCATCAGATCCCATATTCTCTTGATCTCTCCGGCAACGCCGTCCACAAACTCCTTCGGCGTGACTCCCGCCTCAGCCGCCTTGATCTCTATTTTCTGCCCGTGCTCGTCCGTTCCCGTCTGGAAGCGCACGTCATAGCCCTGCATTCTTCTGTATCTGGCGATGCTGTCCGCAAGCACTATCTCATAAGTATTGCCGATATGAGGCTTGCCGGAAGTGTAAGCGATCGCCGTAGTTATATAATAAGGTTTGCTCATTTTATACCCTCCCGTAAAAATAATTCCTGTGCATATAATCTATTTTTATCACAAAAAACAAAGGCTTTCAAGTTTTTTATGCTTTTTATGTAAAACCGTGCAAATAAGCCGGAACGACTTTTAAGCGGTTCCGGCTTATTTTTAAGTGATGTAATTATTCGCTCTCCCTCATATATGAGGCGGGAAGCACGAACGCGATCTCCAAAGTCGTGCGCTTATCGCTGGTTATCGGCGTCCTTGACTCCACCTCAATGGTGTCCATATCAATTCTTAACATATATCCGTACTCGTTTATATCTCCGTTTTCAACCTTTCCGTGACGCAGAAAGGCATAAAATTTATTGTCAAGGAAATAACTAACTGCCACAGCGGCATAAGAATCGGCATAATCGTCAAATTTCAGCTTACGGGTGTAATCTCTTTCCTCAATATTCACCTCATACAGACCTTTAAGCCCTGCTACATATATTTTACCGTCCTTTTCCTTGATCCTTCCCAAATCGTCGCTAAACACTATCTCATCCTCAAGCTCAAAGGTATTTTTATTGATTATCGCAATTCTATTCGAACTGTTATTAAAATTCTCCGCTATGCAAAGGTAATGCTCGCCGTAAGAAATTATTTGTACGAATTCAGAATAACGCTCTCCGTATTTATGCTGCTCGTACTGCTCAGGATTGTCAAAATCGTACTCCACGATCTCCGCAAGAAAATGATGTTCCTTTTCCCTGTCATAATAAGATCCCGCAATAACCAGCTCCGATCCGTTGTCTATAACATCGCTGGCATATATTTCAACATCGCTCCGCCGCAGCACCTCGCCGTCAAGAGACTGCAATACCAGAACATCAATATACTTGCCATTCAAAACGCCGCCATTCATAAGCCCGAGCATCGTATCTCCACGCGTCTTTACGGCGCTTACCCCGGTATATTTCGGTTCGTTAAGAAAAAAGAAATCCTGATTTATCTCCGACGATCCCCTGCTGAATATCATGGCGTTATTTTTTCTGCTGCCCGTAAGAATGATATTTTCATCGCTTACATCGTAAACGCTCAGATCCTGCATACGGATCGAACAGGAATCACCCACTATATTCCCCTCGCCGTCAACAAAATAATATTTCCCCTTTTGCTTGAGCATATCGGAATTTATCACGCAATACTCCGCGCCGTCGGGACAGGATACGCTTTTTGAAGAGCAGCCCGCAATACCGAATACCGAACAGACAGAGATAAATATAAGTATAAATAAAGAGACGATTTTAAATTTTTTTCGCATAAAAACCTCCTGACCGTTCCTTCTACGTATCAATCGGGTACTTTATTAACAATATATGTGTTGGAGGAATTGACTATGTCGGCGGGAGTAATCATGCCATTCGGCACCGTGCCCTTTTCTATGTCTATCCCCGCCGCCAGCCATGCCTGCCACACTAACTGACTGCAATAGTATTTTGATGTGGTTTTCTTATTAAAAAAATTTTTGTTATATGGCAAATCAACCTTGCTCTCCGCAAACTGCGCCGCCGTGCGGTAGGGATTAACCGAGGAGGATATATTTTTCGGGCGTATCAGCAGCGCCCCCGCTTTCCAACCCCATTGATTCTTATAAAACTGAACGCCGTCTATACCAATAGGGCTGAAAGATTTAGCATATGATTCGACTGTAAGACCGCTGTCTTTTGACACTATTGCCGCGTGTCCCGCAAAGCCGAAGCTGCCTGAATCCATCTCCAGTTCTACGATAATATCCCCTATGCTTCCCAATATCGGATAGTTAAACACTAACGGCTCAGCCTCGTTTCGCTTTACGTCCTTTTCCGCCTCGCGCCGCCCTTCTGCGAGCATTTCGTCAAGGTTCGCCTCTATCTCCTTGACCTGAGCCGCGTCCCGCGCATATGCCTCCTGACACTCATCATAGTATTCGGGAAACAGCCTTTGAAGTCCCTCCATTGAGAAATCCTCACTCTCGCAGTATTCGTCAAGCGTCATATCCGGTGAACTGCTGTTTTCTCCCGCAGACGCAACGATAACGAAAGAAAAGATTAATACAAGAATTATTATCGCAGTCAGTGTTTTTTTCATAGCTTTGCTCCTTTCACGATTGATTATGGATAGTCATATGGATAAAACAAATTGTGCCGATTCTCACCATGCATTTCTCATAAATGTATTGTACCACAAATTCACAGAAATACAACAGCCTGAATCGGCATCAAATAATATCACTTAATAAACTTATCTATCGCTTCGTTCAGCTCCTCAATCGCTTGGTTATCACCCTCCTCGATGGCGTGCACTATACAGTGCTCCATGTGGTCCTTGAGAATGACCTTTCCGGTGTTGTTTATCGCCGCCTTGACTGCGGAAAGCTGTATAAGCACCTCGCTGCAATCCCTGCCGCTCTCGACCATCTTGCGCACCGACTCAAGATGACCGATTATTTTGGAAAGCCGGTTCAGCACCGCTTTGGTGTTCCTGTGATAATGCCCGTGCGAATGCTCATGCAAAATGCCGTCGGACGTATGTCCGTTTTCGTTTACAGCGTCCTTTTTATCCATAGATCAACCTCCCTGAAATCTGAGCGGAAGCTCAAGCCCGTTCTCTTCCAAAAGCTCTTTGTCCGTCAGTATTTTTTCTGCCGCTCCGCGCGCCGCTATGTACCCGTCCGCCAAAAGAAGCACCTCGGAGCAGGTATCCCATATCATGTCAAGATCATGGCTCGCAATAAGCTGTGCCTGCGAAAGCTCTTTAAGGATATTTATAAGACGGCGGCGGTTGCCCGGATCGAGGGCTATCGTCGGCTCGTCAAGTATTAACAGAGACGGCTTCATTACCAAGACAGAAGCAAGGGAAACGAGCTTTTTTTCACCGCCCGAAAGCCTTGTTATCCTTCTGTCCCTAAGCCCCTCTATTCCGAGACTTTTAAGCGTCTCCCCGACCGCCTCGTCAAGTACGCTGCCGCTCATTTTGTAATTGGATGGTCCGAAAGCCACGTCCTCGCCCACCGTCGGCATGAAAAGCTGGTTTTCCGCCTCCTGAAAAACAAAGCCCGCCCTTTGCCTGACCGCGGCAAGATTGGCTTTGCAGACCTCAAATCCGCCCACCTCTATCCTGCCTCCGTCCGGCTTTAAAAGACCAGTTATGAGCTTAAGAAGCGTTGATTTGCCGGCTCCGTTGCAGCCTATCAGCCCGATACGCGCTCCTTCGGCGATTTCAAAAGAGCAGTCCGTAAGAGTGCGCCTTCCTTTTTCATATTGAAAAGATATATTTTCGCATTTTAAAATCATATATGTCACATTCTTCCCATAATCAGATTTCCAACCGCGCCCGCAACGTCGTATAGCCGCAGAAAAATAAAAATACCGCACCAGACGAGAACATACAGCACGCCCGAATACACTTTGCCGCGCCTGCCCCTTAGAGGAAAACTGCCGTCATAGCCACGCAGGAGCATACTTTCGTAAACCGTCTGCGCCCTGTCCGCGCTCCGTATGAGAAGCTGTCCCAGAAGAGGACCCCACACCTTGATGTTTATACCCCTCTGTCCCGGCGCGCGGAGCTTATACGCGCAGAAAATATCGCCCGCCTCGTTTGTCAGCACCGACATATATCTGTACGTCAGCATTATCTGAGTGATTATAATACCCGGAATGCGCAGACACGCAAGCCCGCAGCAAATGTTTTCTATGCCCGTAGACGCAACCAGAAGATAGCACGCCATGACCGCCAGCACGCCTTTAAGCATCAGCACGAACGCCGAAACAACGCCGCCGCTTATACGGATATTTCCAATAGAAAACATTGTTTCACGGTCAAAAATAATATTTCCTATTCCGAAAAACGCCATCAGCAGAATAACGGGCCAGATTCTTTTGACACAGCGCGTAAAGGAAACGCCGCTCAGCGCAAAAACAGCGAACGGATACACGCACATGACAAGCACGCGCGAAAGCTCATATCTGCCGTAGGAAACCGTAAATCCAAGAAAAGCTGCCGTTGCCAGCAGCTTTACAACAGGATGCAGCCTGTGGACAGGACTGTCCATAGAAGCTTCATCCTCGATCTCAATTATCCGGCGCAGCGCGCTGTCAGTTTTCATCAGCCCTCAACCGTTTCTTTCTTAATATATTAAGAAGGACACAGACTCCGGCGCACACTCCCGCGACCGCCGCAGCACCGATAATTCCCGCCGTAGCCGTACCTATCGGTTTTTCCGTGCAGCCCACCGTGTAATCCGCTAATATTGACGTACTGTCAACTATATTTTCCGCCTTATCGTAAACGCCGCCCTCCGCTTCAAGCACCTGTGTACCCGTGGTCTTTTTGACCGACCACTCAAGTCCGTCGGGGTGCGACGACGCGACAAGAGATACTCCTCCCGCAAAAATAACCGCCAGCGCCGCAAATACCGCCGCGACCTTACCGAAGGAAAGCCTGTTTTTGCGGTCCGCGGCGTGAAGCAGCTCCGGTCTTGCCTCATACACGAAGATAAGCACAAGTCCCGTGAGTACGCCCTCGACCAAGCCTATCGCAAGATGGATCGGCTGCATAAGACCCGCGAAAGCGGCGAACGGAAGCTCGGTTATTCCGGATGCAAGCGTTTCAAGCACAACGCTGAAAGCACCCATCTGCAATGAAATAACGCAGGCAAGAATCGAGCCGAGCATTATCCTTACGCGTGAAAATTTATTTTTGACAAAAGGCTTATACAGGAGAAAATATCCCGCAAAGCAAGCGTAAAACGCCATATTCCATATATTGCAGCCAAGCGCCATAATGCCGCCGTCCGCAAAAATAAGGCACTGCAAAAGCAGCACTACCGCCATCGACAGAAAAGCATGGTACGGTCCGAGCACCGCCGCAAGCAGCATTCCTCCGCATATATGTCCGCTCGACCCCGTTCCCGGAATCGTAAAATTAAGCATCTGCGCCGCAAAAACGAAAGCGCCCATAACGCCCATAATAGGAACCTTCCTGCCGTTGTCCTCAAAAAGCGCAGACGACGCGCCCGTCTGCTGTTTTTTTACCTTATAGACCGAATAAGCTATCGCCCCTGCCGAAGCCGCGCCCATAACGGCGGCGACGGGCGGCGATACAAGAGCGTCCGCCATATGCATGATATCACCTCGCGATATTTATCCTTGATATTTCCGAGATGATTATAAAACCTCACCGCGAAACGGCACAAGCCCCCGCGGGGGTTATTTTTTGTCGTTGATGTACTCCTCGACAATGTAGCGTGGGCGTTTTTTTGTTTCCAGATATATCTTGCCTACATATTCGCCGACGATTCCCAAAGAAAGCATGAGTATTCCGCCAATCATCCACAGAGAAACGAGAATGCTCGACCAGCCCTGAACCGTATGCCCGGTAAAATAGCTTACAAGCACATATATGAGGATCGCGATTCCGCCGAAAAGCGAGAGGAACCCGAAAAAAGTCACTATCCTTATCGGCTTTACGCTCAGGGACGTTATTCCCTCGATTGCAAGACCAAGCATCTTGCTTAAAGGATATTTGCTCTCGCCGAGGAGCCGCTCCTTGCGCTCATACTCGACGACGGTTGACGGATAGCCTATCAGCGGCACGATGCCTCGCAGGAAAAGGTTGACCTCTCCAAACTGCGAAAGCCCCTCTATGGCGCGTCTGCTCATCAGCCGGAAATCCGCGTGATTGTATATGAGATTTTTGTCGCTGAGTTTATTTGTTATTTTATAAAAAGACTGCGCAGTGAACCTCTTGAAAAAAGAATCCTTTTTGCGGTTACTGCGCACCCCGTAGACCACGTCGTAGCCCCGGTAATGCTCCTCCACCATCTTTTCAAGCACATCTATGTCGTCCTGAAGGTCCGCGTCAAGCGATATAACGATGTCCGCGTCGTCCTTGACAGTCAGAAGACCGCCGAGAAGCGCGTTTTGATGTCCCCTGTTCCTCGTCAGATTTATCCCCCCGAAAAGCCTGTCCTCACCGTGAAGGTCCTGAATTATGCGCCATGTCAGATCCATCGAGCCGTCGTTTACAAAAATGATCCTGCTTGCGGGATCTATCACGTCTCTGGCTATCATGTCCTTCATTTTGACAGAAAGCTTTCCCGCCGTATCGCGAAGCACAGCCTCTTCATTGTAACACGGGATAACAAGATATAATATGCTCCCCATTTACGGACTCCCCCTTTGTTTTTATACTTTTATAAGAATACCACAATAATTTGCCAATTGCAATTAATGTCGTTTGTATGCTATTATATTCGCATGAACAAAAGAACCTTGATCTACATATTAATAACGGTTTTCGCGCTCTCGCTCATACCGCTTTATATTATCGGCGGCTACGCGCACCCGAGCGTGGACGATTATCATTACGGCGCCGCCACCTCGAAAATATGGCAGGAGACAAACTCGGCAGCCGAGGTCATAAAGACGGCGGCAGACCTCACAAAGGAAAGCTACGATACATGGCAGGGCAATTTTACGGCTATATTCCTTATGTATTTACAGCCCGCTATATGGGGCGAGCGCTTCTATACGGCTACTCCCGTTCTGCTCATAACGGCTTTTGCCGCCTCGATGCTCACGTTTATGTATGTTTTTCTGCGCAAATGGTTCGGCGCGGGCAAAACGTCGGCGGCGGGCGTTTCCGTTGCGGTGACCTTCTGCGCGTTGCAGTTTACCCATGTGCCGTCGGACTCCTTTTACTGGTACAACGGCTCGGTTTACTATACCTTCTTTTTCTCGCTGATGTTAGCGCTGTTTACACTCGTTACGCTTGTCATAAAGAACAAAAGCAGGCTTTCGCGGGGAATTTCGCTTGCATTTGCAATTATTCTTGCATTTATTGTCGGAGGCGGCAACTATGCGACCGCGCTTTTTACCGCGGTTGTGCTTGCCGTACTTACTGTATGGAATATTATCGCCAAAAAAAAGACCTCTTTTATGCTGGCGGCAGTGACCGCCGCGCTTTTGGCAAGCTTTTTTATCAGCGTCGCCGCGCCCGGCAACGCTCTCAGGCAAAATTCCCTCGGAGGCAGTCAGGGAGTTGTAAAAGCGCTTATATATTCTTTTGCGTACGGAGGCTACAACATCGCGAGCGCGACCACTTTTCCCGTCGCGGTCATGTGTGTGGCGCTTCTCCCTGTTTTCTACCGCATCGCCGCGCGCACAAGCTTTAAATTCCGTTATCCGGGGCTTATGCTTATTTTTACCTTCGGCATCTTCTGCTCGCAGGGCACGCCCGTTTTCTACGCGCAGGGACTTAGAATTCCTTACCGTATGATGAACATAATCTATTTTTGCTACTATATATTTATGACGCTGAATCTTATCTACCTGATGGGCTGGCTTCATTCCCGCTTCGGGGACAAGCCCGTACTCAAGGCGCTTGAACGCGCCTACGAAACGCCCCGACGTATAAAATATGCCGCCGCCATATTTGCGTGCGTCTTTGCAGTC
>CAJTON010000006.1:91196-97154 GCA_910577605.1 uncultured Butyrivibrio sp.
GGTGCGTGGGACTGACGAATATCACCGAATCGGACTCGGAGCGCGGCTCGGCGGTTTTCGGCGATATGCCAATGTCCGTAAGCGCCGCAATGTCGCTTATAAAAGGAGACGCCGCCGAGTACGACAGGGAGCTTAACGAGAGGGACGAATTTCTTTCACAGACAAAAGAGCGCGACGTAACGGTAAAACCGCTTACGGTCACGCCGGAGGTTATTTTTCATACCGACATAACGGAGGACCCCGAATACTGGATAAACAAAATGCTTGCGGACTACTACGGTCTTGATTCCGTAAGACTCCAAAAGCAGCAGGAGGATTAAAAAATGAGCGCAAACACTGCATCGCCGGAGCATAAAAAAATCCCTAAGGCTTCTTTTATCGTGTGCATATTGATCGGATTGATACTTATCGCCGCGTCGGGAATATTCAATACAAGGCTGAAGGAATACAAAAAAAATCTCATCGAGCTTGACGCGGTGGTGTCAAAGGTCGATAAGGACGTATATGTGAACTACTATTACAACACCGACGACTACACCAACATACCCGTAAGCATGATAAACAAGCCGAAGGTCGGGGACACGGTAAAAATATATATCGACAAGGAGGATTATTTTGCCGCCTCCTCGGACGAGGTCAGCGTCTACATGGTAAAGGCGCTGCTTATCGTCGGCTGCATCTTTGCAGGCTGTGGCGCGCTGTGCCTTATCATACGCCGCATTGTCGGCGGCAAGTCCAATCCGATACTTGACGGCGGCAAATTCATTTACGCGGAGGTAGACGAAGTGATACGCGACAACCACACCTACGCGATACGCTGCCATTACAGTGATTTCGGCGGCAAAAAAAGACAGGACTATCTGCTGAATAACATAAGCGTGAATCCCGACGCTTATCTCGCCGCCAACCAAAAAAGAATAAAGATCTATATTAAGGGAAAAAATTACAGAAAATACTATTTTGACGAATCTATTCTTAAAATATGATACGGACGGGGCGCTTTCAGCGCCCCGTCTGCTTTACCAGCGCCACTATCCTGCTCGTTCCGAGCCGCAGCATTTCCTCGGCGTCCTCAAGCGTGCTTATGCCGCCCGCCGCTTTTATTTTTATATTTTCACCGACATTTTCCTTAAAAAGAGCGACATCCTCCGGCGTCGCGCCCGCCGTCGAAAATCCGGTCGAGGTTTTGATATAATCCGCCCCCGCCTTTGTGACTATCCTGCACGCCTCTATTTTTTCCTCGAGCGACAGCAGACAGGTTTCGACAATGACCTTGAGCGTCCGTCCCTGACAAGCTCTTTTCACCGTCTCTATTTCCGATTTCACTTCATCGAAGCGCCCGTCCTTGAGCCAGCCGATGTTTATAACCATGTCTATCTCGTCCGCGCCGTTTTTTACGGCGTCCTCCGCCTCAAAAGACTTTGCCGCCGTTGTGCTGTAGCCGTTCGGAAAGCCAATGACGGTACAGATTTTAAGCGCCGTATTTTTGCCGTCAAGATATTCTGCCGCCTGCCTTACATACGCCGCCGGAATGCAGACCGAGGCGCAGCCGTATTCAATACCCTCGTCGCACAGCTTTTTTATTTCCTCCCATGTCGCGGTCTGTTTCAAGAGCGTATGGTCGCATTTTGAAAGTATTTCTTTTATATCCATAGAAACCTCCGGTCATATTTTTGTCCTTACCGACATTTTAACATATTTTTCCCCGCGCATAAAGCATAAAACAAGACCGTATCCGAATTGACATATGACCGTATTTGTGCTATAAGGAGTCCATAAACGTCAGCAGCACAGCGGCAGTCGTAGTCAAAGGGAGTTTCGTATGGAAATTGTTAAAATTGATAAGAAAAACCTGAAGGATATTAATAAGCCTAATCAGCCGTTTGAAATCATAGGAAGGATAAGCCCTGTATTTGCTGACGGAATTTGGACATACACAGAGGAGCTGTATGAGAAGCCCTATACGAAAACATATCAGGTCGATACATCGGACTATGCCGCCTATATAAACGACCCCGACAAAGCGATTTTTTTAGCTTATTCGGATGACCAATGTATTGGGCAAATCGTCTTGAGAAAAGATTGGAATAAATACGGCTTTATTGAAGATATCTGCGTTGCACAATCAGCCAGAAGAAAAGGAACCGGTTCAGCTTTAATTCACAAAGCAGTCGAATGGGCTAAAAGCTCCTGCTTAATTGGGTTAGCCCTGGAGACACAGGACAATAATCTGTCAGCGTGCCGGTTTTATGCAAAATGCGGTTTTGTAATTGGCGCGGTCAACACAATGCTTTACAGGAATTTTGATAAAAAGGAATTTGCAGTTTTTTGGTACTTATGTTTTTAAATTAACAGGAGGTATTGCAAACCATGGGAACGCTTTTACTGAACGGAAGAAAGAAATATATCCTGATTCCCGTCTGCGAATCAGAAAGGAAAGAGGAATTGGTCTGCGAAAGCGACGGCAAAACCCTTTGGCGTTTTAAGGTCCCTTACATGGAAAGCGTGGATAAAATACTTTATTACGGCGCGATAATCACGGATTGCGCGGACGTGACCTTGACCGGAAATTTCACCGAGGAATTTTTCGCCGCCGTAAAATTGTCCGATGAAATGCCAAAGCCCGCCGACCTCCACCCCGCGATTCATTTTGTCGCACGCAACGGCTGGATAAACGACCCGAACGGACTGATTTTTAGCGACGGAATTTACCATATGTATTTTCAGTTCAACCCCGTCGATACGGTCTGGGAAAATATGAGCTGGGGACACGCGATAAGCCGCGACCTGCTTCACTGGCGGCAGCTTGACGACGTTATGTACCCGGACGCGGACGGCACGGTCTTTTCGGGCAGCGCGATAAAAAACAGCGGCGGCTGTCTTTCCCTTCCCGACGATGCGCTTTTGTTCTTCTACACCTGTGCAGGAGGCACAAGCCCGTGGTCCGAGGGAAAGACCTTCACGCAGAAGATCGCGTACAGTCTCGACGGCGGCAATACCTTTACCCGAATTGACAGACCCGCTCTTGAATGCATTGCGCGCGAAAACAGGGACCCGAAGGTTTACCGGTACGATTCAAGGAATCTGTACTACATGGTTCTGTACCTTGAAAAGGACGATTTTGCGATTCTTATTTCAACGGACCTGCAAAGCTTCACCGTGACCCAGCATATTCATATGGAGGGTTCGGGAGAATGTCCTGATCTCCGGCGTTTAAACTGCGATGACGGCGAAGATAGATGGATATTCATACAGGCGGACGGACAGTATTATGTCGGGGATTTCGACGGCAGCTGTTTTGAAATAAAATCGGACCTGCAAAGCGCATATCTCTCGACGCTGCCGTACGCCGCGCAGACAGTAAACGGTCCCGACGACCGCGTGATACTTATCCCGTGGCTCAGAACGCGCAGCGCCTTATGCTCCTACACCGGAATGATGGGGCTTCCGAGAGAGCTGTCGCTTGTCCGTCAAAAAGGGAATTACAGGCTGTGCCTAAGACCGGTAAGGGAATACTTCGACGCAAGACGCACCGTCTCCGGCGCAAATTATTTGTTTTCGCAGAACCGCGCGCTTGAAATAGCGCTTCGTCTTAACAAAGCCGTGTCTGCCACGGTCACAGTCGGACAGCTAAGCGTTTGCTATGACAGAAATCAGGGACTTTTGCGGATAAACGAAGAAGATTTCCCTTTTGAAAAAGGACTTGACGGAATAAATATCCTCATCGACAAGGGAATCCTTGAAATATCCTCGCCCGATTACCTTAACCTCGTCACGGCGGAGGTTCCCGAAAATTTTCAGGAGGGCGCGGTAGAAATCGCAGAACCCGAAAGCGGCGTTGAAGCCGTATTTTATGAAATATAAATTTTACGCTGTAAAAGGGAGTATATAAATTATGACAAAACTAAAAAGTATAATTGCTATTATTGCCGTATTGATTGCGTCGGCGGTCGTAACAGCCTGCGCAGGCGGCAGTAACGGCTCCGGCGATTCCCGTACTTACAGCCCCGAACATACAGACGCCGCCGAAACCGGTTCGACCGCGGCGCAGGCCACGCCCGCACCCGAAATAACGACTGCTGTCGAAACGGCTGCTCCCGAAGGCGTTACAAGCGGGGCAGAACAAAAGTTTACCGTCGTCATCGACGCGGGACATCAGCAGAAGGGCAACAGCGAAAAGGAGCCCGTCGGTCCCGGAGCTGCGGAGATGAAGGCAAAGGTCGCAAGCGGCACAAGCGGCTGTGTCTCCGGTTTAAACGAATATGAACTGACGCTTCAGGTCGCGCTCAAGCTTCAGAAAGAGCTTGAAAGCCGGGGTTATAACGTAATTATGATAAGAACGTCAAACAACGTTGATATAAGCAACGCCGAGAGAGCCGTGATCGCCAACGACGCGGGCGCTGACGCGTTTGTCAGGATACACGCCAACGGCTCGGAGGACCCGTCCGTAAACGGCGCCCTCACGATATGCCAGACGCCCGATAATATATACAACGGCGGTCTTTACAGTGAAAGCAGGAAGCTTGCCTCTTTTATTCTGGACGAAATGGTTTCTTCGACCGGATGCAAAAAACAGTACATAATGGAAACCGACGGTATGAGCGGAATAAACTGGGCGCAGGTTCCGGTCACTATAGTCGAAATGGGATATATGACCAATCCCGAAGAGGACCAAAAAATGGCGACCGAGGATTATCAGACAAAAATCGCCGCCGGAATCGCAAACGGAATTGATAAATTTGCCGGAAGGTAAAGATTTTTTGACGGCACACAAAAAAGACTATGGCAGGACCGCCATAGTCTTTTTATTTATCACATATGCTCAGAAGAAGCTTTAAGTCTGTCCGCCGCCGACTTGATCTCGCTTATATCGGTGTCGGACATTTTCTCGGGAGCCGCCTTTCTTAAAAGCTTTTCAAGATAATCAATATCGCCCTTTATCTGCTGCCTGCGGTTCTTGTCGAGAGTTTTTTTCGCCTCCTTAAGTTTAAGGCGGACATCGTCCACAAGGATACGCGCTTCGTTTATCGTTTCAAACGCTTCCATTCTCGTGCCGTCCGAAGCCTCGTATTCGGCGGCCTCCTGCATCGCTCTTTGTATCTCGTCCTCCGAAAGATTGGTGCTTGCGGTAATTGTTATTCCCTGCTCACGTCCGGTCTCCATATCTCTTGCGGACACATTGACGATTCCGTTGGCGTCGATGTCGAAGGTCACCTCTATCTGCGGCACTCCCGCAGGCGCTCTGCGGATACCGTTAAGTCTGAAGGTCCCCAAAAGCTTATTGTCTCTGGCGAACTGGCGCTCGCCCTGCAAAACCTTTATTTCAACCGAGGTCTGATAATTCATCGCCGTGGAAAATACTTGGCTCTTCTTACAGGGAATCGTCGAATTGCGCTCAATAAGCCTTGTAGCCACGCCCCCTACCGTTTCTATAGAAAGCGTGAGCGGCGTTACGTCGAGAAGCAGAAGCTCGGACGCCGCCGCAGAGTCGCCGGAAAGCTTTCCGCCCTGAATGGACGCGCCAAGTGCAACGCATTCGTCCGGATTCATATTGCGGCTCGGCTCAAGTCCCGTAAGCTGCCTGACCTTGTTCTGAACCGCAGGGATCCTTGTCGAGCCTCCGACAAGCAGAACCTTTGAAAGCTCGGACTTATTTATCCCCGCGTCCTGCAAGGCGTTCATCACCGGACCTGCGGTACGTTCGACCAGATCCGAGGTAAGCTCGTCGAACTTGGCTCTTGTGAGCGTTATGTCCATATGCTTCGGTCCCGATTTGGCAGTTGCGAGGAACGGCAGGTTCACATTGGTGCTCGTCGCCGTAGAAAGCTCCTTTTTCGCCTTCTCCGCCTCCTCGCGGACACGCTGCAGCGCCATTTTATCCTTATATATGTCAACGCCCTCGGCACGCCTGAATTCTTCGGCAAGATAACCCACAAGCCTCTCGTCGAAATCATCGCC
>CAJTON010000007.1 GCA_910577605.1 uncultured Butyrivibrio sp.
GGGCTTCGTACAAAAAAGCACTGAAGAAAGCGAACTAAAATATGCAGGAATGGCGGGTATATTCCAAGAAAGCCGACTTTACGGCGATAGGCGAGAGGTTCGGCATCGACCCGGTCGCCGCGAGAATTATCCGTAACCGTGACGTTGAGGGCGATAAAGATATAGATATGTATCTCAACGGAACACTTAAGGATCTGTATGACGCTTCTTTGCTCAAGGATATGGACAGGGCTGTTTCTGTCATATCCGAAAGCATTGACGCGGGCGGCAGGATCCGCATTATAGGCGATTATGATATAGATGGAATCTGTTCCATCTATATCTTATTTAAGGGGCTTAAAAGGCTCGGCGCGGACGCGGATTACGACGTGCCGGACAGGGTAAACGACGGTTACGGCATAAATGAAAATCTTATAGACGCGGCGCGTGCGGCGGGAGCGGAGCTGATACTTACTTGCGATAACGGCATCGCGGCAGTCGATCAGATCGCATATGCTAAGGAACTCGGAATGAAGGTCGTCGTGACCGACCACCACGAGGTCCAGTATTATGAGGACAGTACGGGCAGACATTACAGGCTGCCTCCCGCCGACGCGGTGGTGGACGTTAAAAGACCTGACTGCGATTATCCCTTCAAGCATATGTGCGGAGCGGGCGTCGCCTATAAGCTGGTGCTCAAGCTTTATGAGCGCTACGGCATCGGTCCTGAGGAAGCGGACGAACTCATACAGTTTGCCGCTGTCGCGACAGTGGGAGACATAGTGGACCTGACGGGAGAGAACCGCGTTATCGTCAAGGAGGGCTTGACGCGCCTGAGAAGTACAAAGAATTACGGGCTTGACGTGCTCATAGCCCTTACAGGCATAAAAAAATCCTCGATAGACGCATATCACATAGGCTTTGTGATAGGACCGTGCCTGAACGCGAGCGGAAGACTTGACACCGCAAAGCAGGCGCTTAAAATGCT
Organism: uncultured Butyrivibrio sp.; assembly: GCA_910577605.1. Taxonomy (GTDB): domain Bacteria; phylum Bacillota; class Clostridia; order Lachnospirales; family Lachnospiraceae; genus Eshraghiella. Next base: position 968 of record CAJTON010000007.1, read on the forward strand.
TCTTGCCGCAAGCAGAGCGGAGGCGGAGGAGTACGCCGCGGAGCTTGTGAGGCTTAACGAGGAACGAAAAAGGCTTACCGACTCCGCCGTACAGAATGCCGTCGATATTGTCGAAAAAAGCGGGATAAAGGACGATACGGTGTTCGTTATCTACATACCGGATTGTCACGAAAGCATTGCCGGAATCGTGGCGGGCAGGATAAGGGAAAAATATTACAGACCGACCATAGTCCTCACTTCGGCAAAGGAGGGCGCAAAAGGGTCGGGGCGTTCCGTTGAGGAATACAATATGTTCGAGAAGCTTTCGGAATGCGCCGATCTGTTCGACCGCTTCGGCGGGCACCCGATGGCGGCGGGGCTTTCGCTTCCCGTGGATAAAATAGACGAACTCAGAAGCAGACTGAACGCGGGCAGCGGCTTGAAGGCGGAAGACCTGCGCGAAAAGATCTGGATAGACGTACCGATGCCTATCGGTTACATAAACGAGAAGGTCATCGCAAATCTCTCGCTTCTCGCTCCCTTCGGAAAGGGAAACCCGAAGCCTGTTTTTGCCGATAAGAATCTGACGATACGCTGGATAAGCTCTATGGGCAAAAACAAAGAATACACCCGTATGTCCCTCGGAAAAGACGACGGAAGCCGTATCGAGGCGGTGGGCTTTTTTGACAGCGGGGAGTTAAAAACGGCGCACGCGGCGGGAAGCAGGATATCCTGTACATATTATCCGGAGATAAACGAATACGGCGGCGAAAAAAGGATTCAGATATGCGTTACGGGATACAGAATAGAAACGGAGGAATAAATCATGAAAAAAATTGAAGAGTATGTAAGAAGCATACCGGACTTTCCCGAGCCGGGAATTATTTTCAGGGACGTGACAAGCATAATTCAGGATGAAGACGGTTTAAGCCTTGCCGTAGACAGCCTTGACGCGCTGCTTGACGGAACGGATTTTGACGTGGTCGTGGGACCGGAATCAAGAGGTTTTATTTTCGGCGTGCCGATCGCGTACAAAAGACATAAGGGATTTGTTCCCGTCCGCAAGAAGGGAAAGCTGCCGTGCGAAACGGTAGAGGCAAGCTACGAGCTTGAGTACGGACACGCTGTGATAGAGATGCATAAGGATTCGATAAAGCCGGGACAAAGGGTCGTTATCGTGGACGACCTTATCGCTACGGGCGGAACCATCGAGGCGATAATCGGAATGATAGAAAGTCTGGGCGGAATCGTTGTAAAAATCGTTTTTCTCATGGAGCTTGAGGGGCTTGAGGGCCGAAAGAGACTGGAGGGCTACGACGTGGACTCGGTTATCAGGTATGAAGGAAAATAACCGTGGAAAATAATCAGGGCAAATGATTGTCTGATGTTTATTTTTATTGATTTTTTTTGCGGTTGGTCTTAAAATAGATATATTACTCAAAGGATTTCGCACTGATTGTCCGTAAGGGCGGAGGGAGGAATTTATGACTGAAGAGGAAAATTTCAAACAACGGCTTAAAATTGATGAAGCCCCGCTTAATCCGCCTTCCGGGAATACTCCGGATGAGCTGTTTAAGGAGCTTGAGAACTGCATTCTCCAGTACCATCCGTCAACGGATCTGTCTCAGGTCGAAAAGGCGTACAAAGTGGCGAAGGAGGCCCATAAGGAGCAGAAGCGTAAGTCGGGAGAGCCTTATATCATACATCCGCTGTGCGTCGCGATAATTCTTGCGCAGCTTGAGCTTGACAAGGAAACGATAATCGCCGGGCTTCTGCACGACGTGGTTGAGGACACGGCGATCACGGGCGAGGAGCTTGAGAATGAATTCGGCTCGGAGGTCGCGCTGCTTGTGGACGGCGTTACCAAGCTGACGCAGATAAGCTATGAGCATGACAAAATAGAGGTTCAGGCGGAAAACCTGCGCAAAATGTTTCTGGCGATGGCAAAGGATATAAGAGTCATAATGATAAAGCTTGCCGACCGCCTTCACAATCAGCGCACGATGCAGTACCAGTCTCCCGAAAAGAGAATCGAGAAGTCGAGGGAAACAATGGAGATCTATTCCCCGATCGCGCAGAGACTCGGCATCTCCAAGATAAAAGTTGAGCTTGACGACCTCGCGCTCAAATTTTTGCAGCCGGAGGTATACAACGACCTTGAGAAGCAGCTTACACTCGGCAAGGAGGCAAGGGAAGAATTCGTAAAGGATATTGTAGCCGAGGTCAAGCAGCATATAGACAATGCGGGAATACACTGCGAGATAGACGGGCGCGTAAAGCATTTTTTCAGTATATACAAAAAAATGGTCAATCAGGATAAGACGCTCGATCAGATATATGATCTTTTCGCCGTGAGGATAATAGTCGATACGGTCAAGGACTGTTACGCGGCTCTAGGCGTTATACATGAGATGTATAAGCCGATTCCGGGACGCTTTAAGGACTATATAGCGATGCCGAAGCCGAACCGCTACCAGTCGCTTCATACGACGCTCATCTCCTCGACGGGACAGCCGTTTGAGATACAGATAAGGACCTATGAGATGCACAGAACGGCCGAATACGGAATCGCCGCCCATTGGAAGTACAAGGAGAATATAGACGGCACAAAGGGAGACGACAGCGAGGAGGCAAAGCTGACATGGCTCCGCCAGATCCTTGAATGGCAGCGGGACATGTCGGACAATAAGGAATTTCTGAGCCTTATAAAAAGTGACCTTGATCTGTTTTCCGACAGCGTATACTGCTTTACGCCGAGGGGCGACGTAAAAACTCTGCCGAACGGCTCCACGCCGATTGACTTCGCGTACAGCATACATTCTGCGGTCGGTAACAAAATGGTGGGAGCCAAGGTAAACGGAAAGCTTGTAACCATAGATTACAAAATAAAAAACGGCGACAGAATAGATATAATAACCTCCCAGAATTCCAAGGGACCGAGCCGCGACTGGCTTTCGATAGTCAAGAGCCCTCAGGCGCGCTCCAAGATAAACGCGTGGTTCAAGGCGGAGCTCAAAGAGGATAATATCGTAAAGGGAAGAGAGCTGATAAACGCCTACTGCAAAAGCAAGAGCATAGTTTTAAGCGATCTGCTCAAGCCGGAATTCATGGACAAAACCATGACTAAATACGGCTTCAGGGACTGGGAGTCGCTTGTAGCCGCGGTCGGACACGGCGGGCTCAAGGAGGGTCAGGTCGTAAACAAACTTCTTGAGGAATATGACAAAAAGCACCGCGACGAGATCACTGACGCGGAAATATTGCAGCAGAACGCCGACGACAGTAAGATAAGGCAGAGGAGACACGACGTTAAGGGCGGAATCGTCGTCAAGGGAATAGGCGACCTTTCGGTGCGTTTTTCCAAGTGCTGCAGCCCGCTTCCCGGAGACGAGATCGTAGGCTTCGTTACAAGGGGGAGAGGGATCTCGATCCACAGAACAGACTGCGTGAACGTCATAAATATGTCGGAGCTTGACAAATCAAGGCTCATGGACGCTGAATGGCAGCGCCTCGACGGTTCTGACGACGGCGAAAAATACATTGCCGACATAAAGATATATGCCAACAACAGAACCGGGCTGCTTGTTGACGTGACAAAGATTTTTACGGAAAAAAAGATCGACATAAAGTCCATAAACAGCAGAACCAGCAAGCAGGGAACGGCTACCATCGAGGTGGGCTTTGAGATAAGCGGAGTGGAGCAGCTCAACGAGCTTATGGCAAAGCTCAGAGCCGCCGAGGGCGTTAAGGACATGATAAGAATTGAACACAATATCATCGGTATGTGCGCAACCAACACATACTACGCATATAATGAAAAAGAAGGCAGGGGGATAATAGTGGACCCCGCGGACGACGCTCAGAGGATATTCGCGAGAGTGGAGGCTCTCGGCTTCAAGCCGGAGGCGATACTCCTGACGCACGGGCATTTTGACCATATACTTGCCGTGGAGGAGGTTCGGTCAAGATACGGGATCAAGGCGTATATCGGGCGAAACGAGGAGTCTGTGCTTCACAGTCCCGAACTGAATCTTACGTCCGTCTTTATGGGGGCGGCGCTTACGCTTGACGCGGACGTTTATCTTGAGGACGGTCAGGTATTCGAGGCGGCGGGCTATAAGATACGCGCGATAGAAATACCGGGGCATACCGCGGGCGGAATGTGCTATTATTTCGAGGATGAAAAGGTAGTCTTTTCCGGCGATACGCTTTTTAGCGAGTCGATAGGCAGAAGCGATTTCCCGGGCGGGAGTGCGTCTGCGCTTTGCCGCGGCATCAAAGAAAAGCTGTATACGCTTCCGAAGGATACGAGAGTGCTGCCGGGACATATGGACGAGACCACGATAGAGCATGAGATGCGCTACAATCCTTTTTGCAGATAGAGGGTGAGCCGCAATGATCTACATGAGTATTAATACCCATGGCTATGAGAATGACGTCAGGGTCATGATACAGGCGTTTTATCCTAAGGAAAAAATAATAACCGATCCCTCGAGGGCGGCGGAATGTACGCTCCGGGCAGAAATATGCGTTGACGGTTCAAGGATAAGGGCTTGTATCGGAAGAGAAAACGGAACGGACAAAATAGAATGCGACACGGGGACCTTTGAGCGCAAAGCAGTCCGCAACAGGCTAAAAAGAGAGCTGTATTCCGTATTTGCCGGACTTACGGGAACCGAACTTCCGTGGGGAACGCTCACGGGAATACGCCCGACTAAGATACCTTATGCGATGCTTGAAAACGGGGATAAGGACGAAGAGATCATACGCTGTCTTAAGAGCGAATACCTTATGAACGACGCGAAGGCAGAGCTTTCGCTGTCCGTGGCGCGCAAAGAGCACGCGCTTTTGTCCAAACTCGACTATGAGGACGGATACAGCCTTTATATCGGCATTCCTTTCTGCCCGACCACCTGTCTGTACTGCTCGTTTACCTCTTATCCCCTCTTAATGTGGAAGGGCAGGACCGACGAATATCTTGAGGCTCTTGAGAAGGAGCTTCGCGCGCTCGGAGGCTTTCTTGCGGGCAAAAAAATAAATACTGTATACATAGGCGGCGGAACGCCTACGACGCTGCTGCCGTATCAGCTTGACAGACTTCTGTCCTGTATAGAGCAGAACTTCGATCTGTCCGGCGTAATGGAATTTACCGTGGAGGCGGGAAGACCTGACAGCATTGACCGCGATAAGCTGAAAACCCTGCGAGGACACAAGGTCGGCCGTATATCGGTGAATTCGCAGACGATGAATCAGCACACTCTTGATCTGATAGGAAGACGCCATACCGTTGAACAGACGGCGTACGCCTTTGACATGGCAAGGGACTGCGGCTTTGACAATATAAATATGGACCTGATAGTCGGACTTCCCGGCGAAGGGGAGCGTGAGGTCAGACATACGCTGGAAGAAACGGCAAGGCTTGCGCCCGACAGCCTTACGGTTCACTCTCTCGCGATAAAACGGGCGGCGGCGCTGAATATTTTTAAAGAGGCGTATGCGGGATACAGCATAGAAAATACCGACGGCATAATGGAGCTTACTCATAAAGCCGCAGCCGATATGGGACTTGAGCCTTATTACCTGTACCGTCAGAAAAATATGGCGGGAAATTTTGAGAATGTCGGCTACGCAAAGCCCGGAATGGAGTGTCTTTATAATATCCTCATTATGGAGGAGAAACAGTCGATATGGGCTGCGGGGGCAGGCGCCCAGTCAAAGATCGTGCGCAGGGATCCTCCACGGGTGGACAGGATAGAGAACGTCAAAGACGTGTCGGATTATATCGGCAGAACGGATGAAATGATAGATAGAAAGAGAAGATATATTGATGCAGAAGGCAACGAATGAGGTCGATAATTCCGTCCGCATGGAGAAAACTCTTCTGACGGATTTAAAAGATAATCTGATCCACGGCATAAGCGTCAGTAATTTGACGTATCTGACTGCCCGTGAAATGGAGCTTGACGGCAAAACCTGCTATGAGCTGGCGGTCGCTGGACTTGTGCACGATATAGGCAAGCTCAAGCTTTCCGGCTATCTCTACGGCAGAGCGCAGGACAGCTTTGCCATGGAAAACATGAAATATATGAGGCTGCATTCGAGGATCAGCTATGACGTTCTGAAGGATTACGATTTTTCTCCTTTTATTCTTCAGTCGGTGCTTCATCACCACGAGAATTACGACGGGTCGGGCTATCCCGATAATTTAAAGGGAGAGGACATTCCGTTCGGGGCGAGGGTAATGAGAGCCGCCGATACTTTTACGGCGCTTATTTCGGACCGTCCGTACCGCAAGGCGTTTGACATTGATACGGCGATGAGTATAATGATTGATGAGATACATAATTACGATATGGAAGTGTTTATCGCTTTTCAGAAGATAATTCATAAACAGGAGGCTCTTGACGTTATCACTCAGGGCAGACTTTTGATAGATTATGATATTACGCATTTTATAGGAAACGAGGATAATATATGGCACTGATCAAAAAGCCCATGACGGGAATGAAGGATATTTTACCTAAGGAGATGGAGATAAGGGATTATCTTATCTCCCTTATAAAAGAAACGTACGGTTCTTTCGGATTTACCGCGATAGAAACTCCGGCTGTCGAGAATATCGCTAATCTCTCAAGCAAACAGGGAGGCGAGAACGAGAAGCTTATTTTCAAGATACTCAAAAGAGGGGCGAAGCTTGACCTTGACGGCGCGCAGAGCGAGAACGATCTTGCGGACGGAGGACTAAGGTACGATCTCACAGTGCCGCTCGTGCGTTTTTATTCAAACAATTCGGCTAATCTCCCTTCGCCGTTCAAGGCGTTGCAGATAGGACCGGTTTGGAGGGCGGACAGGCCCCAGAAGGGACGTTTCAGACAGTTTTACCAATGCGATATAGATATACTCGGAGAGCCGGGAAACCTTGCCGAGATCGAGCTTATACTCGCGACGACCACGACGCTGGGAAGGATAGGCTTCAAGAATTTCAGGATAGTCATAAACGAGCGCCGCATCTTAAAGGCTATGGCGGCGTACAGCGGATTCGCCGAGGAAGATTACGATACGGTGTTCATAATTCTTGATAAGATGGACAAGATCGGGCTTGACGGCGTGAAGGAGGAGCTTCTCAAGGAGGGATATTCCGCGGACTGTGTCGAGCGGTATACTGAGCTTTTTGAAGGCATAAAAAGAGCGCCCGACGGACTTTCGTATGCGTGCGATAAGATAAAGGATCACCTTGAGCCTGACGTTATGGATAATCTCAAGGACATAATCGACAGCGTAAGCGGCACGAAAAATTATAATTTTGAGGTGGTGTTCGACCCGTCGCTCGTGCGCGGAATGTCGTACTATACGGGTACTATTTTTGAAATAGAGGTGCCTGAGTTCGGAAGCAGCGTCGGCGGCGGCGGACGCTATGACAGGATGGTGGGACGCTTTACCGGACAGGAGGTTCCCGCCTGCGGATTTTCCATAGGCTTTGAAAGGATCGTGACGATACTTCTTGACAACGGCTTTGAGATACCGGGAAAGTCCGGTAAGACGGCGTTTCTTATCGAAAAAGGGATCCGCTCCGATATGCTCTGCGGTATAATCAAAGAGGCGCAGCGGCTCCGCGGCGAGGGAAAGAGCGTGCTTACCGTGAGGATGAACAAGAACAAAAAATTCCAGAAGGAGCAGCTTGAGAAAGAGGGCTACAACGACATAAGGGAATTTTATCAAAATCCAATAAATAGGAGAACAAAACAATGGCAGAATCAATGAAGGGACTTAAAAGGACTTGCAGATGCGCCGAGCTTTCGGAGGAGAATGTCGGACAGACCGTCACCGTTATGGGATGGGTCCAAAAGAACAGAAATAAGGGCGGCATATGCTTTGTGGATCTAAGGGACCGTTCCGGAATACTCCAGATTATTTTTGAGGAGGATAAAATAGGCGCGGAGGGCTTTACAAAGGCGGGCACGCTAAGAAGCGAGTTCGTTATCGCCGTCGTCGGAACCGTGTGCAAAAGAGCGGGCGCTGTAAACGACGCTCTTGCGACGGGAACGATAGAGGTCATCGCCTCGGAGCTTCGTATACTTTCGGAGTCGCAGACTCCCCCTTTTCCCGTGGAGGAGAACTCAAAGACCAAGGAGGAGATAAGGCTCAAATACCGTTTCCTTGACTTGAGAAGGCCTGATTTGCAGCGCATTCTTATGATGAGAAGCGAGATAGCGAAGGTGACAAGGCAGTTCCTTTCCGACGAGGGATTTCTTGAGATTGAAACTCCCATACTTCAGAAGAGCACGCCCGAGGGCGCGAGGGATTATTTGGTACCAAGCCGTATCCATAACGGCTCGTTCTATGCGCTGCCCCAGTCGCCTCAGCTTTTTAAGCAGCTTCTTATGTGTTCGGGCTACGACAGATATTTCCAGCTTGCGAAATGCTTCCGCGACGAGGATCTGCGCGCGGACAGGCAGCCTGAATTTACTCAGATAGACATGGAGCTTTCTTTTGTCGATATAGACGACGTCATTGACGTCAATGAAAGACTTATGCATAAGCTTTTTAAGGAGATACTCGGTGTTGAAATAGAGCTTCCGATCCAGAGAATGACGTGGCAGGAGGCTATGGACCGCTTCGGTTCTGACAAGCCCGACATACGCTTCGGAATGGAGCTTAAAGACATATCCGGTCTTGTGAAAAACTGCGGCTTCGGAGTGTTTACGGGCGCTCTGGAAAACGGCGGAACCGTGCGTGGAATCAACGCGAACGGACAGGGAGCTATGCCCCGCAAAAAGATAGACGCGCTTGTCGATTTTGCCAAGGGCTGCGGCGCTAAGGGGCTTGCGTGGCTTGCGGTAAATGAGGACGGAAGCTATAAATCCTCCTTCTCCAAGTTTATGACAAATGAGGAGCTTGACGCTATCGTCGAACGACTTGAAGGAAAGCCCGGGGACTTGCTTCTTTTTGCCGCCGACAGCAATAAGATAGTGTGGAACGTGCTGGGCGCGTTAAGACTCCAGATAGCCGACGAGCTTGGACTTCGCAGACCGGACGAATACAAATTCCTCTGGATAACGGAGTTCCCGCTGTTTGAGTGGTCGGACGAGCAGAACAGGCTTCTTGCGATGCACCATCCCTTCACGATGATGATGGAGGAGGATATAGAGTTTCTTGATACGCAGCCCGAAAAGGTGCGCGCCAAGGCTTACGATATTACGCTCAACGGTTATGAGATAGGCGGGGGCAGCGTAAGGATACATCAGGACGACATTCAGAAAAAAATGTTCAATATTCTCGGCTTTACGGACGAGAAGGCGGAGGAGCAGTTCGGCTTCCTCATCAACGCTTTCAGGTACGGGGTTCCGCCGCACGCGGGGCTTGCGTACGGGCTTGACCGTATCGTAATGCTTATGGCAAAAACGGACAATATCCGCGACGTTATAGCGTTTCCTAAGATAAAGGACGCGTCATGTCTGCTTACGGGAGCGCCCGACGCGGTCGAGGACATACAGCTTGAAGAGCTTGGAATCGCGCTGAGAGCCGGAAAAGAAGAATAGGTTACAGGGGTCTGCGGACATATTTCAATGTGTCCGCGGGCCCTTCGCGGTTAAATGAAGGCAAAGAGATTCAGGAGGAAAAAAATGAAAACAAGACTGACCCATACGCGGGCAAATGTTTCGGACTTGTACAGGTCTATTGAGTGGTATGAGAAAACGCTTGGCTTCAAGTGCTACGGAGCCGACATTACGGACACATATGAATACGCTCAGTTTGAATACGGAGAAGGAGCGGCATTTTCCATTATGGTAGCGGGGACGGGCGGAACAAACGCGAGATTCAATTTTGCGGTCGACGACGTAGATACCCTTTGGGAAGAACTGAAAGACAAGGTTACAGTTATCGAGCCGATCGCAACCATGCCGTGGGGTAACCGTAAATTCACGATCGCGGACCCGGACGGAAACGAGATTGGACTTGTTCAGGAAGGCTATACGGAGGTTTGATTTGGATAAGCGTAAAAAAATAACAGTGATCATATCAGTATGCGCGGCGGTCCTTCTCCTGTGCGCGGGTTCTTTTTTCCTGGGAAAATATGTCGGAAACAGAAGCGGCGGAGACAGAGAAGCGTCCGCTCTGCCGCCCCAAAAGGAAACCTCCTCTCAGTTTGTGGCGGATAACGAAACGGAGGGCAGTGCGAAGGAGGAAGGAACCTCCGCTGACGCTCCGACGGAGAAGGCTACCGAGCCTCAGAGCGTCGGGACAAAAGAGGGGCTTAGCGTTAAATATTCCGTTTCAAATTCATGGGAAAACGGCGGAGTGAGTATGTACGGGCTTGAGCTTGGCATAGAAAATAATACGGGAGCGGCTGTTGACGGCTGGATCCTTGTGCTTGAGATAGAAGGGCTTTCAAGCTGCGAGGGCTGGAACGCCGCCTATTCAGTATCCGGAAATACGCTGAATATAAGCAGCGCGGAATACAACGGAGCGATAGGCGCAGGGCAGAGCGTGACGATCGGATGCAATCTTGGCGTGGAGGGCGCGCTTAAGGTTAAATCGGCGAAGCTCAACGGAATACTCTGTACGGTGAGCGAGGGGAGTGTCAATCAGGGCGGTAACCAAAACGGAAATCAGGGCAGTCAGGGAAACGGGAATCAGGGCGGACAGACAGACGTTTCCCAGCTTCTCAAGCGCTCCGAAAGCGCCGTTCAGGGCGACGACTGGCTTTACACTGACGGACGCAGGATACTTGACGCGGACGGCAAGGAGGTATGGATAACGGGCATAAACTGGTTCGGCTACAATACCGGTACAAATACCTTTGACGGCTTGTGGAACAGCGAGCTTGTGTCAACGGTCAAGGCGATAGCGGACCACGGCTTTAATCTGATAAGGGTTCCGATCTCGGCGGAGCTTATAAATCAGTGGGCGGCGGGAGAGTATCCTAAAGCCAATTACAACAACGCCTACAATCCGACGCTCAATTCCATGAACAGCCTGGAGATCTTTGATTATTTCCTCAAGCTTGCGGAGGAAAACGGAATGAAGGTAATGCCCGATATCCACAGCGCGCAGACTGACGCGTCGGGCCATGTGGTCAATCTATGGTACACCGATAAGGTGAGCGTGCAGGATTACTACGCGGCGCTGGAATGGATGGCTGACAGATATAAGGACAACGACACGATAATAGCCTTTGACCTCAAAAACGAGCCGCACGGCAAGCCGAACGAGGGGAAAGCGGCGGCTATATGGAACGGCTCCAAGGTTGAAAACAACTGGAAATATACGGCTGAGCAGGCGGCGGCGGTCAATCCCAATGTGCTGATACTTGTTGAAGGAACGGAGATATATCCCATCGATATAAAAAGCAACGGAGATTATTCGTCCGCAGACAGCGAGGATTATTATTTTAACTGGTGGGGCGGCAATCTAAGGGGCGTCAGGGATTTTCCGGTCGAGCTCGGAAAATATCAGAACAAGCTTGTCTATTCGCCGCATGACTACGGACCGAGCGTATACGCTCAGCCGTGGTTTGAGGGGGATTATACCTATGAAAGCCTTACGAAAGACTGCTGGTACGATAACTGGCTTTATATATATGACGAGGACATCGCGCCGCTTCTCATAGGCGAGTGGGGAGGCTTCATGCGCGAGCCGAATCTAAAATGGATGACGTATATGCGCGAGCTTATCGGGAATTATCATCTTAACCACACCTTCTGGTGCTTCAACGCCAATTCCGGCGATACGGGCGGAATGGTGTTAGATGATTTCGTGACATGGGACGAGGAAAAGTACGCTTTTGTAAAAGAGGTCCTGTGGCAGGAGGACGGAAAGTTCGTCGGTCTTGACCACGCGATACCTTTAGGCGAAAACGGGATCACGCTTGAAGAGGCGAAGGGGCTGTGAGATGTCGGTTTTTCGCTTGCTAAAACTTTCCGCTTGCGATATAATGATTTTAATTATTTTTATGGAGGAAGTAAAATGTATTCATTTGACGAAGTTAAGAATTTTGACCCGGAGATCGCTGACGCGATAACTCTTGAGACGGGAAGACAGAACGACCATATCGAGCTTATCGCTTCGGAGAATTTTGTGAGTAAGGCGGTCATGTCCGCTATGGGCAGCACTCTCACGAACAAGTACGCGGAGGGCTATCCCGCCAAAAGATATTACGGCGGCTGCCAGTATGTGGATATTGTCGAGAATCTTGCGATAGAGCGTGCGAAGAAGCTTTTCGGCTGCGATTACGCGAACGTTCAGCCTCATTCCGGAGCGCAGGCGAATATGGCGGTGTTTTTCGCTATTCTTGAGCCGGGCGACACATATATGGGAATGAATCTTGCGCACGGCGGACATCTTTCTCACGGCTCGCCCGTAAATATGTCCGGCAAATATTTCAACTGCGTGCCTTACGGAGTGAACGACGACGGATTTATAGATTACGACGAGGTCTTAAGGATCGCTAAAGAGTGCAGGCCTAAGATGATACTTGCGGGAGCTAGCGCTTACGCGCGTAAAATAGATTTCAAGAGATTCCGTGAGATAGCGGACGAGGTCGGAGCTGTGCTGATGGTCGATATGGCGCATATCGCCGGACTTGTGGCTGGCGGACAGCATATGAGCCCGATTCCTTACGCGGACGTTGTTACGACTACTACGCACAAGACTTTAAGGGGACCGAGAGGCGGACTTATACTCTGCAATCAGGAGGCCGCCGACAGGTTCAATTTCAATAAGGCTATTTTCCCCGGAATCCAGGGAGGACCCCTTATGCACGTTATCGCCGCCAAAGCCGTGTGCTTTAAGGAGGCGCTTGACCCCGGATTTAAGACTTATGCCAAGAATATAGTTGACAATGCTCAGGCGCTTGCTTCGGGACTACTTGACAGGGGCTTTGACCTTGTATCAGGAGGAACGGACAACCATCTTATGCTAGTTGATTTAAGAAGCAAGGGAGTTACGGGAAAGGCGACAGAGAAGCTTCTCGATACGGTGAATATCACCTGCAACAAGAACGCCATTCCTAATGATCCGGAGAAGCCTTTTACGACAAGCGGAATAAGGCTCGGCTCGGCGGCGGTCACCACAAGGGGCTTTGACACTGACGATATGGTCAAGGTCGCGGAAGCTATTTCACTCGCGGTCACGGACGAGGAGGCCTCCAAAGCGAAAGCGATGGAAATCGTGAAAGCTCTTACGGACGCTCATCCTCTTTATTGATCTGTATTAATCATAACGCGGGGACCTTTAACGGCTCCCGCGTTTGTGAATGTCCGGACAAAGCATCTTTTCATAGATCAGCCCGACCGCGAACCATACGGGAAGATAGTCAAGGCGTACAATGCCGTTTATATTCAGTTTTGCCTTGGAGTAGTCCCACGGGCAGCAGTTGTTTTTCTTGAGTATGGAGCCTGTCAGAAATTCGGTTGTAAAAATCATAAGTGAATAGATAAGGCCGCGGCAGAAGGTGTTTTGTTTGCGGCTGCACATTTTTTTGCTGACGGGTTCGATTATAACTGCGGTAGCGTAGATGGGAAACATCCATATGGAGGTATTGCTCGTAAGTTTTTTGTCTTTTCTTATGGCGGAGCCCATACCGGTCCAGAACACCTCCATACACCAACCGGTGAGGCCGCACAGTAAATATTTTTTAATCATAATGATATAGTTTCTCTTATTGGTCAAAAATTATGCGAAAGGATTTGCAATGGCAAAAGTTTGGATAAAAAAAGGTGAGGGCCGTTCTTTTAAAGCGGGAGGGCTTTGGATATATGACAATGAGATCGACAGGATAGAAGGGAATTTTGAAAACGGAGATATCGTCGAGGCTGTCGATTTTGACGGATATTTTCTCGGAAAAGGCTTTATTAATACAAAATCAAAAATATCGTTGAGGATAATGACAAGAAAGCGTGACACCGTTATAGATAGAGCGTTTATCGACAGTCTTGTCGGGTCTGCGGTGCAGTACCGCGCCGATACGGTGGACGTCTCGTCGTGCAGGCTTATTTTTGGTGAGGCTGACGGTTTTCCGGGTCTTGTCGTTGACAAGTTTTCGGACGTGCTGGTGGTTGAATCTCTCGCGCTTGGGATCGACAGAATGAAGGCAGATATAATCGAAAGCCTTAAAGCGGAGCTTAAAAGGCGCGGAATGCCAGTTAGAGGCGTATATGAGCGCAGCGACGCGAAGGTCAGGCTTAACGAGGGAATGGAGCGTGTCAAGGGCTTTATTGGAGAACCTTTTGACACAAAGGTGGAGATCGAAGAAAACGGTGTTAAGTATATAGTGAATGTCGCGGACGGACAGAAAACGGGATTCTTCCTTGACCAGAAATATAACAGGGCGGCGGTCGGAAGGCTCTGCGAGGGAGCAAAGGTGCTTGACTGTTTTACGCATACGGGTTCGTTTGCGCTGAACGCGGCTGTCTGCGGCGCGAAGTCGGTTCTAGGAGCGGACGCTTCGGAGCTTGGAATAGAGCAGGCGCGCGAGAACGCGGTATTGAACGGAGTGGACGACAGAGTAAGCTTTGTATGCCGGGACGTATTTGAACTTCTGCCGGAACTGGTCGAAAGCGGGGAGCTTTATGACGTCGTCATACTGGACCCGCCGGCTTTCACGAAATCCAGAAGTTCGGTCAAAAACGCCGTAAAGGGCTATCGGGAGATAAACACAAAGGGCATGAGGCTTGTAAAGGACGGAGGTTATCTTGCCACCTGTTCGTGCTCTCATTTTATGGAGCAGGAGCTTTTCGCAAGGACGATAGCGGAGGCGGCGCGCGGAGCGCATAAGAGGCTTAGGCAGGTCGAGTTCAGGACGCAGTCGCCCGACCACCCGATACTTTGGGCGGCGGACGAATCATATTATCTTAAATTTTATATATTTCAGGTGGTAAATGAAAGATAGCAAAAAATACCGAGTATGCGCGCGGCTTTGCCTGAAAGTGCAGCTCGTTTTATTCCTGCGGCTGGATATAGATAGTCTGTACCGAGGTACCGCTATGGGTGGGTACGCGGTACAGCGTGGACGAGCCTTGAAGCTGGAAAAAAGTATATTTTGACGTACAGCTTATGGTTTCTATATCGCCGGGCATGATATTAGTGCGGTCGGAGCCGTCCGTTTTTATGCGGTAAAGCGCGTGCTCGTCGTCATTTTCAGCATAATAGTACACGGTATTTCCGCAGACATTGTAGAGAACGCAGCGGTCGTTGGTTATAACAGTGCGCCGGTTACTTGACAAGTTCACTTTGGTAAGCGCATAATCATTGTCAAGGTCAATATAGTAAAGCGTATTATCAACATAATTAGCCATGTATGTGTTGCCGGTCATGTAAAGGGAGGAAAGGCCGTCGGATATATTCATATTGTATATTGAGTGCGAGGACGTTCCGTCCGAAAAAAACAGGCTCCCGTTAAACACGCTGGCGTGAGAAATATTGTAATCGTAAATAACGCTGCTTTCTCCGCCCCTTATGTCGATGGTGCAGGTCACAAGTTCGGAGTTGCGGTTCGCGTTATATATAAGAGTATCGCCGGAAACCGCAAGGTCGGTGCAGTAGCCTGAGACAAGAGTGTGGAGCGACGAACCGTTGAATTTACAGCGGGCTATACCGTACATATCGCCCTTGAAAACAGATGTGTTATCGCTGAAGGAGCCGTTGTCCCTGATATAGTATATGTATTTGCCGGCGGCATTTATGTAGCGCACGCTGTCTTCGGATATACAGCGTATATCGCTGCAGTCGGCGTTCATGGAATAAAGCTTGTTCCTGTCATAAGGGTTCGCAAAAAACAGTATCCCGTCCGATTCGCAGAAGAGACCGCCGCTGTTAAGGTTTCCGGCGGAATTACCTATTAAGTCGGAAGGATTTTTAGGAATTTTGCTGGATATATTGTTATAAATCATAATCCCGGCGAAGATTCCGATTATCAGCCCGGTGATTACGAATAGCAGACCTTTTTTCATATGAAACGCCACCTTATATCCATATAATATTATTATCCGCTATTTTGGCTTTTTTTTCAAGCTAAATATGCCCGAATATGGTATTATTTATATTCAGAAAGAGAGATCCGGAGGGAAAAATGTTTGTAGATTTACAGGAGTCGAGAGAACAGATAGACAAAATCGACAGTCAGATAGTCGAGCTGTTTGAGCGGAGAATGCGCGTCGCGTCGAATGTCGCGGATTATAAGATGGCTACGGGCAAACCTGTTTTTGACAGGGAAAGGGAGAATCAGAAAATCGAAAAGCTGTCTGACATGACAGAGGATGTTTTCAACAAAAAATGCGTAGCGGAGCTTTTTACACAGATAATGGCTATGAGCCGCAAGCTTCAGTACAAAAAGCTGGAAACGGCATCTGAGGATTCAATGCTTGAGCGCTACGAGGTGGTGGACAGGCTTGCGTCGGAGAATGCGCGAGTCGTCTATCAGGGGGTGCCGGGTGCATACAGCCATGAGGCTATGACGGGATATTTCGGCAGCGGAGTTAACAGCGTCAATGTCGAGAGTTTCAGGGAGGCTATGCAGAAGGTCGCGTCGGGCGAGGCGGATTACGGCGTTATCCCGATAGACAATTCCTCGGCGGGCATGGTCAGCGATACCTACGACCTGCTTCAGGAGTACAGCAATTATATCGTTGCCGAGACTTTTCTGAAAATAGAGCACTGTCTTCTGGTGAAGCCGGGCGCCGATATAAAAGGAATAAAACGTGTATATTCTCACCCGCAGGCGCTTATGCAGTGCGCCAAATTCCTTGATATGCATAAGGGCTGGGTCCGCGAAAGCTATCCGAATACCGCGATGAGCGCGAAAAAGATCGCGGAGGAGAACGATTTTGAGCAGGCGGCCATCGGCTCTCCCAACTGCGCGAAGGAGTACGGTCTTGAAATCGCGGCTCGCGGAATTAATTCCGCGAGCGCCAACACGACAAGGTTTATAATTGTCAGCTCAAGGAGGGCGTTTGTGAGAAACGCCTCCAAGGTCAGTATATGCTTTGAGATAGACCACAGGGCGGGGAGCCTTTACGGAATACTTTCGCACATAATGTTCAACGGACTGAATATGACTAAGATCGAGTCGCGCCCGATACCCGAGCATAACTGGGAGTTCAGGTTTTTTATCGATTTTGACGGAAACCTTGCGGACGCGGGGGTGCGAAACGCGCTGAGGGGAATAGCCGAGGAGTCAAATGCGCTCAAGATTCTCGGCAATTATTAAGGAGCGCAATTTATTACAGGGAGATTTGCTTATGGATAGGTATGATTTGCTTTTGTACGGGAAAAAATGGGATAAAAACGTTATTGACACTATGTTTGAGCTGGCGGGAGGACGCTTCGCGTCAAAGGGAGATATGCAGGCTTCGGTCAATTCATGTATCGGACATATACTTGAGCTTTCCGAAAAAATGGGCTTCAAGGGCAATCTGTGGCAGGATTATATAGCTTATCTTATCGCTTTTGACGAGAACGCGTTCAGCATTTCCTGCGAGAGACGGGGATATGTACCGGGCGGGATAAACAGGGCGGCTATGCTTGATTTTGAAGTGCTTCGCGAGCTTTTTGGCGTGGATCTGCGGGATTTTGACAGCGAAAACGACACCTGTCTGTCGATTCTGCTGGATTTTGAGAATAATAATGAAACGGAGAAGTATTTTAATAAGAGGATACGCGACAGGATAATAAAGCTTGCCTCGGCGCTTGCGGCGTCGGACAGCACGGAGAAATTCTTTGACGCGGTTTGCGCTTTTTATAGAGAAATAGGCGTAGGCTGCCTCGGAATGTTCAAGGCGTTTCGGATAGGACAGGAGGGGACGGAGCTTGAACCTGTCATAAGCACGGAGCATATAAGGCTTTCGCATCTTATCGGATACGAGCTGCAGAAAAAGAAGCTGACCGACAACACCGAGGCGTTTCTTGCCGGAAGAAGCGCGAATAACGTGCTGCTTTTCGGCGATAGCGGGACTGGCAAATCCTCAAGCATAAAAGCTCTGCTCAACGAATATTATGACAGGGGCTTAAGGATGGTAGAGATCTATAAGCATCAGTTCAAGCAGCTTTCCTCCGTGATAAATCAGATAAAGGACAGGAACTATAAATTTATAATTTTTATGGACGATCTGTCTTTTGAGGAATTTGAGATAGAATATAAGTATCTCAAGGCGGTTATCGAGGGAGGGCTTGAGAAGAAGCCGGATAACGTGCTGATCTACGCGACCTCCAACAGACGGCACCTTGTGCGGGAGAAATTTTCCGACAAGGAGGAAACGGACGACGAGATCCATTCAAGGGATACGGTACAGGAGAAGCTTTCCCTTGCGTCGCGTTTCGGGGTGTCGATTTATTACGGTTCTCCGGATAAAAAACAGTTTAACGAGATCGTGAGAAAAATAGCCCTCAGAAATAATATAGATGTAGACGAGGAAGAGCTTCTTTCCGAGGCGAACAAGTGGGAGCTTTCACACGGCGGGCTGTCGGGAAGGACGGCTCAGCAGTTTATCAATTATCTCGGAAGCAATTATGAAGTATGACAGAGGTGTGACATATGGCGGTTACGACATTTGCGGCGATAGATATCGGCTCCTACGAAGTGGAGATGGTGATCTATGAAATCGGTACAAAAGGAATAAAGCAGCTGGACCATGTGCGGCATATCATCGCGCTTGGCAGCGATACCTACAAAAACAAGTCGGTGAGCTATAAGCTCGTGGACGAGCTTTGCGAGGTCCTGTACGATTTTGTAAAAATGATGAGCACATACAGGGTGCGGGACTGCAGGATCTTTGCGACCAGCGCGATAAGGGAATCCGGCAACGCGCTCAATATAATAGACAGAATAAAGGTGCGCACAGGTCTTGACGTGGAGATATTCAGCAATTCGGAGCAGCGTCTTATCATGTACGAGGCTGTAGCGTCGCGCAGGGACGGCTTCAATTCGCTGATAGAAAAGGGCGTGGCTATGGCGGACGTCGGCTCCGGAAGCTCGCAGGTATCGCTCTTTGACCACGGTTCCCTCATAACGACGCAGAACGTGCGTCTCGGAGCGATGCGCGTAAACGAAAAGCTTGAGGATATTCTTCAGAATTCCGCGAGCGATCTGTCGATAATGGAGGAGTATATCGACACGGATATAGAGGTGCTGAAGCATCTTTTCATAAAGGAGCGCAAAATAGAATGCCTTATCGCGGTGGGCGACGGCATCAACTGGTTCATGAGCCGCATAGGTGAGGACAGGAGCAAGGAATATTATACAAGGGACGAATTTATAGAGATATATCACCGTTTTTATCTTATGGGAAATTCGGCTGAGAGGCTCGGCATTTCAAAAGAGTTTGCCGAGGTGATACTGCCGAGTATAATGATTTACAAAAAAATACTCGACGTAACGGACGCGCAGACCTTATGGATACCCGGAGTTAGACTCTGCGACGGGATCGCCGCGGAGTACGCTGTGAAGGTGAAGAAGACCGAGGTTTTCGACCACGATTTTACGGCGGATATTCTTGCGGCGGCTAGAAATATTTCCAAGAGGTATTCGTGGAACAAGGAGCATGTCAAATTTGTCGAGAAGAATTCGCTCGCGGTTTTTGACGCCGCCAAAAAGATACACGGACTTGGCAAGAGGGAGCGGCTTCTTTTGCAGATCGCGTGCATACTGCACGACTGCGGACAGTATATCAGTATGCTTTATCCCGCGGAATGCTCGTACAATATCGTTATGTCGACCGAAATAATCGGGCTTTCGCATCTCGAGCGCGAGATAGTCGCCAATATCGTAAAATATACCACGATAGATTTTGACGCCAGCCATGAGCTTGCGGCGGTGATGGACAGCGAGGCTTATCTCACTGTATCGAAGCTTACCGCGATAATAAAGATCGGCAATACTCTTGACCGCGGTCACAGACAGAAATTCAGGAACAGCACATACGAGGTCAAGGACAGGGAGCTGAGGATCACTGCCCGCACTTTTGAGGATATTACGATAGAGAAGGGTCTGCTCTGCGGCGGAATAACCTTGTTTGAACAGGTATACGGACTGAAGCCGGTCATCATACAGAAAAGAAGATAGGAGGAAGGATAATGGCAGATAATCAGAAAGAATACGGCGCGGAATATTTTTTTAACAGGGAGCTGTCATGGATAGAATTTAACGCGAGAGTTCTGGCGGAGGCTAGGGATAAGTCCAATCCTCTTTTTGAAAGACTGAAATTTTTGAGTATAACCGCCTCCAATTTTGACGAGTTTTTTATGATAAGAGTGGCGTCCTTAAAGGATATGGTGAACGCGGGCTACGATAAAAAGGATATATCGGGAATGAAGCCGCAAAAGCAGCTTGACGCTATCCTTTCAAGGGTGCATGATTTCGTGAACACGCAGTATTCGACTTATAACCGTTCGCTCCTTCCCCAGCTGAAAAGCAGCGGACTTACCATACTTGGCGGCTTTGAGGATATGACGGAGGAACAGAAAATATTCTGCGACAGGTATTTTATGGAGGAGGTCTATCCGGTGCTCACGCCGATGGCGGTGGACTCCTCAAGACCTTTTCCGCTTATACGCAACAAATCTCTCAATATCGCCGCGCTCCTTAAAAAGAAAAACGGCGACGAGGAGCTGGAGTTTGCCACGGTGCAGGTGCCTCAGGGACTTCCCCGCTTCGTGGAGCTGCCTGAAAGCGACGGGATGCGCTGCGTTATCCTGCTTGAAAATATCATAGAGAAATATGTGGATAAGCTTTTCCTCAACTATGATATAATCACCTATTCGCCTTACCGCGTAATGCGAAACGCGGATCTGGATATAGAGGAGGACGAGGCGGCGGACCTTTTAAAGGAAATAGAGCGCCAGATAAAGAAGCGCCAGTGGGGAGAGGCTATACGTCTTGAGATTCAGGATAAAATGGATAAGCGTCTTCTTAAAATATTAAAGAAAGAATTAAAGATCGAGGACAGCTCGATCTACGAGATCAACGGACCGCTTGACCTTACTTTCCTTATGAAGCTTTACGGTCTTGACGGATTTGATTCGCTGAAGGAAAAGGCTCATGTGCCGCAGCCTGTTCCTGAGCTTGCGGCGGGCGGAAATATTTTTGACGCGATACGACGGGGGGATATTCTTATGCATCACCCTTATCAGAGTTTTGAGCCTGTCGTCGATTTTGTGCGTCAGGCGGCGAACGACCCTAAGGTGCTTGCAATAAAGCAGACGCTTTACCGTGTCAGCGGAAATTCTCCTATAATCGCTTCGCTCGCGAGAGCGGCTGAGAACGGCAAACAGGTGTCGGTACTTGTTGAGCTAAAGGCGCGATTCGATGAGGAAAACAATATAATATGGGCGCGCAAGCTTGAGCAGGCGGGCTGCCATGTCATATACGGTCTTGTCGGACTCAAGACGCACTGCAAAATAACGCTGGTCGTGCGCCGCGAGGAGGAAGGCATAAGGCGTTATGTGCATCTTGGCACAGGCAATTACAACGACTCCACCGCCAAGCTTTATACGGACCTCGGTATGTTTACATGCAGCCAGCCGATAGGAGAGGACGCGACCGCCGTGTTCAATATGCTTTCGGGCTATTCGGAGCCTTTGGGCTGGAACCGGCTTTCGCTTGCTCCGCTTTGGCTGCGCGACCGTTTTCTTTATCTCATTAACCGTGAAAAAGAACACGCCCTTGAGGGAAGGGACGCATATATAATCGCCAAAATGAATTCGCTCTGCGACAAAAAAATCATCTCCGCCCTTTACGACGCTTCGCGCGCCGGAGTGAATATCCGCCTTATAGTCAGGGGCATATGCTGTCTTGTTCCCGGAATCGAGGGAGTGAGCGAGAATATAGAAGTGCGCTCCATCGTCGGGACATATCTTGAGCACAGCCGTATTTTCTGCTTCGGCAACAACGGTCAGGAGGAGATCTATATGGGCAGCTGCGACTGGATGCCTAGAAATCTTGACCGCCGCGTGGAGATACTTTTTCCCGTCGAAAACAGGCAGCTAAAGGAGAGCGTGCGTCATATCCTCGACGTGCAGCTTGCCGACAATGTGAAAAGCCGTTTCCTGGGTAAAAACGGCGATTACGCAAAGCAGCCGCGCACCGGCTCAAAGAAGGTTATCTCGCAGAAGGTGTTCTGCGCGGAGGCGGACGCTTTGGTAAAAAATGACGAAGAAGCGGAAGGGAACACGAGAGTTTTTATCCCGCTTGAGAAATAATTATAGAAAAAAATATGCCGCGCCGTTCTTTGACAAAGAGCCGCGCGGTATAATATTGTCCGGAAGCTAATATTACGTAAAGTCCCGGCTTTCTGCCCGTAAAGCCTCCATATAGGACGCGCTTATGCATAGATTGCCGCAGCCGTTTCCCAGACTGATATGAGGCTTGTTTGCGCCGTGGAAATCCGAGCCTCCCGATTCAAGCAATCCGAATTCGCGCGCGAGCTTACGGACGTTAAGCTCGTCGAAGCCGCGGTAGGTGGAGTACATGGTCTCGATTCCGGTAAGTCCGAGGCTTTTAAGCTCCGAGCAAAGTGCGCGCAGTTCACCCGAAGTCAGTCTGTAGAGCAGAGGGTGAGCCAGAACGGACACTCCGCCCGCCGTTTGTATAAGGCTTATCGCCTCCTTTGGATCTTTAAGCTCCTTCGGGACGTAAAGAGGCATTCCCTGACCGAGGTATTTGGAAAAAGCCTCGGCATTGTCTTTGACATATCCTTTTTTCACCATGTATGAGGCAAAATGGGCTCTTGTGATAATACTGCCGGGAAACATGGAACGGATTTCATCTATATTCGCGGGAAAGCCGTATTCATTAAAGCGCTCGACAAGCTCAAGGTTGCGGCGTTTTCGGCGATCCGTCTCGCTGCCTAGCGCGCTTACGAAATTTTTATCCGTATAGTCCAGAAAAAGACCTACGATATGGATCTCCTTGTCCTTGTAGCAGGTGCTTATCTCTATTCCCGGAACGACCTCTATTCCACAGGCGGTTCCGGCGGCGATAGCCTCCGGTACGCCGGAAACGGTGTCGTGGTCGGTGAGCGCGAAGGCTAAAAGTCCTGCTTTTTTAGCCTCCTTTACAAGTTCGGAAGGCGACAGAGTGCCGTCGGAGGCGTTGGAATGTACGTGCAAGTCTACTATATTCATATAAATTCTCCTCAAAAAAGCGCAAAAATTGTCGAAATTTGCTATGGAATAATTGAAAACCATATGCTATAATATGTAAGAAGGTTGCAGAAAGGATATCAGAGATATTTTTGCAGCCATGTACGCAAAGTTAATATTTTATACTAGAATTATAGAGGCAGTCTGTGTTTTTTTCAAGACATGTTTTTTACCGTTAGTTCGTTTGCAGGCTGTATTTTCGTTTTGTGTAACTTTTTGATTAAGTTTATTGTCCAAGCCGGTTTACGCCGGTCAGAGGTTCGTATATATGATAAATAGAAGACTGTTCAGTTGCTTTGTTTCCGCAGCGTTTTCTGCTTGCGGGAACGGCAGCTCTTACGTTGATATGAAGGAATCGGATTCATATCACGTTCTTGATTATTCCACGGAGGATACGGCAGATATAACTGTGCCTTCTGGGGATAGTAATGTCACGACGGAGGAAAGCGTTACCGCGACGGGCGGCGAGGACCGTACGGAAACCGTTTCTTTCGGAACTTCCACAGACGCTACAAGCGAATATGTTACCGACGGTCAGGACGCGTCTTCGGGCGGGGACTCTTCAAGCGCGCCTTCGGATAAAAAAACAGTCCCTTCTGACGATACCGCCGCTTCACAGGAAACGACCGCGCAGATGCCTGAAACGTCCGAAGCAGGCAAAGAGACTACTCCGACAGATTCAGGTGAGAAGGAAAGCTCCGAGGCTTTTCAGGTCCGGAATCCCGTTCAGCCGATAGACCATTCCGTGGAGTTTGTGTTCAAGATTCCGGGATATACGGGCAAAAATTACTATGATCTGTATCTTAACGACGGTTTTGTTCCGGTTGACAGCGCTGAAAGTCTGAAGACGTACTGCAGCGGCGAGCTGCTTACCTTGGAACGCGGGGATAAATCTATCAATTACATAATAACGACGCAGGGTTTGTTTGACGATATTGTAGCAGGGCTTGCAAAGATGGATGAGAAGGCGTCGGAAAGCAAGGACATCAAGGATATATTCGCGAGGGATTCATATTTATACGATCAGCTCGGTCTTGACTATCAGACGTATTACAGCCGCGGATTTGCTATTTTCAAGATCAGGAAAATGGGAGACGTAGGGAGCGGAAAGCATTCCATTTATGCTATTTACTACTATTCATACGAGGACGCGCAGCAGGCGGCTTTAGTTGACGATATTGTGAAACGCGTGACCAAGGAGTTTACCGGAAGCGATTACGACAAGCTTCTTTCGGCATACGACTATCTGTGCGGTAAGGCTGTCTACAGCAATGACGCGGATTCGTACGAAGCTCATTCCGCATACGGAGCATTGGTTTCCGGTAAAGCGGTGTGTGAGGGATATGCCAAGGCGTATAAACTGCTGCTTGATAATATGGGTATTTCCAATTATATTGCAATTAATTCTACACATGCATGGAATATTGTTATGTATAAAGGTGAATGGTATTTTATTGATGTGACAAACGGAGATTTCAATTCCTGTCATGCCTATTTCATGTTGGGCGGAGACGTGCTTTATAGCAAAAATAGTATGGTTATAGATAGCTATATTTTTACATCGGATTCAATTGCGTATTACGGATATACTGACGGAAATAATACTGATAAAAATACACTTGCTAGGAAATCAATCTCTGACAGAGATATAGTTCGTAAGTAGAATTATAAAAGAAATTAATTTTTTCTTGATTCAAAAAATACGTTATAGTATAATTTTGGAAACAAGGATAATAAATGTCAGGGAGGAACTTGGAATGAAGTATTGTGGTAAATGCGGCAGACAGATGGACGACGGGGACAATTTCTGCCCGTCCTGCGGCGCGCCGCACGCGGACAGGCCTGTTGGACAGTCGTTTTCGGAGTATGCGGACAAACAGGAAGAAACGAAACGGGAACACGGAGCGTCGGTTTCGGCAAGTCCGTCATACACATATGACACTTCGGACGGTTCGCGTCCCATGTATACCTATGATACTCAGAGCGCTGAACAGCAGTTTCAGAATATTTACACACAGAGTACGCAGCAGGATAAGAATACCGGCATGGTAAGAAAAAAGAAGCCAAGATCGGGACGCAGGCTCATTCCCGTATTTGCGGCGGCAGCGGCGCTCATGATTTTGTTCCTTGTTTTCTTTTTCAGATGCGTGGTCGGCAGCGGCAGCCTTACCAAAAACGGAGCCGTAAAGGCTTACTATGAAGCGCTTCAGACAAAAGACGGAGAGAAGCTGCTTGACGCTACGGTATCCAACAGTATGCTTGACGCGCTTGAGGAGAAGTCGGGCTTTACAAAGAAACACATAATACGTCTTATGAAAGCGAAAATGACGGCTTCAAGCACCGACGGCAAATACAGACATACCAAGATCACTGATACAGAGAAATACAGTAAGAGCGATATAGAAGATGTTCTTGATACGCTTGAGAGGCAGACGGGCGAAAGGATAAGCATCAGCGCGATGTGCAAAGTCGAGATCGAGTATGACTCCTGGAATTCTTATTATGAACAGTGGGTGGAGACGAGCGGAAAGCTTGTCCTGTATAAATCCGGGGGCAACTGGTATGTATTTCCGGACAGTCTGGATTTTTAAGAATGATTAATTTATAATAAAAAACAGTTGACAAATTTATCCAACGGTGTTAGCTTTAATAAAGACACTGTTTGGTTTTGCAGTATCAAATAAGCTTAAGGAGGTAGGAACTATGATTAAAACCGTTAAATTTACATTTGATTCAGATAATTTTGACCATTCAGTTACAGCCTGCCTCGTAATACGCAGTTAAGCTTATCTTCTGACATGATTTTTTAGATATAAGCCCATGGGTAATACGCCGCAGTCTGTAACAGGACGGCGGCTTTTGTTTTGTATCGGCATACGCGGAACATGAACATTATTTTACCCGTGGGCTGTTTTTATAAGAATGAATATTGGAGGAGGAATTATGAGCAGGAAGAAAGAAAAGGTAAAGAAGAATCCTATCGGAAGATATGTCGCGCGCAACTGGTGGAGGTATCTTATCGCGTTTATCGCGTTGGTGACCGCCGTCGCGCTGGACGTATGGTTCCCGCTGGTCACAAAGTCGATAGTTGACGACGTGCTTGTCGCCAAAAATATGGAGATGCTGAAAAAGGATTTGATATTCATACTTATTATCGGCGGCGGAAGAGCGGTAACGCAGTATGTGAAGGAGTTTACATGCGATATGTGCGGCTGCCGCGTGGCAAGCATGAGCAGAAAGAATCTGTTCAATCATATACAGACGCTGTCACGTTCATATTTTAATAAGAACAATACCGGTGAACTTATGGCAAGGGTCAAGGATGATGTTGACAGGATATGGGATGTTTTCGGCTTTGTCGGAATGCTTATTATTGAAGCGGTGCTGTATGTTGTGGGTGTTATAGTATGTATGCTCAAGCTCAACTGGGAGCTGAGTCTTATCCCGATAGCTGTAATGCCTGTCATGGGATTCATGGCTATACGGCTTGAACGCAGACTTGACAAGGTGTACGACGATATAAGCGAACAGAACGCCGTACTCAATACCGTTGTACAGGAGAATCTTTCGGGAGTACGAACTGTCAAATCCTTCGCGAGAGAGGATTATGAGCTTGAAAAGTTCAGAAAAAACAACGAAAAATATTCCGAGCTGAACGTAAGTCAGGCGACCATAATGGCAAAATTTGACCCGGACATGGGATTTATACCCAAAATAATGCAGCTGGCGGTACTCCTTGTCGGAGGCTACGCCGTTATAAACAGGAATATGACGCTTGGAGTGCTGACGGCATTCATACAGTATGCCAATAATATCGTATGGCCGATGGAAAATATGGGATGGCTTACGAACGCTCTCGCGGCGGCCTTTGCTTCAAATAAGAAGATCAATAAGATACTCGCGGAAAAGCCGGAGATTTATAACGCTCCCGACGCCGTTACGCCGGAGAAGGTGGACGGAAAGCTCTGCTTTGAGGACGTGTCATTTTCGATGGGAGAAAGCAGGATACTAGACGGCATAAGCTTTGAGCTTCCGAAGGGAAAAACTCTCGGAATAATGGGTGTTACGGGCGCGGGCAAAAGTACTATCGTCAATCTGATAAACCGCTTTTACGATGTGAGCGATGGAAAGATTACGATAGACGATACGGATATACGCGAGCTTTCGCTTGAAACGGTGAGAGGCTGTACTTCGGTAGTAACGCAGGACGTATTCCTTTTTTCCGACACGATAAGACAGAACATAAAGCTCGGAAGCCGCAGCTCAATGTCGGACGAGAGAGTTAAGAGCGCGGTGGCTGCCGCTCACGCTTCGGAGTTTGTGGATAAGCTCGGCGACGGCTACGATACGGTTATCGGAGAGAGAGGGGTAGGACTGTCGGGCGGTCAGAAGCAGAGGCTGAGCATTGCGCGGGCTCTTGCCAAAAACGCGCAGATTCTTATACTGGATGATTCCACGTCGGCGCTCGATATGGAGACCGAATATGAGATTCAGCAGAATCTGTCGGAAATGAAAAATACGAGCAAAATTATTATCGCCCACAGGATATCTTCGGTGCGTCATGCCGACGAGATAATAATTCTTGATCACGGACGTATTGCCGAGCGCGGAACGCACGAGGAGCTTATGGAGGCGAAGGGACTTTATTACTCAACTTATGAAGCGCAGTACGGAGATTACCGCAAGGCTTTGGAGATAATAGGAGAGGAGGAGCTGATATGTCAATAAATTCCGTAAGAGAAGATGAAGAGCAGAAGGATTCCGTCAAGATAAAAGTTATACTGCGGCTTTTTAAATATATGCTCGCGTACAAAAAACAGATAATTCTGGTGCTTGTATGTATGTTTGCGTCGCTTGGCATTTCAGTTATCAATCCGCTGCTTCTTGAGCGCGCGATTGATGTGGAGATAAAAGGAGAGAACTGGCGCGGACTTGTAATCGTTGTGCTCATATCTCTTGTCATCAGCGTTATGTATATGCTGATCGCCAAGTTCTGGATGAAAACAATGGCGAAGGTCTCCAACAATGTGCTTCTGACAATAAGGGATAATTTGTATTCACATATACAGACCTTGAGCTTCAGCTTTTTTGACAGCCGTCCTACGGGCAAAATACTCGCGAGAGTAATAGGCGACGTAAATGCGCTTAAGGATGTTATACAAAGCACCGTAACGCAGCTTTTGCCGGATTTTTTGACGGTGATCGTCGTGTTTATTATGATGCTGGCGCATAACGCCTGGCTTACGCTTTCGGCTGTCGCGGCGCTTCCGGTAATAATTGCGGGAATGTATGTTGCGGAGATCCTTGCGCACAAGAGATGGCAGGTGCTGCGCAAAAAGTCCTCAAACATCTCCGCCTTTGTGCATGAGGATTTTTCGGGAATCGGAATAGTTCAGAGCTTTAACGCCGAGAAGGAATCAAGAGAAGAATTTTCCGAGCTGGTAGACGAACACTGCAAGGCGTTTCGCGATGCGGTTTCGGTTGCGGACGCGTTCAGCCCCACGATCGAGATATCATGGGGAATAGGAACGTTTTTGCTGTACTATATCGGTATCCGCAAGCTCGGAGTAGATGCGGTCGGAGTAGGTACCTATACGGCGTTTGCCATATATCTGTCGATGTTCTGGGGGCCTATTCGCAATCTTGCTTCATATTATAATAAGCTTGTCACAAACCTTTCGGCAGCCGAGCGAGTGTTTGACATACTTGACACGCCCGCCGAGGTCGCCGACGGTCCGGATTCATACGAGCTTCCGGACATATCCGGGAAAGTGGAGTTTAAGAATGTTTCGTTTGCTTATCCCGACGAACCGGAAAAGTATGTGCTTCACAATGTAAGCTTTTCGGTGGCTCCCGGAGAGACGGTCGCTCTTGTAGGACCGACGGGAGCCGGCAAGACGACGATAGTCAGTCTGATAAGCCGTTTCTACAATTCGACCGAAGGGCAGGTGCTTGTGGACGGACATGATCTGATGGCTGTGACCATCAACAGTCTGCGCCGTCAGATGGGCGTTATGACTCAGGAAAATTATCTTTTTTCGGGAACGATACGCGAAAATATTAAGTACGGCAAACTTGACGCGACAGACGAAGAAATGATAGATGCGGCAAAAGCGGTCCACGCGCACGATTTCATAGTCAAGCTCGAAAAGGGCTACGATACCGAGATAAGCGAGCGCGGCTCAAGCCTTTCGATAGGGCAGCGCCAGCTGCTTGCGTTCGCGAGAACGATGGTGTCGAATCCGGCTATCCTTGTGCTTGACGAGGCGACTTCAAGTATTGACACTCATACGGAGATACTGGTTCAGCAGGGAATAGAATCATTGCTTAAGAACCGTACTTCCTTCGTTATCGCCCACAGGCTTTCGACGATAAAAAACGCCGACAGGATATTTGTTATCGACGACGGCGGAATACAGGAGGCGGGAAACCACGACGAGCTTATGACTCAGAAGGGCAGCTACTACGAGCTGTATCAGGCGCAGTTTAAAAACATACAGTAACGTGCGCAAGCGTCAACGCCGATTTAAAATAGTGACTTTTGAGGTCTTCTATGATAAAATAAAAATCTTAGGAGACCTTTTAAAGTTCTAATGGTGAGGTGATAATCTTTATGCGAATGAATTTTGATGAAAGTATCAATGCTTGTCAAACTATTGAAGGCTGGGAACTGGTAACAAGTTTTTCGGTTGGAGGTTTTGAATGGTTAGGTTTCTCTAAAGAAAATCCGAATAAAATGATTATTATTTCTTCGCAAAAAACAACTGTCTTAGATTGTGATAATGGAAAATTAGAAAATTGTACGATTGATTATGATGAAGAAGAACTTATTGCAATTTGCGACAAGTTACCAAATGAACAGATTCTAATAGCAGGAGAATATGGCGGGAGATTACCTGAGACAACAAACAAAGGAGAACAAGTTCTTATACAAGAAACAAATGAGCATATAAAGATGCTGATATTTAATTATAGCACTTTATTCTGATAAAATCTATTCTTTCACTTGAAATTTTCTGCTCATAACTTCAACGAAATATTTGGAAATCCCCTTATTCAATATTGTCAACGAAATAACTGTGCTACATACTGCGATCATCCCCATGAATTGGGTACATTTCTGTTTTTGCTTTGCCGTGAAAGTCTCTTTCAACGGAGCCAAACATGGAACATTTTTATTGTGCAGGCTTTTCTGATATGGTATACTGAAATAGTATATAAATTTATACTGGTATTCATGCGTTTACGCGTTGGCGCGGATTTTACCGATATACCGGAAGGAGTATCCTTATGGAAAATGAGATCAGATATCAGCGGGCACTGGAGCTATTTGAGCAGGAAAACTATGAAGGGGCGGTGGAGCTTTTTATACAGCTATATGAGGCGGGTTATGAGAAGGAAGCGATCATTCAGATTCTTTATGACTGTTTTATTACGCCTAATGAAGCGGAGTTTTTTAAGAATTATGCGGAAAACAGCGAGGCGCTGTGCGGTAATCTGTACGATCAGCTGCTTCTGGATTTTATACCCGTATCGGATACTAAATATTACATATTTCATAAGGGGCTGAGGCAGTTTTTCGGGAGCATTGATATTTCCGACGATGAGCGACCAAAGCAGGAGGGGGATATTCACTGCGCTCTGATAGCGGATATATGGGACCTGCGCGAGATGCTCCCGTATATCAGAATGTGTGGGTGGAACACCTGCTATATTCTTTTGGGCGAAAACAGAAACGAATTTCTTTCTTTTCTCAAGCTTCCTGATATAAAGCAGAAATATCTTTATAATTCGATGATATTTGTCAGTACCGAGGTAATGAAGCGGTTCTTTAACGAATATCCGGAATTCTATATTCCGAAGCAAATTATTTCCGGACATCCTGAGGAGTACCGAAAAATATTATTTGAGCTTCATAACAAACGTCTTGAGGATACCGGCAGGGAAAGAAAAAATGTGTTTCTGTCAGTCTGCATTCCCAGCTACGGACGCGGCGCGGTATGTCTTGATAATGTGCTGAATATTTTACAGGTCGAATACGATTCGGAGATAGAGATAGTCGTCTCCAACAACGGCTCCACGGAGGATGCGGAGGGCTATGAGCAAATCAAGAATCTTCGGGATTACATATTTTGAGTTTGAAAAAAATCAGGGCTATCCGTTAAATGTATGCAAGACTCTTGAGCTTGCAAGAGGGCAGTTCGTCATGTTTGCCAGCGACGAGGATCAAATGAAGGTTGAAAATCTTCACGATTATATGAATTATCTTCTGAATAACCGCGATGCTGGCGTTATAAGAGCGTCGGGAATAGGTCCTAATATGGGAAGTTTTAAAAGTGTGAAATATGAAGCGGGGATGCGGTCCTATCTGAACGCGCTAAATTTTAATTATCTGACCGGAGTCACTCTGAACCGTTTCTGGGTGCAGCGCAACAATGTTCTGGAGAGGATCGCTGCAAACATGGAAAACTGTTTTGTGCGCATATATATGCATATTGCGCTCTCGCTCCTTACGTCGGAGAATACGAGTGTCGGTGAAAGCGATATAGAAATGTGGCAGGCCATGGTCGAGCTTGATAATGCTGAGGAAACGGGGAAAAAAATTTTATCCTATATGCATTATGAGAGCAGGATAGAGCAGCAGAATTCGACTGTAGAGTTTGCACAAAAGGTTATGAACCTGAGCCCATCGGAATGTATTTCTATAATGAGAGAACGTATTGACAAAACATATTTTCTTTGCGGGCTTGCATATAGCAAAAGGACGGAGGCATACAGGGAGATCATAGACTGGAGAGCGCTTTGTACCCTTCTTCACAATAACAACATGAGGCTTCTGGAGCATTACAGGGAGTGGTTCAGCGAAGATGGAATAAGGTGGATGCAGAATAAGCTGGAGGAAAGATTTTTTGAGGAAATTGCGGAGAACCCCATGAGTTCTGTGCTGACTGAGCGTGAGCTTTCGGATTATAAAATGGTCGAGGAGATCGCTAAGTACAAATTCGGTCAGGGCTGTCCGGCTGCGGATATAGATTATCTGGAGCTGGAAAGAAAATGGCGAGAATTCGCGGAAAATATTTAATTACAGGGTGATGAAAGTATGAAAGTTGTATTGCTTGCGGGCGGATATGGAACGAGGATCAGCGAGGAGAGCAGCATAAAGCCGAAGCCGATGCTGGACATAGGCGGAAAGCCGATACTCTGGCATATCATGAAGGGCTATTCCTATTACGGGTATAACGACTTTATCATTTGCTGCGGATATAAACAGCACATGATAAAGGAGTGGTTCGCCAATTATTATCTGTACAACAGCGACGTTATGTTTGATTTTACTAACCGCAATGAAATGACGGTGTTCAATAATGTCGCGGAGCCGTGGAAGGTCACGTTGGTGGATACGGGTCTTAACACGATGACCGGAGGGCGTATAAAGCGCATACAGAGATATGTCGGAGACGAGCCGTTTATGCTTACATACGGTGACGGAGTATGCGACGTCAATATAACGGATCTTGCCGAATATCACAGGTCATGCCATAAGAAAGCCACAATAACGGCGGTTCAGCAGCAACAGCAAAAAGGCGTGCTGGACATAGGGGCGGATAACGCTGTGCGTTCGTTCAGGGAGAAGCAGTCGAGGGACGCGGCCCTTATCAACGCCGGATTTATGGTGCTGGAGCCGGAGGTGTTCGACTATCTGGACGGCGACGGCTGTATTTTTGAGCAGCAGCCTCTTCAAAGGCTTGCCGAGGAGGGCGAGCTGATGTCTTATAAGCACATAGGCTTCTGGCAGTGCATGGACACAAAGCGCGAGATGGATATGCTTGAGAAATACTGGGCTTCCGGCAACGCGCCGTGGAAAAAATGGGAGGACTGATAAAAATGTTTGACGTCTCATTCTATTCGGGGAAAAAGGTTTTTGTAACGGGGCATACGGGCTTTAAGGGCGCGTGGCTGTGCCATATTCTGACAAACGCGGGAGCGGACGTGACAGGATACGCGCTTGCGCCTCCGACGGAGCCGTCGCTTTTTGAACTTGCAGACATCGCCGGAGATATTCGCTCAGTCACGGGCGACATACGCGACTATGACGCGTTAAAAAAAGCGTTTGACGAGGCAGCTCCGGAAATAGTGCTTCATCTTGCGGCGCAGCCCATCGTGCGCGAGAGCTACAAAAATCCCGCTTATACATACGAAACAAACGTGATGGGTACGGTCAATATACTTGAATGCATCCGTAATTCGGACTGCGTCAGGTCTTTTCTGAATGTGACGACGGACAAGGTCTATCTGAATAAGGAATGGGAATGGGGTTACAGGGAAAATGAAGAGCTGGACGGCTTTGACCCGTACTCAAATTCCAAATCGTGTTCGGAGCTTGTGACGCATTCCTATAAAAACAGTTTTTTTGCGGACGGCTCGGTCGCGGTATCGACGGCGAGAGCCGGAAACGTCATCGGAGGAGGGGATTTTGCGGCTGACAGGATAATACCCGACTGCGTGCGGTGCGCCGTAAAGGGCGAGGAGATCGTCGTCAGAAATCCTTTTTCCACAAGACCGTATCAGCATGTGCTTGAGCCGCTGTACGCGTACCTTATGATCGCCGCGGGGCAGTACGGGGACGGCGCTTTGGCGGGCTGTTACAATGTGGGACCCGATGACGCGGATTGTTTTCAGACGGGGGCGTTAGTCGATCTGTTCGTGGAGAAATGGGGCGGCGGTCTTAAATGGATAAACCGTTATGACGGCGGACCGCACGAGGCGAATTTTCTAAAGCTGGACTGCTCCAAGCTGAAGAAAACTTTTGACTGGAAGCCGCGCTGGAATCTGGAGACCGCCGTCGAGAAGGTCGTGGAATGGAGCAAATGCATGATAGCGGGCGGAGATATACGGGAATGCATGGACAGACAGATAGAGGAATTTTTGAAAGTATAATCACGGGAGTTAGGAGAAGCGGATTATGGCAGTATGGAAGAACGAGGAAGATGCGCGCGAACAGATAAAGGAGCTTGTGGCGCAGTATTACCATGATTTTAAGGAGAAAAAGGAACCGTACCGCGAGGGTGACCGCATCAACTACGCGGGGCGTGTTTTTGACGAAAAGGAAATGTGCGCCCTGACGGACGCGACGCTTGATTTTTGGCTTACTACGGGAAGATTTTCGGATAAGTTTGAAAGGGAGTTTGCGGAATGGATAGGCGTTAAATACGCGCATCTCGTGAACAGCGGCTCGTCTGCAAACCTTATCGCGTTTATGGCGCTGACCGCGCCGGAGCTTGGAGAAAGACAGATCAAAAGGGGCGACGAGGTGATAACCGTTGCCTGCGGATTTCCGACGACCATAACGCCGATTTTGCAGTACGGCGCGGTTC
Organism: uncultured Butyrivibrio sp.; assembly: GCA_910577605.1. Classification (GTDB taxonomy): domain Bacteria; phylum Bacillota; class Clostridia; order Lachnospirales; family Lachnospiraceae; genus Eshraghiella. Next base: position 35,455 of record CAJTON010000007.1, read on the forward strand.
CCGTGTTCGTTGACGTTACGGTTCCGCAGTACAACATAGACGTATCGAAGCTTGAGGAGGCGCGAAGCGGTAAGACAAAAGCCGTCATGATCGCGCATACGCTCGGAAATCCGTTTGATATAGCCGCGGTGAAGGACTTCTGCGGCAAATACGGACTTTGGCTTATAGAGGATAACTGCGACGCTCTGGGAACGAAATATACTATTGACGGCGTTACGAAATATACAGGTACATGGGGGGATATAGGCACCAGCAGCTTTTATCCGCCTCATCATATGACTATGGGAGAGGGCGGCTGCGTTTATACGGACGACCCGCTGCTCCACAGGCTGATTTTGTCCTACCGTGACTGGGGACGCGACTGCATATGCCCTTCGGGACGTGATAATTTCTGCGGACACCGTTATGACGGGCAGTACGGCGAACTGCCGCAGGGCTACGACCACAAATACGTTTACAGCCATTTCGGGTACAACCTTAAAGTGACCGATATGCAGGCGGCAGTCGGGTGCGCGCAGCTTGAGAAATTTCCTTCTTTTATCGAAAAACGCAGACATAACTGGGAGAGACTGCGTGCCGCTCTGGAATGCGTTTCGGACAGGCTGACGCTTCCCGAAGCCGCCTCTGACAGCGTTCCTTCATGGTTCGGATTTCTGATAAGCGTAAAGCCCGAAAGCGGTCTGAAAAGGAACGACGTAACGAAATATATAGAGGATCACAATGTTCAGACAAGACTTCTGTTTTCGGGAAATATCATTAAGCAGCCTTGTTTTGACGAGATAAGAGGTACGCAGGCGTACCGGATATCGGGAGATCTTGAGGTTACGGAATACATTATGAACAATACGTTCTGGGTCGGCGTGTATCCGGGAATGACGGATGATATGATCGATTATATGGCGAAGGTGATAATCGAAGCTGTTTCTATGTGACAAGGAGATGGGATTATGTATTATTCATTATCGGACGCGGCTAACCTGCTGCAGGGTCAGCCCATGTTTAAAATTCTTTCAAGAATAAAGGAGATGGAGCGCGCGGGAGAGCATAGGCGATCCGGATTTTACTACGCCAAACAACATCATTCAGGCAGGAATGCGCGCGCTTGAGGGCGGAAGCACTCATTATTCCGATTCCATGGGCGATTATGAGTTCAGAAGGCTTATAGCCAAGAACAATATGAATTCGCGGGGTTTTGAGCCAGAAATAGATCAGGTGCTTGTGACGCCGGGAGCTAATATTATGATATATTACGCGGTCCGCTGTCTGGTGAATCCGGGCGACGAGGTGATCGTGCAGAATCCCTGCTTTCCGACGTATCTTTCCGTGTTTTCCTTCTGCGGCGTGAAGCCAGTGGCGGTTCCTCTCAAGGAGGAGAACGAGTTCCGGCTTGACCCGAAGGATCTGGAGGAGCGCATTACGGATAAAACACGTCTGATAATCCTGAACAGTCCTCACAATCCCACAGGGGCCGTTATGCGCAGGGAGGAACTGGAGGAGGTTGCCGAGATAGCGATAAAGCACAGGATATATCTGTATCTTGACGAGATCTATTCGAGAATGAATTACGGCGAAACACCGTTTTACAGTCCTTCGATAATTGATAAATGTAAGGATTATCTGATTCTGGCAAACGGCTTTTCAAAAGCGTTCGCCATGACGGGATGGCGTCTTGGAGTCGGGATAGGACCTAAGCATGTTATGGAAAAAATGGGGCTGCTGCTTCAGACTACTTCCTCATGCGTGCCGAGCTTTATACAGAAGGCGGGTATAGAAGCCATACTCGGAGATCAGAACCCGGTCAGGGAAATGATGAGTACATATAAAAGGAGAAGGGATCTGCTTGTGGCGGGACTTAACAGCATAGACAAGATAGAGTGCCTTAATCCGGGCGGCGCTTTTTATGTGTTCCCTAATATCAAAAAAACCGGACTGTCTAGCAACGAATTTGCGGGCAGGCTTTTGGAAGAGGGAAAGGTCGGGGTGTGCTCAGGCAGTGATTTCGGCAGCAGCGGAGAGGGATATATCCGTCTTTGCTACGCCGTATCCGAAGCGGAGATTTCAGAGGGCATCAGGCGTATCAAGGCTTTTGTAGAGCATCTGTAAAAGGAGAGTTAATATGAGAGTATGCGATTTGATAGCTAATAAAATATACGAAGAAGGAATCAAAGACGTATTTATGGTGTCGGGCGGAGGACTGATGTATCTGACGGACGGTCTTGCGTGCAATACCGATTTACGCAAAATCTGCTGTCACCATGAGCAAGCTGCGGCGATGGCGGCGGTGGGCTACGCGAAATATTCCGGCATGGGCTGCGCGTATGTGACCACGGGCTGCGGCGGCACAAACGCGATGACGGGACTTTTGAACGCGTGGCAGGACAATGTTCCCTGTATTTTTGTATCGGGACAGTGTAAAATAAAAGAAACGCTCGGATATATCGGACTTCCCATACGTCAGGTGGGAGTGCAGGAGGCCGACATAGTCACTCTGGTTTCTTCTATAACCAAATATGCCGTTATGGTGGAGAAGCCGGAGGACGTGCTTTATCACCTTGAGAAAGCTTTTTATCTGGCAAGGAGCGGCAGACCGGGACCCGTGTGGATAGACGTTCCGATGGACGTTCAATCGGCGGAGATAGAGCCGGACGCTTTGAAACACTTTTCTCCGCGCGAACAGGCTGCGGCAAAGGAAGAACCGTCGGAATGGGAAATTTCCGGTCTTGTATACGAGCTTTCAAAGGCGAAAAGACCCGTTATAATTGCGGGACACGGAGTCAGACTGGCGGGAGCGGTAAAGGAGTTTTGCGAACTTGTGCATAAGTTTGGCATACCGGTGGTATGCTCGCGCATGGGGACGGACGTGCTGCCCACAACGGACGAACTCAATATCGGAAGGATAGGCAATAAGGGAACCCGCGCGGCGAACTTTGCGGTGCAGAACGCAGATCTTGTGATAGCGATAGGAAGCCGCTTAAGCGTCAGCAGCACCGGACAGCAGTACGAGTATTTTGCGAGAGAGGCGAAGGTAATAGCCGTTGATATAGACCCCTACGAGCATATGAAGAACACGGTACATGTCGATCAGGTTATCGTGGCTGACGCGAAGCGGGTCATAGAAAAACTCTTGAAAGCGGACGGACTTCTTTTGCGCGGTTACGAAGAATGGGCGAAGATATGCCTTGAATGGAAAAACAAATATCCGGTCTGTCTTAAAGAATATTACGACGATTCCAACGGAATAAATATGTATGTGTTCGTCGAGGAGCTTTCCAAAGCGATTAAGGACGATTCCGTTCTTGTGACCGACGCGGGTTCGGCGGTATATGTTCCCGCGCAGGGATTAAAAACGCGCAGCGCCTCTCAGAGATACATCACAAGCGGCGCGCAGGCTGAAATGGGATTTACGCTTCCCGCCGCCATAGGAGTATGTATGGCAAGGAACGCGGGACAGACCTTGGGAATAACCGGAGACGGAAGCCTGCAGATGAATATTCAGGAGCTTCAGACCTTGGCGCATTACCGTCTGTCCGTCAAGCTCTTTGTATGGAACAACGACGGCTATTTGTCCATAAGGGCGACGCAGAGGAAATTCTTTGACGGCAGATTCATAGGTACGGACAGTACGTCGGGAGTATCTTTTCCCGATCTGGAGAAAATAGCGGCGGCATACGGGCTGCGTTATTTCAGAATGGATAAGATAGACATGATGCAGGAGCAGTTTGCCGAAATTCTTGCGGACGATGAGCCTGTTATATGCGAGGTGATGTCGGTGCGCGATCAGGCGGTCATGCCGTCCGTCAGCTCAAAGCAGCTTGAGGACGGAAGGCTTGTGTCGGCTCCGATAGAGGATATGTTTCCTTTTCTTCCGAGAGAAGAATTTCTCGCCAATATGATAGTAAAACCGATAGAGGAATGATTGGTAAAACGGAGAAGGATATGGAAAATATAGTTGTGACCGGAGCCACAAGCATGCTTGGCATCGCTTTGATTGAAGCGGCGCTGAGAGATGGTGAAGTCAGAAAAATATACGCCGTCGTCCGCGAGGACACTCAAAAGGCTGACAGGCTCCCGAAGGATTCGAGAGTAGAGCTTGTGCGCTGCGGCATTGAGGATTACAAAAGCTTACCTGATAAAATAAGAAACGCCGACGTGTTTTATCATTTTGCGTGGAAGCTTACGGGGAGGCAGCGCAATACCGATATTCATGTGCAGGCGGACAATATCGGCTATGCGCTGGACGCTCTTTCGGCCGCCGCAAAGTTAGGCTGCAATAAATTTGTGGGCGCCGGCTCGCAGGCGGAGTACGGCGATACCGTTTCGGAAAAAATGTCGCCCGATACGCCCGCGAATCCCGCGGACGCTTACGGCACCGCCAAATTCTGCGCGGGAAAACTTGCCATGCAGGAGGCAGAACGTCTCGGCATGGACTGTTTTTGGGTGCGTGTGCTTAGCGTTTACGGCGAGTACGATACGCCGACAACTATGGTTAGCTCGACCGTCGCCGCGCTTATGCGCGGGGAAAGCCCCGAATTTACGCCTGCTGGAAATATCTGGGATTTTCTGTACAGCGGCGACGCCGGAAAAGCTTTTTATATGATTGGTAAGAACGCGCGGGGAAATAAAATATACTGTCTTGGCAGCGGAGAAGGGAGATTGCTCAGGGAGTATATTGAAACGATCGGCAGGGTCGTAAATCCTGACGTTGATCTGCGAATAGGAGTGCTCCCGTATCCGAACGGCGCGCCAAGAAATATTCTCGCCGACATTTCAGGGCTTTCACGGGACACAGGCTGGTCGCCAGAAACAAGCTTTGACGAGGGTATAAGAAGAGTGCTTCTTTTTATGAGGGAGAGGGAAAAAGCGTAAATATATTTATAGGGAGGAAACGCGAATGGGAATGTTTTCAAAGAAATCAAAAGAACTGGTATATGACGCAGCGCAGTGCGCCGCAAAGAAGAAGCGTATGCGCGAGATGTTCAACGAGGCGGTCGAGGACGGGGACGATTATGAGATTCTCCACGCGACGCAGACAAGCTCCAAATTTGAGCGCGGATTTGTTTTCGATACGACTACAACAAGCTTTTATTACTACATACTGGGATACCGCGCCGATTTCGGCAAGGTCGTGATGGTGCAGACCGACAGGGAACTGACGCGGCACAGCGAAGCGGTTTTCATTGATATGTATTCGGTTGACGGAATAAGCTACAACCCCAAATATTCGCAGGTATGTCTGAAATATAAGAAGGGCTGCGGAACTTACGGAGAGATATTGAATATAGGGGATTCGGGCAGCAAAACGATGTACGGGATCGCCGATATGGTGCAGAAGGAGGAACGCGAAAAATTTCTTGATTTTCTTGAGGAGGAGCGCAGCCGCCTGCTGTCGGAGGGTTATAAGCAGGAAAAATGGAAACGCTGATTTCGTTCTAACTATTTCAAAATATTTTTAAATAGCGCTTGCAAAGCAGGCGCTTTTATATTATAATCTATTTAAATAAATTTTTAAATACTTTACTTATGTGCGGGAAAACAGCGCATAATCAAGGAAACACTCTTCGGGTATACCATTATGTGTTGAGAAGCAACACATTAGCAAAGAAAGGAGCGGTTATGGCATTAGGGGATACGTTCAAAGCGCTTTCGGAGGCGCTGCGGCGCCGGATACTGGTGATGCTGCGGGAGGGCAGAATGACGGCGGGCGACATCGCAAAGCGCCTGGGTATAACTCCGGCGGCACTGTCATATCATCTGTCGATGTTAAAAAAGTGCGATCTGGTGACTGAATACAAGGTAAAAAATTATGTATACTATGAGCTTAACACATCAGTGCTTGACGAGGTGGCTCTATGGTTCGGACAGTTGGGAGGAAAGAAAAATGAAAACGAGAACAAGGATCCTTTGGCTGATAACGCTTCTTCCGATGATAATAGCGGCGGCAGCGGTTCAGTTTATGCCGGACAGAATGCCGGCTCATTATAATTTTCAGGGCGAAATAGATAGGTGGGGCTCCAAATACGAGAACTTCATTATGCCTGTCATTATAATAATTATGACGGCGGTATGGGTCCTGACGATTGCGGGAATGAATAAAAAGGCGGCGAGACAGGACATTACGGAGAAGCAGCGAAAGGAGGCGGCATCAAACGCTAATGTTATGTTTTATGTAGCGGTTGCAATGACGTTGTTTGAAACGGCTCTGTATTGCGTGATGCTTTGTGTGGATTTTCAGGCTGTTGAAAAGAACGCGTCTGCGTTTACTGTGGATTTCTATAAAATAAGCGCTGTGCTGATAGGTGTTTTTACCGCTGTCATAGGCAATGTCGTTCCTAAGCTTAAACGCAACGCGCTTATCGGAGTGAGAACGAAATGGAGCCTTGAGGACGACGAAAACTGGAGCGCGACCAACCGTTTCGGCGGCGGACTTCTGATGATAGGCGGACTGCTTACGGTAACGGAAGCTCTCATTCTTGGAGGTCCTGCGTCGTTGATCGTCGCTTTGGCGATTCTTCTTGCTTGTAGCGGTATGTGTGTGTTATACTCATATCTGGTATACAAAAAAAGAAAGCGCACTGAACAAAATGGGGAATAAAAAAATTTATAATGGTGTTATCGACTGGTGGAAACTGGTATTCTGCACGGTCATTCTGATAATGCATGTGGGCGAATTTTTTAACGAAGGATTTTATCTGTTTGAGCATGGCGGCTATGCCGTCGAGTTTTTCTTTATCGTGTCGGGATATTTTATGTGCGCGCATGCGATGAAGCAGGAGCCGTCCGCCGGTCTGAGGAATATAGGCCGTGAGAATATAAAATTCATATCCGGCAAAATAAAGACCGTTCTTCCGGCGTATATCTACGCATGGCTTCTGGCGTTCGCAATGTATATCTACAAGACGGGGATTGATGTATTAAAAAACGACGGCGTAAGAGCTTTTGTACTTAAAATCGTATACGCGCTCCCCAACCTGCTTCTGCTTGATATGGGAGGCATAAAGGGAACGGAGATACTGGGAGTTTCGTGGTATGTTTCGGCAATGCTTATAGTCATGTTCATAACCTATCCCATGCTCAGAAAATGGGGGCGGAATTACTGTCTCATTGCAGCGCCGCTTATCGCGCTTCTTCTGTCAGGCTTCTATTCGTCGAGGTTCGGAGCGTATGAGGGCAGATATTTCTGGACCGGAATAATGCATCATGGGCTTCTGCGCGGTTTTGTGAGCATAAATATAGGCTGCTTTGCCTATGAGGTCTCAGTCTTTCTTAAAGACAAGACGGATCCGGGCGGCGTTAAGCGGACCCTTATATGTCTGGCGGAGCCTGCCGCCTATATAAGCGCGCTTGCGCTTATGCACTTCGGAGACGACAGGGCGTTGAATATAATAAATATACTGTTATTGATCGGCGTTTCGGTAACGATGAGCGGACGCAGTTTTTTTGCCTCAATATGTGATAACGGCGTATGCCGTTTCATGGGCAGACTGAGCCTTTGGGTGTATTTCTGTCAGTCTCCGGCAAGAATGTTCGTTCTCAAAAGGTTTCCGGACTGCTCATATAAACGTGCGTTTGTGCTGATATTCGGACTTACCGCGCTTCTTACGGCTGTCGGAATGGGAATGCACGCGCTTATCTCAAAACGTAAAAACGGAGGAAAAATTTGAGCGATTATATTTTTTTGTTCGATCTTGATTCGACGATCACAAAGGTCGAGATACTGCCCGTGGTTGCGAAGCATCTGCCGGACAAAAGTATGTGGAATAAAATAAAAGAAATCACGGAGCGGACCATGCAGGGAGAGATACCGTTTGAGGAGAGCTTCCGCAAGCGCATAGGACTGCTTTCGGACGTTTCGGTCAGCACCATAAAAGCTGTTATCGCCGATATTCCGCTTAATAAGAAGCTCGCGGATTTTATCAGGGAGAATAAAGAACGGTGCTATATGGTCACGGGAAATCTTGACGTATGGATAGAGGGACTTCTGCCGAAGCTGGGACTTGAGGGAAGATGCTTCTGTTCGAGGACGACCGTGGAAAACGACAGGATAGTACGCGTTGACGAGGTCATGGACAAGGGCAGCGTGATAAAGAGTATGCCCAGACCTTTTGTGGCGGTTGGCGACGGCGATAACGACGCGGAGATGATAGGCGCTGCCGATGTGGGAATAGGCTTCGGCGGCGTCAGGGATATAGCGGAGTCGGTTCTAAAAAACGCCACTCACGCGGCGTATTCGGAGGAAGTATTATGTCAGTTTCTAAGACAATTGTTATAAGCTGCGCCGGAATGGGGACAAGGCTGGGGATCGGAACCACCAAGGCGCTTGTAAGCGTTGACGGAAAGCCTCTCATAATAAGACAGCTTGAGCTGCTCGGCGATTATGACGATATCCGCATAGTGGTGGGTTATCAGATGGAAAAAGTGATAGAAACGGTACGGGCGTACCGGAACGACGTGCTTTTTGTTTTCAACCATAATTACAGGAATACAGGAACGGGCGGGAGTTTTTCGCTTGCGATGAAGCACGCGCGCGAGTATATAGTGCCGCTTGACGGGGATCTTCTGGTACACCCCGAAGATTTGAAAATGATACTTGAAAGCGACGGGGAATGTGTATGCGGGGCGGAGCCGGGAACGGACAACCCCATGCTTATGACCACCCAAACCGCCGCGGACGGAAGGATCTACGCAACAGGCTTTTCAAGGGAACGGGGAGAATATGAGTGGACGGGACTCGCGCAGGTGAGGACGGACAGGCTTAAACCCGGACAGACACATGTGTGCGATATGCTTGAGGGACTTCTGCCGCTGCCCATGGTGAAGATACGCACCAAGGAAATAGACACCATGAACGATTACAGACACGCGGTAGAGTGGATAAGGAACAATTATCAGGATTAATTTGAGGGGGATGCAATGCAGGCGATAATTTTAGCGGCAGGTAAAGGAAAAAGACTTAAAGAGCGCACAGCGTACAACACCAAGTGTATGGTGGAGCTGGGCGGCGTTACTTTGATAGAGCGCGCCCTCCGTCTTCTGGACTGCGGTGAAATAGATAAAATAACGATAGTGTGCGGCTACTGCAAAAGCAAGCTTAAAGCGTTTGTGGATTCTCTGTGCATAAATACTCCCATTGCGTTTGTCGATAACGACGATTACGAAAATACCAACAATATATATTCGCTCGGTCTGGCGGTGCAGAGCGTCGGCGCTGAGGACATGATCGTAATGGAGTCGGATATCGTGTTTGAAAAAAAGGTGCTTCAAAGGCTTCTGGACAGTAAATGGGATTGCACCGCTATGGTCGCGAAGCCGGAGCCGTGGATGGACGGAGATATCGTCACGCTTGACGGCGAAGGGCTGATAGACGGCTTTATCGGTGCGCGCGAGTACAATCCCGCGGATTATCCGTCGTACTATAAGACCGTCAGCATGTACAGGTTTTCACGGAAGTTTATGGGCGATGTTTTTTCCGGAAGACTTGCGGAATATATGGGGTCAAATAAGGAGCGCGCGGTCTACGAATCCGCGATAAGACTCGCGCAGGGACATGACATCCATACGATAAGGCTTAACGGCGAGCGTTGGTACGAGATAAACGACATTCAGGATATAGATATCGCGGAAACTATTTTCGCAAGCGGAACGGAAAGGCTCAAGAAATATCAGAGGCGCTTCGGCGGCTACTGGCGTTATCAGGGCATGAAGGATTTCTGCTATCTTGTGAATCCTTTTTTTCCCAACGAACGTCTTATAAACGAAATGTCGTCGAATTTTAACACGCTTATAAGGGAGTATCCGTCCGGCATGGCTGTCAATTCATTTCTCGCCGCCAATTATTTTGGGGTGCGCGATGAGCAGGTGTGCGTCGGGAACGGTACGGCGGAGCTTATTAAATCGCTTATGGAGCATCACGACGGCAAAATAGGCATGGCTTATCCCACGTTTGAGGAATATCCGCACCGCAAAAAAGAAAGCGACATAATCCCGTTTTATGTGGCGGACAGGGATTTTGACTATACCGCGGACGACGTGATGGGCTTTTACGAGGATAATCCGGTTCAGGCGATAGTGCTTGTGAATCCTGACAATCCCACAGGGCATTTTATCATGCGCGACGATATTCTGCGCATGGAGGAGTGGGCGCGCGGCAGGGACATAAGGATAATAGTTGACGAATCCTTCGTGGATTTCGCTAAGGTGGAGGAGAATCAGACGCTGCTTGACGCGGCGCTGCTTGACAAGCACCCTAACCTTATTGTGATAAAAAGCATTTCAAAGTCCTTCGGCGTTGCGGGCTTGAGGCTCGGAGTTCTTGCGTCTGCGGACAAAGAGCTTATACGTTTTATGAAAAAGGACGTTGCGATCTGGAATATAAATTCTTTTGCCGAATATTATATGCAGATAATATCAAAATACAGAGCCGATTATGAGAGCGCCATGAACCGCTTTATGGAGGTGCGGGAGAGGTATCTTGACAAGCTCGCGAAAATCGCGGGACTTAAGGTCTATCCCTCGCAGGCGAATTATGTAATGTGCCGTATAGAGAATCGTTATACCTCGACGGAGCTTGCGGATATACTGCTTAACAGATACAATATTCTTATTAAGGATCTTTCGACTAAGGACGGTCTTTTTGGCGGCAATTACATAAGGCTTTCGGTAAAGACGGACGAGGAAAACGACGCGATGGCGGAGGCTTTGGCGGAGCTTTTCGGGACGGCTGAATAGATTGGAGATATTCATGAACATTGCGGATATGCATTGCGATACCATAAGCAAAATATACAAGGCGCGCGGCAGGGGTGAGAATCCGGGACTGCGCGTCAATGATTTATCTGTGGACCTTGAAGGTATGAAAAGCGCGGGTTATATTATGCAGTTTTTCGCCTGCTTCGTAGATATGGCTGAGTATGACGATCCCTACAAAACTCTTATTGAAATGATAGACGTTTTTGACGGGGAAATCGCTAAGAACGGCGATCTCATCGGCAGAGCGCTTTGTTATGACGATATAGAGCGCAATATGAGGAATGATATTATGTCGGCCCTGCTTACGGTCGAGGAGGGCGGAACATTCGGCGGCAGTATTGAAAGACTGAAGGAAGCGTACGGACGCGGAGTGAGGCTTGTAACTCTGACATGGAATTATGAGAACGAGCTTGGCTATCCCAACCATGTAGGCGGGGACGGAAATATTTACGGCAGGGCGAATACTGATTCGGGGCTGAAGGCGCGGGGCATAGAGTTCGTTAAGGAGATGGAAAGGCTGCATATGATAGTCGATGTATCGCATCTTGGGGACGCGGGCTTTTACGACGTTGCCGCGAATACCCGAAAACCCTTTGCCGCCAGTCATTCTAACGCTAGAGGACAGACCGCGCATGTCAGGAACCTTACGGACGATATGATAAGGATACTGGCAGAGAGAGGCGGAATAACTGGTATAAATTTCTGCCCTGTTTTTCTTCGAGAGGGCTATGTAAGGGAAGAGGACTGCGTAAGCTATATAAGCGATATGGTCAGACACGCGCTTTATATCAGAAAAATCGGCGGAACAGAGGTTATAGCCCTTGGGAGCGATCTTGACGGAATAGGCGGCAGACTTGAAATCGGTAAATGCTCGCTTATGCCTGCGCTCGGTGAGGCTCTGCACGACGGGGGATTTAGCTATGACGAGGTGGATTCCATTATGTATAAAAACGTTCTTCGATTTTTACGAGAGGTTTTATGATATAGATTGAGGAGTGAATTATGAAAAGAAAGCCGATAACTGAAGACATGATTTTAAAAAACGCCAAAAATACTCCTGATCTTGTTGAGATACAGAGGCAGGTGAGGATGAAGATGGCTACCCAGCTTGCCGAAAAAAGAAAGGCCAGAAGAATGACGCAGACCGATGTGTCCGCCATAACGGGAATAAAGAGATCGAATATCAGCCGTTTGGAAACAGGCTGTTATAACCCTACGCTGGATTCGATAGTGAGAATAGCGGACAGCATAGGACTGAAGGTCAATATTACTTTTTCCGAAAAATAAACGCATATGAATAATTAATTTTTCTCCCGGACAAAATAATCTCGTCGCAGTACGGCGATAATTTATTTTTCCGGGAGATTATTATGACGAGTGTGAGTGAAAGTTCTTCGGAAAATTCCCGTCTTTTTGCAAAGATAGTAGGGCCGGAGCGTAATTTTGATATTATAAACAAAAAAACAGAGATAGGCGGAAGGGCTGCGGAATTTTACATGATAGACGGATTCGTTAAGGACGACATCATGGAAAAGCTTCTGGAGTCTTTTATTGCGCTTAAACCTAAGGAGCTGCCGGACAGTCCGGAGGGCTTTATGGATATGGTTCCATATATAGAGGTCACTCCGAGGGAAACGCTTGAGGACGCGGCGAAGGATATGCTGATGGGAATGGTATGTATGTTTCTTGACGGATATCGGACCTGTTTTGTTATAGACTGCCGGACTTATCCTGCCAGAGGCGTTTCCGAGCCGTGGAAAAACAGAGTGCTTCGAGGTTCAAGGGACGGCTTTGTGGAGACGATAGCGGCTAACGTCGCGCTTATAAGAAGGAGGATAAGGACTCCCGATTTCTGTGTTGAAATGATGGACGCGGGAACGATGTCGCATACAGACATCGCGTTTGCGTATATACAGGGCAAGGCGGACGTAAAGCTTCTGCAGAGCCTTAAGGACAGAGTGAAAAAAATCAAGGTCGAAGCCCTGACTATGAATATCGAGAGCCTTGCGGAGGTGCTGCTTCCCGGAGCATATATAAACCCCTTCCCGAAATTCAAATATTCCGAGCGCCCCGACAGCGCAGCGGCGGCAATTTTTGACGGAAATATAGTGATACTTGTGGACAATTCCCCGGCGGTGATAATTGTGCCGACTTCGATATTCGATGTGGCGGAGGAGGCGGACGATTATTATTTTCCTCCGGTTACCGGAACGTATATAAAGCTTTCGAGGTATCTTATATCAATAGCTTCTCTTATAATGACGCCGCTGTGGATAGTTTTTCTCAACAATCCGCAGATGGTTCCTGAATGGCTGAGTTTTATACTTATCGACGAATCGGCTTCGACCTCGACGGTACCTGTCATATGGCAGCTTTTTATACTGGAATTCTGTATCGACGGACTGCGGCTTGCCGCCGTCAACACGCCGACGCTTCTAAGCACGCCGTTAAGCGTTATCGCCGGTATCGTTGTCGGCGAATACGCGGTAAGCTCGGGCTGGTTTGACGCGGAATGTCTGCTGTATATGGCTTTTGTAACGATCGGAACGTACACTCAGGCGAGCTATGAGGTGGGCTACGCCATTAAATTTTTCAGAATGGTAATGCTTGTGGCATGCTGGTTCTTCGGATGGTTTCTGCTCACGATGGCGTTTAACAGGACTATTTCGGGAAAAAGCTATATATATCCTCTCATACCGTTCAACGGAAAGATGTTGGCGCGGAAAATATTCCGTCTGCGTCTCGGAAAGGAAAAATAAGAATAAAAATAACCGCCGGACGGCGATCGCGGTCCGCTGCTTCGGAAAATTATCCGTAACAGCGCCGAAGATGTCGCCCGGCGGTTTGTGTTTCCGTAACGTTGCCGCGTTTAAGCGGTCAATTCGTCCATTTCTTTTATAAGGCTGCCGAAAAGTTCAAGCGCAAGCCTTACGGGTTCGGGACTCGCCATGTCAACTCCCGCGTCGCGCAGAAGTGCGACGGGGTCCTTGGTGCATCCGGCGGATAGGAAATCAAGATAACGTTTTACCGCGGGTTCACCCTCGTTAAGAATGCGCGTAGAGAGGGCGATAGCCGCGCTGAATCCGGTTGCGTACTGATACACATAGAAGTTGTAGTAGAAGTGCGGTATGCGTATCCATTCATACGCGATCTCATCATCAAGAACCATATCCGGTCCGAAGTACTGTTCATTTAACTTACGGTAAACCGAACCGAGAACGTCGGCGGTCAAAGGTTCTCCTTCGGCGTACAGCTCGTTTATCTTCATTTCGTATTCCGCGAACATCGCCTGTCTGTAAAGCGTTCCCTTGAACTGTTCAAGGAAATAGTTAATGAGTGCGGCCCGCTCCTTTTTGTCAGTGGTCTTTTTGAGAAGATACTGCATAAGCAGCGATTCGTTGCAGGTGGAGGCGACCTCCGCCACGAAAAGTTTGTAGTCGGCGTATATCGGCTCCTGCTTATTGTTGGACATATACGAATGCATCGCGTGTCCCATCTCATGGGCAAGCGTAAATTCGCTGTCAAGATTGTCCTTGTGGTTGAGCAGCACGAAGGGATGCGTGAAATCGCCGCAGGAGTATGCGCCGCTGCGCTTACCTTTATTTTCGTATATATCTATCCATCTGCTGTCAAACGCGGATCTGAGAACGGAGATATATTCCTCGCCGAATACACTCATGGCGGCGAGCACGTTTTCTTTTGCCTCGTCCACAAGCGGAGCGTAAACGTCGTACATATGCAGCTCGTCAACGCCGAGAAGTTTTTTGCGCAGAGCGATATAGTCGTGCATATAATGCATATTTTCGTGGACTGTGTCGATAAGGTTGTAGTATACGGCTGTATCGACATCCGCCGAGTCAAGAGAAGCCTCAAGCGAAGAGCCGTAATTTCTGAGCTTCGAGTTGAAGGCAAGTGCCTTGACCTGCGAGGACAGAAGAGCGGCGTATGTGTTTTTGAACTGCGAGTAGGTTTTGTACAGCGTTGTGAAGGCAAGTTTTCTCAACTCGCGCTGCGGCTTTTCAATAAGCGTGATATATGAGCTTTGCGTAAGCTCGTAATCCTTGCCCTCGAAAGTCACCTTGTCGAATTTCAGGTCGGCGTTTGAAAGAAGCGAATAAACATTGTCGGGGGTATCCATCATTTCCCCCGCCATAGCCATCATCATTTCGCCTTTTTCGTCAAGAATATGCTTCCTGAGACGTCTGACGTCGTCAATTGCGCCTTTGAAAAACAGAAGATCAGGCTCGTCCGTATAGAACTGCTCAAGTTCTTCGTCGGTGAACTCCATGAGTTTCGGCATTACAAACGAGGTCGCGCTGTTGTAGCTTATATACGCTGACTTGACGCGGTCGCTGAAATCCTGATACACAGGGTTTGAGGTGTCGCTGTCATTGTTCAGCATGGCGTAATTGTAAAGCTTTGTTATAAACGGAAGAAGTTCGTTTGTAAATCTGTAGTATTCTAAAAGCGAAGCTGCGTCGTTCAGCCCGTTCTGTCTGAAACGCTCGACTTCTTCAATATACTTGCGGAATTTGTCAAGTTCCTGCAAAAAGATCTCGTCCGAAGCGTACAGGTCCTCAACAGCCCATTTGTACTCAGTGGGGACTTCGCTCCGCGTTAAAATTTTATCAATATCCATTCTGTTTTACCTCCGATATAACCATTATATAACAGTGAGAATATTTTATCAATTATGACCTAAAACTAATTTTATAAATTATTATCCGGAGGTATCCTGAAATGGTTAGTCAGAAAGTTAAGATAACGAATCCGACCGGACTGCATTTAAGACCGGCGGGACTTTTTACAAAAACTATGTCGCAGTTTGATTCGGAGATTTTCGTGTGCAAGGACGGCAATGAGATCAACGCGAAAAGCGTGCTCCATGTGCTCGCAAGCGGCATAAACTGCGGCGACGTCGTGGAGATACGGTGCGACGGAGCGGACGAGAAGGAGGCGCTTGAGAGGGCGGTTCACTTCATAGAATCGGAAATGAACGAGGAAACGGTTTAAAGCCGTAAAAAAGGAGGGCCCGACGGAATTAACCGCCGGGCTTTATGAAAAAGAAAAAGAATTTCGAAAATGTCTTTAATGTTTTTGTTAAATTTAGTATAATGTTGATTTATAGATAATCTATGTTAAAATAATTAATATTTTGTGAACTTTTAAAGATAAGCCGGAGCAAATTATGAACAAGATCAATTATCAGAAGGAACTGGATAAAGTATTGGAAAATCTGGGGACGGACCGGGCGCCAAGGCTTTTGCTGCACAGCTGCTGCGCGCCCTGCAGCAGCTATGTGCTTAAATATCTGTCGGATTATTTTCGCATAACTCTTTTGTATTTTAATCCGAATATCAGCCCAAAGGAGGAATATGTAAAGCGGGTCGGAGAGCAGAAAAGGCTTATAAGCGAGCTTTCCGTGTGCAATCCCGTGAGCTTTATCGAGGGGCGTTACGAGCCGTCTGAATTTTACGAGGCGGTAAGAGGCTATGAGAACGAGCCGGAGGGCGGCGAAAGATGTTTTATCTGCTATGAGCTGCGGCTTTGCGAGGCTGCTAAATATGCGGTTGAGGGCGGTTTCGATTATTTTGCGACGACGCTTTCCATAAGCCCGCTTAAGAACGCCGCCAAAATAAACGAGATCGGCGAGCGCGTCGGGGCAAGGTTCGGAGTTAAGCACCTTCCGTCCGATTTTAAAAAGAAGGAGGGCTATAAACAATCTGTCGAGCTGTCCGCGCAGTATTGTCTGTACAGACAGAATTTCTGCGGCTGCGTATATTCAAAAGGAGGAGATAAAAAATGATTTTTGAATACAGGAAGAAGGTAAAATATTACGAAACGGACATGATGGGGGTCGTGCACCATTCCAATTACATAAGATGGTTTGAAGAGGCGAGAGTGGAGTTTATGAGAGAGGCGGATATTTCATACAGACGTATGGAGGAGGAGGGAATACAGGTTCCGGTGGTTTCCGTTAGCTGCAAATATAAAATACCCGCCACCTTTGACGACGAGATAACCGTAAGGACTTCTCTCAAAAAATACAACGGGATCGTGGCAGAGCTTGCCTATGAGGTGAGACGCGATGCGGACGGCGCGCTTTTAGTCTCGGGGGAAAGCTCGCACTGCTTTGTCGATAAAGAAAGCTTCAAACCGGTCAGCTTAAAAAATGCAAGACCGGATATGCATGAAAAATTTATGGCGGTAACGGAGGAGTAGGATTATGTGGGCATTTGAGAGTGTTTTTTATCAGATATATCCGCTCGGATTTGCGGGAGCGCCGTTTGAGAACGACGGAGTGCAGCGTCACGGAGTACTTAAGGTTATCGACTGGATACCCCATATAAAAAAGCTTGGCTGCAACGCGGTTTATTTTTCGCCCGTGTTTGAATCCGATACGCACGGATACAACACAAGGGATTATAAGCTTATAGACGTGAGGCTGGGAACAAACGAGGATTTTAAGAGGGTGTGCGGCGAGCTTCACGCCGCCGGAATAAAGGTCGTGCTTGACGGGGTATTCAATCATGTCGGAAGAGGGCATTTCGCTTTTCAGGATGTATTGAAGAACAGGGAAAATTCCCGTTATCTCGGTTGGTTTAACATAAATCTGGGCGGCAATGACGCGTGGAACGACGGTCTTTGGTACGAGGGCTGGGAGGGCAATTACGATCTTGTCAAGCTTAATCTGCGCAATAACGAGGTGGTGGATTACCTTTTTGACTGTGTGCGCTTCTGGATAGAGTATTTTGGCATAGACGGAATACGTCTTGACGTGGCGTACTGTCTTGACGAGGAATATATGAGAAGGCTCCGCGGTTTCACGGACGGACTCAAGGCGGATTTTTTCCTGCTCGGAGAAACGGTACACGGAGATTACAACCGCCTTGTCAACGATTCCATGCTTCATTCCGCCACCAATTACGAGTGCTACAAAGGAATCTATTCCGCGCTTAACAGCATGAACCTTTTTGAGATAGTGCATTCGCTTATGCGTCAGTTCGGACCGGAGCAGTGGACGCTTTATAAGGGTAAGCATATGCTTTCTTTTGTAGATAATCACGATGTGTCGAGAATCGCAAGCGTGCTTACGGATCCGCGCCATCTGCCGCTTGCCTATGCGATAGCCTTCGGAATGCCCGGAATACCGTGCGTTTATTACGGAAGCGAGTGGGGCTTTAAGGCGGACAAGAGTCAGGGCGACCCGGCGCTGCGTCCTTGCTTTGAAAATTATGAGGAAAATGAACTTACGGACTTTATCTCGCGTCTCGCAGAGGCAAAAAAGAACAGCGCGGCGCTCAACTACGGGGATTTTTATTCAATCGTGCTGACGAACCGTCAGTGCGTGTTCAAACGCTCGTCGGGAAGTGAAACCGTGTTTGTAGCGGTAAACGCCGACGAGGGAGAATATACGGCTTGTTTTGACGCGGGCAGCGGCCGGGTGCGCGATCTGCTGACAGGTGAGGAATACGATATGGGCGGAGGATTCAGGATGAAAGGCTGCTCGGCGTATTTTCTTGAGCCTGTTCTGAATTAGTGTACGGAAGGTGTTTATATGGCCAAAAATAAGGACAATAAGACGAATGCGATGCGCATTCTCGACGCTCATGGGATTAACTATGAAGCGAAATTCTATGAATGCGCGAATTTTATTGACGGAGTCCATACGGCGGATACGCTGGGGCTTCCCCATGAACTTGTTTATAAAACTATTGTCACTGTCGGTCACAGCCGCAGTTATTATGTTTTTGTGATACCGATAGAGGCGAGCATAGATTTTAAGAAAGCAGCGCGTTCGGTAGGGGAAAAGTCGGTGGAGCTTCTTCCGCTAAAAGATGTGACTTCCGTTACTGGGTATGTGCGCGGCGGCTGCACCTCGATAGGAATGAAAAAGAAATACGTCACGAGGATCGACGCAAGCGCCCGGAATCTTGAGTATATGGTGGTAAGCGGCGGAAAGCCGGGAGTTCAGCTTAAACTTAGCCCGGAGGATCTTGCGCGGGCGGCTGAGGCGGAATTCGCGGATGTGGTGTGAGCGGGGATTCGCAGCTTGATTTGACATGAAAAATATTTTGCGTCCCTGAGGATATTGTATATTGCGGGAAAATGAGCTATAATTATTTTAATAAGCGGGAAGGGAGACTAAAGGTATGATCAGAATCGAAGAGTTTTGCGATATGAACAAATTTGAGGAAATCATGAGCAACTGGGCTGCCAGTACGGGACTTGCGACGGTCGCCGTCGGCGCGGACGGTCAGTACATAAGCGGCTGCTATAATTTTACCGAGTTTTGCATAGACTTGACCAGAGGGAGCGCGGAGGGATGCCGCAGATGCGAGAAGTGCGACAGGGAAGGAAAAGGAGTTTATAACTGCCATGCGGGGCTTGTTGATTTTGGGATTCCGATAACGCTTGACGACGGTACTGTTCTCGGCAGCGTGATAGGAGGGCAGGTCCTTCCCGAAAATCCCGACGAGGATAAATTCAGGCAGACGGCAAGAGAGCTTGGAATTAACGAGGACGTATATATAGGGGCGCTGCGCAAGGTCAATATAAGGACGAATGAGCAGATAGAAGCGTCAGCGAATCTTCTCGGCGACGTTATAAATATGTTCGTGCGCGCAAGCTATACCGCTATGGAGAGCCGCAAGCTGCTTGAGGAATTGCAGTCTGGAATACATAAAGCCGCCGAACAGATAGTTGTCGCCAACGAGAATACAAAGCTTATAGGCTCATACAGCCATAAGCAGAAAATACTTGCGCTTAACGCCAATATTGAGGCGGCGCGTTCCGGAGAAGCGGGCAGAGGATTTTCAGTCGTGGCTACCGAGGTAGAGAGGCTTGCGCAGAATATGGACGCGACAAGCAAGGCGATAAGCGACGCGCTTGTCGTTCTGACCGAAACCATAAATAACCTTAACAGCAGATAAAACGGAAAAATTCAAATATGAGCCGCCAATCTGAATATTCCAGAAGGACCTGATGTCCTTACAAAATTTAAAAATAATCCGTCTGTCTTACAGTAGACAGACGGATTTCTTAATTTAACAGTTTTGACGGTTAGCAGGAGAACAATAATGATTGTAATTGATATAGATACAGCGACTGGGAATCCGAATAAAATACGCCTGTTGTCAAATGACTGGAACGCAGTGCTTTTATTACAAAATGAATGTCATATTCCTTTTTTAGGTATAGGGATATACTGTAACTGGCAGATAAAGAGATCTTAAAAATACCAACTTATAGATTCAAATACTATTATCCGTATTTATGATGGTGTATTTGGGCTATAGAAGAATGTCTTAGAAACTTACCTAACTAAACAAAATACGAGGCTGAAATTGCAGTCTTGACAAAGTAATAGCTAAAATATATGATTAATTTAATCAAAAGAAATTATACAAAATAGAAATGGAGGAGAATAGAAGTGGATATGAAAATAAGCCGAGATGAATATAATTGTTCATATCCTAAATATTTGCGTACAGGGCAAAACTCTTTAACGGATGAGAAATCCACAGCCGAAAGCGGCATAGGCTTTTCGGAAAACGCGGCAGTCTATGAAAAAGGCGAATCATATGATTTTGGTACATACAGTGCTGATTCGGTGCAGACGAAAACATTGCCTGAAAGCGCTCTGAATTCAAAAATGAAAACATATCTTAACGCCCTAGGCTTTTATGACGGAGAAATGGGCGGCAGTTATACCGAATCGTTCAAAACAGCACTCAAATGCTTCCAGAAAGCGTACTTCGGGACAGTGATGTATTCGGTCAATAATAAAGTTGTAGATAAGCTTAAGGAGAAGATCGAGAGCGTCGGTACTGCGTATTATACTAATCTTTTGAGTGATAAGACAGCAGAGGCGCTTAAAAAGCTTGGTTTTATCGATCCCACAGCAGAACGTAAACAAAATTTTGCCCGTATACAGACATTTCTTGAGAAAGGGATGGGATGTACAAAATATCAGGTGGCTGGGATTATGGGGAATATAATGCAGGAATGTAGGTTTAATCCAATGTCAAAGAATGATGATGCGCTGGGAATACTACAGTGGAAAGGCAACAGAAGGATATATTTAGATGATTTTGCCCAAAAGAACGGTTGTTCATCTGAAAATATAGGTTTGCAGTTTGCGTATTTCAGATATGAGGTAAGCAGCAAATGGGGGACGGACTGTTTGGGAAGATATGCGGAAAATTCTGAGATTGTTGAGGGATGGAACACCATAAAAAATGATTATAAATATAATTTTTATATGGTATCGGATATTTTTCAAGATAAAATTGAAAGTTGTCCTCATAACCAGCAGGAACGAAGGGATTATTCCAGCATGATTTATCAGGCAATATGTTAGAAACGGGGGAGATAAGAAATGAAGAAATTATCGGTTTATTTATTGATATGTGTTATCGGAACTGTATTCGCCGCCTGCGCTAAAGGAGGTTCTGCGAAAAACTCTGGAAACGGTGTACCGGAAAGCGAGAGAGTGTCGGAAAGGCAGACCACGCAATCTGAAACTTCCAAAGAGCAGAGAGAAACAAAGACACAACCTACCGAAACTGACGATCCGGCGGAATACGAGCTTAACACTGTCGAGGCACTTGAGGATGACGGTAAGGAGATGAGTGCGGCGGAGGCGCTCAAAAGCGCGATGGAAGGTAAACATTCGGTGCTTGAGCTTACATACAGGGAACGGTTATTTTCGCTGACAGAGGGCGACGGCTGGCAGCAGGCTGATGAAATAAAGGATATGCCTGATGCGGGACTTGCGAGAATGAATATGCTTACCTATAACAGAGGGGTTGGTCTGGCGATAGTCCCGATTAACGAAGCAGGATGGAAATATTTTGTGTGCGTTGATTTGGACCAGAACGGAACAAGGGAGGTGCTTGTATATGGAAACCCCGGGGGAGCGGCTCTGCATTATGCCGGAGGAGAGGTTTATATGACGGTTATTGATGAAAGAAGCTTTCCGAACGACGTATATGAAAACGGTGTGTACCGTCGTGACGGAGGCGGGGTCGGATGTACGGCATACGACAGGTTATATCCGGCAAAGGGTGCAATGTATTGTAAGGTAATGGCATACAGTGCGGATAATGAGGGTTTGGTAACCCCGTCCGTGTATAAGGTTATGAATAAAGAAGTTACCAAGGAAGAGTATGACGCTTACCTTGAGGAGCTTATAGGCGGCTTTACGCCGCTTGAATGGCACGAATTTACAGAAGAAAATATAAACAAATATGTCGTTGACTGAAAAATATGGAAGGCGGTATACTCTTTACCGGGGACTTGGTAGAGTTAGTATGTAGGTAAGGTTTAAATATGCTACAATGTTTTTAAAAGTAACCCTGTTATGCTGTTGCATAACAGGGTTACTTGACGATTTGAGCCGCGCTGAATGCTTAGCGCGGCTTTTTTATCTAAAATCAAAGCTCGATTTTTCTGTGAGAGAAAGCTCCTGTAATGGGCAATACCAAAATATAAGCAAGTGAGGCAATCAGGCAAAAGGACAGCTTTTCGTCCGTGACGGAAACCTTGGAAATTTCACCCATGAAGGAAGAGACCCAGAAGTCTGCCGTCGAAAAATCCTTGAATTTCATAAAGGAATCAAGCATTCCGAGCAGCATATTGACAATCATTGGAACAACGATGGTGGCAGCGATGGACAGACCGTTTTTCCGTATCAGCGAGCTGACAAAGAAAAATAAGAATATGTTTGCCATACAGACCGTGTACTGGACGCCGATAATATATATTAAACGTGATCCTTCCAAATTGGCAGTACCGAAATAAGCCCTTCCGAATATAAATGCACACAGCATAACGACGGTAAACATAATTGTCGTACTTATCCAGACGGATATAAGCTTTGAAAAATATACCCGTTTCCTTGAATATCCTCTGGCATATATGTTTTTGATAGTTTCCTGTTCATAATCGTTGCAGACGCATAACGCGACAAATATTCCCGCGACCAGAAGAAAGGAACTGCTGTTTAAAGAGCTGACGATAATATCAAAGCCTGAAGAACTGAATTGTCCGGCAAGCTCAGAGTTTTTTGAAAGCGCGTCGGAGGTCAGCACCGATAAAAACAGAAGTCCGACCATGACAAGCGTACATATGTAAAAGCTTTTTTGTTTCCTGATTTTTCGCAGTTCAAGTTTTAATAAATTTTTCATACTATTTTCCCAGCCTTTCAATAAAGAAATCTTCAAACCCGATACTTTCATTTTTCATTTCGTAAACCCTTACTCCGGCGTTTACCAGCGCGATATTTATTTCTGAATTGTCCTTGACTTCGGACAAAACGGAAAGTCCGTTTTCTGAAAGCTCAAGATGCAGCTTTGGATCGTACGCATTCAGCGCATAGGCGGCTTTCCTGCCGTCGTCCGTGACGATTTTAAGAGATGTCCTGCATTTATCTGATAATTCTTTTGAGGTGATTTCTTCAACAAGAACTCCGCCAGAAACAATGCCGTAGCGTGTGGCAATTTTACCAAGCTCGTCAAGCAGATGGCTGGAAATAACGAAGGTGACTCCTTTTTTGTTCAATTCCAAGATAATGTCACGGATTTCCTTGATTCCGGCAGGATCAAGACCGTTGATCGGTTCGTCAAGTATTAGAATTTCGGGATGCCCCAAAAGCGCAATGGCAATTCCCAGACGCTGGCGCATACCCAGAGAAAATTTTCCTGCTTTTTTCCTTCCGGTGTCGGCAAGCCCGACTGTTTTTAGAATTGATCTTATCTCCTTGTCAGAGGTGTCAGCGAGCATGGCGAAACGCTTCATATTTTCATATGCTGTTTCGTTTTTATAAAGACCGGGCGCTTCGATAAGAGAACCTATGTTTCTTCTCGCATGATTAAGATCTGTATTGCCGAAAAAACGGATTTTGCCTTCGTCAGGTAATGTAAGTCCTAAAAGAAGCTTCATAAGACTTGTTTTGCCCGCGCCGTTTTTTCCTATGAGTCCGTAAATGTCTCCTTTTTGAACATGGACGGACATATGGTCTACGGCGGTTTTGTTTCCGTATTTTTTGGTCAGTCCGTTGGTTTCGATTACATATTCCATAAACGATCTCCTTATTTCTTGACTTTTATATGAAACAGATGTATCATATAAACGCATACAAGTGTATCACATTGGAGCCTTCGGGTCAATAGAAGTAAGCCTTGCTGAAACAAAGGAGGGTAAACTGTATCATATGAATAAGAAGCAGGAAGCCAACGCGCTGGTTATAGAATGTATTACAGAGGCGCTTTTGGAGATGATGGAGAAGAGACCGTTCAATTCGATCACGATAACGGACCTGACAAAACGGGCAGGCGTCGGCAGAGTATCCTTCTACCGTAATTTTGAGAGTAAGGAGGAGGTTATCCGAAGACATTTAAATAATCTGATCGACGAATGGTCAGGGCAATATGGGGATACCGGACAGGAGCCGTCCGGTCTAAACGAGAAAATGTTTGAGTATTTTTATCAGAACAGAGAACTGTATATAATGCTTTACAGACAAGGTTTGGCCCACATAAGTCTGCAAAGCATTATGGATGTCTGCGGTCCGAAGCCCGAGCAGCCGAATGCCCTTGCATACTTTACTTCGTTCATTGCGCACGGCATTTATGGCTGGATAGAGGAGTGGTTCAAAAGGGGAGTACAGGAAACTCCCAAAGAAATGGTCGCGCTTTACGAGCAGACGCAGAAATCCGACTCTAAATAAAACATTTTTGCATTGTCCGTGACGGAGACTGCAAGAATGCTTGCGGTCAGTTTCTGGCAAACTCGGTCAGCTTAAGCCCCTTGTTGCGGTCGAGGACCATTCCCACGCTCCATTCGTTTACAAAGAGCAGGAGAGGGCGATCCTTCAGGTCTTTTATTTTTTTCATATCCGAGGTGCCTGTGATGCGGTCAAGGTCTATCTCTGTGGGATTATCTATCCACCGTATATATTCGTAAGGAAGCGGTTCAAGGCGTATCTCCACATTGTATTCCGATTCAAGGCGGAATTTGAGCACGTCGAACTGGAGCACTCCGACCACTCCAACGATTATTTCCTCCATTCCGGTGTTGTACTCCTGGAAAATCTGTATCGCGCCCTCTTGGGCTATCTGGTTTATTCCCTTAATGAACTGCTTGCGTTTCATGGTATCTATCTGACGCACTCTCGCGAAATGTTCGGGCGCGAAGGTGGGAATCCCTTCGTAGGCGAATTTTCTGCCGGATAGCTCAAGAGTGTCGCCGATAGAGAAGATGCCGGGGTCGAATACTCCGATTATATCTCCGGCGTATGCCTCCTCGACTATCTTGCGTTCGGACGCCATAAGCTGCTGAGGCTGCGAAAGCTTGACCTTTCTGCCCCCCTGAACATGGTTCACCTCCATGCCCGCCTCGAATCTGCCGGAGCATATGCGCATGAAGGCTATGCGGTCGCGGTGCGCCTTGTTCATGTTCGCCTGTATTTTGAACACGAAGGCGGAAAAATCCTCGGAGAACGGGTCGATAACCCCGTCGGAGGAATTGCGTGGCAGAGGAGAGGTCGTCATTTGTAAGAAGTGCTTGAGGAAGGTCTCCACTCCGAAATTTGTGAGCGCCGAGCCGAAAAATACCGGAGAAAGCTTTCCGGCGCGGACCGCCTCCATATCAAATTCAGCGCTTGCGCCGTCCAGAAGCTCGATGTCCTCAAGAAGCTTGTTTTTGAAGTGAGAGCCGATCTCGTTTTCAAGTTCGGGCGATTCCAAGGGAATATCCCTCTCCGCGACCTCCTTCTGACCGTTCATAGCCGCGGTAAAAGTGGAGATTATTTTCGTGTCGCGGTCATAAACTCCCTTGAATTCCTTTCCCGAGCCTATCGGCCAGTTTATCGGGCAGGTGCTTATTCCGAGTATGTTCTCGATCTCGTCGCACAACTCGAAGGGGTCGTTCGCGTCGCGGTCCATTTTGTTTATAAAAGTAAAAATCGGGATACGCCTCATAACGCAGACCTTGAAAAGCTTGATGGTCTGCTTCTCCACACCCTTGGAGCCGTCGATCACCATGACGGCGGAATCCGCAGCCATAAGCGTCCTGTAGGTGTCCTCGGAGAAATCCTCATGTCCGGGCGTGTCAAGGATATTTATACAGTAATTGTCATAGTTGAACTGTAAAACGGACGAGGTAACGGAGATACCTCTTTCCTTCTCTATTTCCATCCAGTCGGAAACGGCGTGCTTGGCGGTTTTCTTGCCCTTGACAGAGCCAGCGAGATTGATCGCCCCTCCGTATAAAAGAAATTTTTCCGTCAGCGTCGTTTTGCCTGCGTCGGGGTGGGATATGATCGCAAAAGTCCTTCTTTTTTTGATTTCGTCATTTAATTTAGTCAATTTTTTTCCCTCTGATATTTATTTCCGCGGGCAATGAGCCAAGCGGATGTGCCTGCACGTACAGTTGTAGAATACCAAATACGGTAATTATTGTAAATCACTGTTTTATATTTTATTACATAAGGGCGCGCAGCTCAAGCCGAATTTCAAAAATCGGGTTTGATTTTGACGTAGCGGTGTGCTATCATTGGAACGGTAAAAAGGGGGAGTTTATATGGCTGTAACAATTATTTTCGGAATACTGGCTGTCGTCTGCGCGGCATATTTTTTTGTAATTATAAGCTATGCGGGACTGTCCTCGTCGTTTTCGGCGGTGTGGCTTGCTGCGGCGGTAGTTTTTGCGCTGATCGCGGTGGCGGCTTTTATCGTTAGGCGCAGACATATATCCGTTCCGGCAGGATTAAAGGCGGCGTTTTGGGCTTTGCTTGCCGCGGCGTTTATTTTCTTTGCCGTTGTCGAGGGCTTTATAGTTTCGGGAATGAATTATAAGACCGAGAGCGGGCTTGATTATGTCATTGTGCTCGGAGCGCGCGTGCGCGGCACGACGATCACCAGATCTCTTGCCAAAAGGCTTGAGAAGGCGCTCTGGTACCTTGAGGAAAATCCCGGCACTGTGGCTGTCGTTTCGGGCGGACAAGGAAACGGGGAGGATATATCCGAGGCGCGGGCGATGCGGGATTATCTGGTTGCCAAGGGTATTTCCGAGGACAGGATAATCATGGAGGATAAATCGACCAATACGGGAGAAAATATTGATTTTTCAATGAGGCTTATCAAAGAGAACGCCGAAACGGATACTCCGCGCATCGGCATAATCACGAATAATTTTCATGTGTACAGGGCGGTCAAGATATGTGAGGGCAAGGGATATGATGTCAACGGAATTGCCGCTCCGTCGGATGAGATACTGTTTTTGAACAGTCTGGTCAGGGAATTTTTTGCGGTGGTCAAATACAAGCTTTCGGGAGCAATTTAAAAACGGCGGTGTTTTTTTCACAAAAAGTCTTGAATTGCGTTCCGGTTTGTGATATATGTAAGATAATACATACGAATAACGCGTTGACGAGACGAGCAGCATAATGAGAAGGCGCAGAGAGGAATCGGGCGGTGCGAGATTTCCCGGACATTATGTGAATACCAGCTCCGAGCGGCCTCAATCCGGCCCGGTGATTCCGTTATAATCATATGAGACGCTTTCCGGCACGCCGGATCGCAATTAGGGTGGAACCGCGGATATATCGCCCCTTGCTTTTTGCAGGGGGCTTTTTGTTTTTTCTAAGCAAAGTTTTTTACCGCGTAAGCGCGTATATACTTGCGCGTGCTGCGGATATAATAAATTTAATAAAAAAACGGAGGTAATCATTATGAGAATCAAAGACAGGACAGAGGACGTTATCAAGCTTCTTGACGAGGAGACCACGAAAACCAATAAGGAGCTGCTTATCGCCGCCGGAATATGTACGGTCGTAGGAATAATAATCGGATTTTTTATCGGAAAGGCAACGACGGCTAAAAACACCATTAAAAAGTACAATAAATGCTATTCCTATGACTTCGGCGACGAAGAGGAATAAAAGAAGGGATGTTTTAAAATGAAGATCACATTAAAGGACGGATCAGTCAAGGAATACGACGGCTCAAGATCCGTATATGAGATAGCTCTTGACATCAGCGAGGGTCTTGCGAGAAACGCCTGTGCGGGAGAGATTGACGGCAAAGTCGTCGATCTCAGGACCGTTGTGGACGCGGATTGCGCGCTCAATATCCTGACCTTTAACGACGACGCGGGCAGGAGGGCGTACAGGCATACGGCGTCACATGTTCTTGCGGAGGCTGTGAAGCGTCTTTATCCCGACGCGAAGCTGACGATAGGACCTTCGATCGAGGACGGCTTCTATTACGATTTCGACTGCCAGTCCTTTGACAGGGCTGCGCTTGACTCCATCGAAGCGGAGATGAAGAAGATAATCAAGGAGGGCCGCAAGCTTGAAAAATTCGAGCTTCCGAGAGCCGAAGCCATAAGCTTTATGGAAAAGCGCGGGGAGCCTTATAAAGTGGAGCTTATAAACGACCTGCCAAAGGACGCGGTAATTTCGTTTTACAGACAGGGCGAGGGGGACGACGCGTTTGTCGATCTCTGCGCCGGACCGCACCTTATGGACGCCAAGCAGATCAAGGCGATTAAGCTTACGTCTTCGTCGGGCGCTTACTGGAGAGGCAGCGAGAAAAACAAGATGCTCACAAGAATTTACGGCACCGCCTTCACGAAGAAGGAGGAGCTTAACGCGTATCTTGAGCATCTTGAGGACATAAAGAAGCGCGACCACAATAAGCTTGGACGCGAGATGGAGCTTTTTACAACGGTTGACGTTATCGGTCAGGGACTTCCGCTTATTATGCCCAAGGGCGAGCGTATAATCAGGACGATGCAGCGCTGGATAGAAGACGAAGAGGAGCGCCGCGGCTATATCAGGACAAAGACTCCGCTTATGGCAAAGAGCGACCTCTACAAAATATCGGGACATTGGGACCATTACAAGGAGGGTATGTTCGTTCTCGGAGACGAGGAGAAGGACAAAGAGGTTTTCGCTCTCCGTCCCATGACCTGCCCCTTCCAGTATTATGTGTATAAGGCAAGCCAGAAGAGCTACCGCGATCTGCCGCTTCGTTACGGCGAGACCTCCACGCTTTTCCGCAACGAGGATTCCGGCGAGATGCACGGGCTTACGCGCGTCCGTCAGTTTACTATCTCGGAGGGGCATCTTATCGTCCGTCCCGACCAGATGGTAAAGGAGTTCAAGGACTGCATAGCGCTTGCGCAGTACTGCCTTCAGACTCTTGGTCTTGAGGAGGATGTGACATATCATCTTTCCAAATGGGACCCCGAGGATAAGGAAAAGTACATCGGAGAGCCAAAGGTGTGGGAGCAGACGGAGCAGGATATAAGGAATATCCTTACCGAGCTTGACATTCCTTTTACCGAGGATGTGGGCGAGGCGGCGTTCTACGGGCCTAAGGTCGATATAAACGCGAGGAATGTTTACGGCAAAGAGGACACTATGATAACGATCCAGTGGGATGCCCTTCTTGCAGAACAGTTCGATATGTATTACATTGACGAAAACGGCGACAAGAAGCGCCCGTATATAATCCACCGCACAAGCATGGGCTGCTATGAGAGGACTTTAGCGTGGCTCATCGAAAAATACGCGGGACAGTTCCCTACATGGCTCTGCCCGGAGCAGGCGCGCGTACTGCCGATTTCCGACAAGTACGCCGATTACGCGGAGAAGGTCAAGGAGGAACTCAGGGCAAACGGCGTTTATGCCGAAACGGACCAGCGCTCCGAGAAGATCGGCTATAAGATAAGGGAGGCAAGGCTCGCAAGAGTGCCTTATATCCTTGTGGTCGGAGAAAAAGAGCAGGAGAGCGATCAGGTGGCGGTAAGAAGCAGATTCCTCGGAGACGAGGGACCCAAGCCTCTTTCCCAGTTCATAAGCGAGATATGCGAGGAGATAAGAACCAAGCGTATCCGCAAGATCGAAGTACAGGAAAATTAGCCTTGATAAGGGATGAATTTAAAATATGGGATAAAACCGCCGCAGTTATCAGGGCTGCGGCGGTTTTTCGTATGAAGCTATGGACTTTTATAAAATATACAATCCAATAACCGCCGATCCCTTCAGGAAAAGCGGCGAATACGCGGAATTTGCGCCGTGCGCGGCTCTGCGCCCGTATATACGCTGTTTTTGGGGGAGCGTAACTCCGTATTGCAATGATGGTCTGCCGACCGGAGGTTCGTTTGGTATCGTCACGCCCGATACCTGTATGGACGTGATTTTTGACATAAATCATACGGAAGGAAATTCCTCCGCATTGTTCTGCGGTATCGACGACAGAAGCTTTACGTTTGAAAACCAACCGGGCGCGGGCGGAACGCTCTCAACGTTCGGTATACGTTTTTACGCGTGGAGCGCGGCGCTTTTTGCGGAGGATTCGATGTCCGGCGCGCGCAACGCAAGAGTTGACGCGGAGGCGTATTTTTGCGGTCTGAAAAAATACTTAGAACCGCGTCTTTACGAAATCACGCGTATTTCGGACCGTATCGCGCTTGCCGAGAAATATTTTATGGGACGTTTGGGCTTCGCGAGGGAAAACGCTGTTCTGGAACAGGCAATGGGCTGTATTCTGCGGCACAGGGGCAGCATAAGGATAAAAGAGCTTTCATATGATACGGGCGTGTGTGAGCGCAGGCTTCAAAGGATATTTGATGAATATATCGGAATATCTCCCAAGAAAACGGCGGAGCTTGTGCGCTACCAGTATCTCTGGAACGAGCTTGTCTATGGCAGAAATCCTGAAATTCAGGATCTTGTGTACCGTTTCGGATATACGGACCAGTCCCATCTGCTGCGGGATTTCAAACGTTTCCACGCGATGACGCCGGCGCAGGCAAGACGGCGGGCATTTGACGGTATAGGCTAGGAACGTCTTTTTGTGAACCATATAATACGACTCTGCGAAATTTCCCTCTTGACAAATACCCATACGGGGTATATTCTTTAGATATTAAAAATACCCTATGGAGGTATGCTTTTATGGATTCCGAAAAAGATAATACTGAATGTTGCTGTTTTTCATCAAAGACAAAGGAACGCACTGATAAAGAGTATAAAAGCCTTGCCAACAGACTTAACCGCATAGAGGGTCAGGTGCGCGGCATAAAAAAGATGCTGGATAGCGACGCGTACTGCGTGGATATACTAATGCAGGTATCGGCGGTAAACGCAGCGCTCAACAGCTTCAGCAAGGAGCTTTTGGCAAATCATATAAGGACTTGCGTCGCGGATGATATAAGGGCGGGAAATGACGGGGTCATAGACGAGCTTGTCGCGACGCTGCAGAAACTTATGAGATAGGGGGCTATTCGGATATGGAGCATTATTCGGTGACTGGCATGAGCTGCGCGGCTTGCAGCGCCCATGTCGAAAAAGCGGTGTCAGCCGTAGAGGGTGTGGAAAGCGTGAGCGTGAGCCTTCTCACCAATTCAATGGCGGTGGAGGGCAGCGCCGCCTGCTCCGAGGTCATAGAGGCGGTGCAGAAGGCGGGATACGGAGCGAGCCTTAAAGGTGAAGAGAATAAAAGCAATACGGCGGAAGAGGCGGCGGACGGACTTGAGGACAAAGAAACTCCGGTTCTAAAGAGAAGGCTTATCCTGTCGCTTATCTTCCTTGTTCCGCTTATGTATGTGTCGATGGGACATGTGATGTGGGGGTGGTATGTTCCCCGGTTCATAGCGGACAGTCATCTTGTGATAGGGCTTATCGAGCTGCTTTTTACGATAGTCATTATGGTCATAAACAAAAAATTCTTCGTAAACGGCATCGGTGCGCTGCTTCGGCGCTCGCCGAATATGGATACACTTGTAGCGATAGGCGCGGGCGCGGCGTTCGGATACAGCACCTATGCTCTTTTTGCGATGGCTTACGCCGCGGATATGGGTGATTACGCCGCCGAGCATATGTATATGCACGAGTTTTATTTTGAGTCGGCGGCGATGATACTGACACTGATTACGGTCGGAAAAATGCTGGAGGCGCGTTCAAAAGGCAAAACAACGGACGCTTTAAAAAGTCTGATGAAGCTTGCCCCGAAGCTTGCGATGGTAGTCAGGGACGGAGCCGAGGTAAGCGTGCCCGTAGGAGAAGTGAAAAAGGGAGATATTTTCGTGGTCAGACCGGGAGAAAGCATTCCTGTGGACGGCGTTGTGCTTGAGGGATTCGGAGCCGTAGACGAGTCGGCGCTTACCGGAGAGAGCATTCCCGTTGACAAGCAGGTGGGTGAAAATGTTTCGGCTGCCACGATAAACCGCTCCGGTTTCCTTAAATGCGAGGCAACGAGGGTAGGAGAGGATACTACGCTGTCGCAGATCATCCGTATGGTAAGCGACGCGGCTGCGACGAAGGCCCCGATAGCGAAAGCGGCGGATAGGGTTTCGGGCATTTTTGTTCCCGTGGTTATGGGAATCGCCGCCGTGACCGTCGCCGTCTGGCTGATTGCGGGCGGCGGCATAGGTACGGCGCTCGGACGCGGGATAGCGGTGCTTGTCATAAGCTGTCCTTGTGCGCTCGGACTCGCCACGCCTGTCGCGATCATGGTCGGGAGCGGAGTAGGAGCGAGGGGCGGTATTCTTTTTAAGACGGCGGCGGCGCTTGAGGCGTCGGGAAGAACGTCGATAGTCGTGCTCGATAAGACCGGGACGATAACCGTGGGAGCGCCGAAGGTCACGGATATTATCGCGGCGGAGCAGATTTCGGAGAGCGGGCTTTTAAGGCTTGCCTACGCGCTTGAAGTCAAAAGCGAGCACCCTTTAGCGGGCGCGGTAGTGGATTACTGTAAAGCAAAATCAGTGGAGCTTATGGAAAGCGGTTCCTTTGCGGCGCACAGCGGCAGCGGCGTGAGCGCCGATATAGACGGAGCGCCCGCAAGAGGCGGAAATTATGATTTTGTGAACGGTTTTGCCAAAATAAGCGACGATATGCGCGTGAAGGCTGAGCACTTGGCAGAGGAGGGCAAAACGCCGCTTTATTTTGCAAAGGATGGAGCGCTATACGGAATCATCGCGGTTTCGGACGTGATAAAGGAGGACAGTCCCGAGGCGATAAAGCGAATGAAGGATATGGGGCTGCGCGTTGTGATGCTCACCGGGGACAACGAAAAAACGGCGAGAGCGATCGGCAGACAGGCGGGCGTCGACGAGGTCATAGCGGGAGTGCTGCCGGACGGCAAGGAGGCGGTCGTAAAGGAATTTCTGGCAAAGGGAAGGACCGCCATGGTGGGAGACGGGATCAACGACGCGCCCGCGCTCACAAGAGCGGATATTGGAATCGCGATCGGAGCGGGAGCGGACGTGGCGATAGACGCGGCGGACGTCGTGCTGATGAAAAGCAGTCTGAGTGACGTTCCGGCGGCAGTTCATCTCGGACGCAAGGTCCTGAGAAACATACACGAGAATCTTTTCTGGGCTTTTATATATAATATAATCGGAATACCTATCGCGGCGGGAGTTTTTTATCCGCTGCTCGGATGGAAGCTGAATCCTATGTTCGGCGCGGCGGCGATGAGCCTTTCAAGCTTCTGCGTCGTTACAAACGCCCTGCGGCTTAATTTTATCAGGCTGCACGGCAGGAATAAATCACAAAATAATCAAAACGAAAAGGAGATTTCTATGAAAAAAACGATCACCTTAACCGGAATGATGTGCGAGCACTGCGAAATGAGGGTGAAAAAGGCTTTGGAGGCGCTTCCTCAGGTAACCTCCGCCGCGCCGGACCACAAGAAAAATATCGTCGAGGTCGTTACCGACGGGGAGATCGACGACGAAACGCTTATTTCCGTGATAGAAAAAGAAGGCTACAAGGCGGAAGGAGTGAACTGAGGGGAGAAATCCTTTTGATATAGGTGATATAATGATGTTAAAAACGCTGTCCTTATTATGTAAGGACAGCGTTTTACTGTAACAAACTTTATGTAACTGATTACGGCGGGGCTTAAAGTCTAGCATCTCAGCATTATTTCCTGAAGCATAAAGGCTTTGTCAAGACCGCCTCTTGCGTGGATCTTGCCCTCCTGATACAGCACCTCGATGTCTTTTTTGCCTGTGATAATATCGAAAAGCACGTCCGCCGATATTGTGAGGATAACGTCCCTGTCGTAGTATTCATACGGAGCGATATGCAGGCATCCTCCTCCGACCTCGATATAGAAAGCGCCCTCTCCCTCTCCGCGAATGTCTATTTCTACGGCGAGATGTTCCTTGATATTGCTGGTATCAGCGTCCTTGTATAACTGTTTAACTTTTTCCACGATTTCCTCATAAGTCATAATAAGCACCGCCCTTCTGTCTCTGATCTGAGTTAAAACAAAGTCCGTAAAGCTGTTCTTAAATCTATAAATGAAGCTGTATGAAATGATAATTGTTTATTTATTAACATTATAACATAGCGGCGTTATTCTTTCAATGCCTGTTATTTTTTATTTTTACTGAAGGGTCGAAATGGTTTCTTAACTTGAAAAAACGCAGGGATTATGGTAGACTTGGACTGTAAATATTTAAAAAATATTATTTGCCGAAGAAATATCAAGGAGTTTTTATGTCAAATATAGATCAGAAAAGAATCAGGAATTTCTGCATTATCGCGCATATTGATCACGGAAAATCCACGTTAGCGGACAGGATAATAGAGAAAACGGGACTGCTTACCAGCCGTGAGATGCAGGCGCAGGTGCTTGACAATATGGAGCTTGAGAGGGAGCGCGGGATAACCATCAAAGCGCAGACCGTGCGCATCGTTTATAAGGCGCAGGACGGGGAGGAATATATTTTCAATCTGATAGACACGCCCGGTCATGTGGATTTTAACTATGAGGTCTCAAGAAGCCTTGCCGCGTGCGAGGGCGCGATACTTGTAGTGGATGCGGCACAGGGAATAGAGGCGCAGACGCTTGCCAATGTGTACATGGCGATCGATCATGACCTTGAGGTTTTTCCGGTAATAAATAAAATCGATCTTCCGAGCGCCGAGCCTGAGCGTGTTAAGGACGAAATTGAGGATATAATAGGAATAGAGGCGCAGGACGCGCCGCTTATTTCAGCCAAGAACGGGATCAATATCGAGGAGGTGCTTGAGGCGGTCGTGCACAAGCTGCCCGCGCCTGAGGGCGACCCTGACTCGCCGCTTGCCGCCCTTATTTTCGATTCGGTTTACGACTCCTACAAGGGCGTTATCGTTTTCTGCCGTATCAAGGAGGGCAGGGTGAAAAGAGGCACCAAGATCCGCATGATGGCTACGGGCGCGGAGGCGGACGTGGTCGAGGTCGGATATTTCGGTGCGGGTCAGTTCATCCCCTGCGAGGAGCTTTCGTCGGGGCTTGTCGGCTATATTATGGCGAGCATAAAAAACGTCAAGGACACGAGAGTGGGAGATACGATAACGGACGCTCAGAATCCCTGCGCCGAGCCGCTTCCCGGATATAAAAAAGTTAATCCGATGGTTTACTGCGGTCTTTATCCCGCTGACGGCGCGCACTACGAGGACCTTAAGGACGCGCTTGAAAAGCTTCAGCTGAACGATGCTTCGCTTTTTTACGAGCCGGAGACCTCGGTCGCCCTCGGCTTCGGGTACAGATGCGGCTTCCTCGGTCTTCTTCATCTTGAGATAATTCAGGAAAGACTTGAAAGAGAATATAATCTTGACCTTGTGACTACGGCGCCGAGCGTTGTGTACAAGATCCATAAGACGGACGGTTCGGTTATCGACCTTACCAATCCGTCCAATCTTCCGGATCTGTCGGTGATAGAATATATGGAGGAGCCTGTTGTGGACGCGGAGATAATGGTCACCTCCGAATATGTCGGAGCCATTATGAAGCTATGTCAGGAAAGGCGCGGGGAGTATATCGGAATGGAATATATCGAGGGAACGAGGGCGCTGATAAAATACGTCCTTCCTCTCAATGAGATAATTTACGACTTCTTTGACGCGCTCAAATCCCGTTCGCGCGGCTATGCGTCCTTTGATTATCAGCTTAAGGGCTATAAGCAGTCGAAGCTGTGCAAGCTTGATATTCTTGTCCACCACGAGGAGGTTGACGCGCTTTCGTTCATAGTTTTTGAAGGGAGCGCATACGAGCGAGGCAGGAAGATGTGCGAGAAGCTCAAAGAAGAGATCCCCAGACAGCTTTTTGAGATCCCCATACAGGCGGCTATCGGAAGCAAGATAATAGCGAGGGAGACAGTAAAGGCGCTTAGAAAGGACGTGCTTGCCAAGTGCTACGGCGGCGACATTTCGCGTAAGAAGAAGCTGCTTGAGAAGCAGAAGGAGGGCAAGAAGCGCATGAGGCAGATAGGTAATGTCGAGATACCGCAGAAGGCGTTTATGAGCGTGCTCAAGCTTGACGACGAATAAATTATTACAAACAAACCCTGTCCGGCGGAACCGTCCGGCAAAACGTTTTATATTAAGGTCAGGAGGATATATGAAATATTTTAAAAATGCCCTTGCTCATTTTAAGACAATAACCAGACACAGACATGAGGTAATGAAGAACTGCTTCCGCGCTGGAATCGGTTTTCAGGGACTTTTTCACGATCTGTCAAAATATATGCCGGCGGAATTTCTGCCGGGCGTAAAATATTTTCAAGGAGACAGAAGTCCGAACGAGATGGAACGCGAGACTATCGGCTATTCAAACGCGTGGATGCACCACAAAGGACGCAACAGACACCATTACGAGTATTGGAACGACTATAATCCTAAGACAAAGCGCATCGAGGCGGTAAAAATGCCCGACAGATATTTTGTCGAGATGGTGTGCGACCGCATAGCGGCGAGCAAGATTTATTACGGCGAAGACTATACGGATGCCTCCTCACTGAATTACTATCTGCGCAAAAAAGGCAAAATGTTCATTAATCCTGAGACGGAGCGCGACCTTGAAAAAATACTGAGAATACTTGCCGATAAGGGTGAGAAAAAGGTGTTCCGCATACTCAGGCGC
This sequence comes from uncultured Butyrivibrio sp., assembly GCA_910577605.1. GTDB lineage: Bacteria > Bacillota > Clostridia > Lachnospirales > Lachnospiraceae > Eshraghiella. The sequence continues at coordinate 72,132 of CAJTON010000007.1, forward strand.
ATAGCTAGAAAAGACCGTATTCGCCGTATCAGAAATCTGGTAAAGAAGCTGTTTCGATGATAAAAGATTTGGGAATTTATATTCATATACCCTTCTGCGTGTCAAAATGTCTTTACTGCGATTTTTTTTCGCTTCCCGCCGACAGCGGAACAAAAAACGCGTATATTGACGCTCTTTGCAGGCAGACAGAGAGTGCGGCGGGTGAAGTCAGGGACGGATACAGGGTGGTTTCGGTCTTTTTCGGAGGCGGTACTCCGTCGATACTTGAGGCGGGAATGCTGATGAAGGTCCTTGACTGCGTGCGCGCCAATTTTGTTATGGCTGAGGACTGCGAGACGACCGTCGAGTGTAATCCCGGCACCGTTGACGCGGTAAAGCTAGGAATATACAGGCAGAGCGGCGTGAACAGACTAAGCTTCGGACTTCAGTCGGCGGATGATTCAGAGCTTCGCGCGCTGGGAAGGATACACACCTTCAGAGATTTTCTTGAATCCTATGAAGCCGCCCGCAAAAGCGGCTTTGACAATATAAACGTCGATCTGATGTCGGCGCTGCCGGGGCAGACGCTAAAAAGCTGGTCGAGGACATTGAAAACGGTTGCGGCGCTCAGACCGGAGCACATATCCGCGTACAGTCTCATAATCGAGGACGGCACTCCGCTTGCCGAGGCGGTATCTGCCGACAGACAGGCGCTTTTTCTGCCGGACGAGGAGACTGAGCGCGAAATGTATTATCTTACCGGAGAATATCTCGAAGCCGCGGGCTACGGACATTATGAAATTTCAAATTACGCGAGACCGGGGCGTGAGTGCAGGCACAACATTATCTATTGGAAAAGAGGAGATTATATAGGCTTCGGAGCGGGAGCGTCGTCTTTTTTAAACGAAAAAAGATACGCAGCCGCCAAGGATATACTAGGGTATATTGAAGCTCCCGCTAAGGCTTTCGGGGAGCCGGAAACGCTGACCGCGTCGGATTCTATGGCTGAATTTATGTTTCTCGGAATGAGAATGCTCTGCGGAGTGAAGCGCAGCGATTTCAGACAGAATTTCGGCAGGCAGCTTGACAACGTTTACGGTGAGGTGATTAATAAATACGTCCGGTCGGGGCATATTATTGACGATGGGGAAACCGTGAGACTTAACAGGACGGGAATCGACGTGAGCAATTATATCTTTGCGGATTTTATATAAGCTCTTTGGAGCGCAATGCCGTGTGATGAATCACGGAGAATAAGATTAGGAGAATACAAATGAAACGTAAGCTTATATCGTGGAACGTAAACGGGCTTCGCGCCTGTCTTGACAAGGGATTCATGGACTTTTTCGACGAGGCGGACGCCGATATTTTCTGCCTTCAGGAAATAAAGCTGAGCGAGGGACAGCTTGAATGGAACAAGGAGGGCTATCACGCTTTCTGGAATTATGCCGAGAAAAAGGGTTACTCCGGCACGGCTATATTCTGTAAGGAGGAGCCGATTTCGGTAAGCCGCGGAATTGGAATAGACGCGCACGACCATGAGGGCAGGGTGATAACGCTTGAATTTGAGAAGTTCTATATGGTCACGGTCTACACGCCCAATTCGCAGCGCGAGCTTACAAGGCTTGAGTACCGCATGGAGTGGGAGGACGCGTTCAGGCATTATCTTCTCGCGCTCAAAGCGAAAAAGCCCGTCGTGGTAACGGGAGATATGAATGTGGCGCACAAGGAGATCGACCTCAAGAATCCTAAGACCAACCGACGCAACGCGGGCTTTACCGACGAGGAGAGAGGCAAGATGACGGCGCTTCTTGAGGCGGGCTTTATCGACACCTTCCGGTATTTTTATCCGGATGCGGCGGACCGTTACAGCTGGTGGTCTTATATGTTCAAGGCGAGGGAGAAGAACGCGGGGTGGCGCATTGATTATTTTCTTGCGTCGGAGGAGCTTTGGGACTCGCTTGTAAGCGCGGATATACATCACAGCGTTCTTGGCTCCGACCATTGTCCCGTGGAGCTTGTGCTGGATATTTAGATGGATGTGAGCTGACAAACGCATTGACTTACCTTCCGGCATGTGCTAACATCATAAATTAATGAAAATCATAAAATTCTTTTAGAACAGGAGATATTATAATGAGCAGGAAACCTACGGTGCTTCTTATCCTTGACGGATACGGGCTTAACGACAAAACAGAGGGCAACGCTGTGGCGCTTGCCAAAACGCCGGTCATGGACAGGCTTATGAAGGAGTATCCTTTTGTAAAGGGAAACGCCAGCGGAATGGCGGTGGGACTTCCCGACGGACAGATGGGAAATTCAGAGGTAGGGCACCTTAACATGGGAGCCGGAAGAATCGTATATCAGGAGCTTACGAGGATAACAAAGGAGATTCAGGACGGAGATTTCTTTGAGAACGAGGCGCTTCTTAAGGCGTGCGAAAACTGCAAGGAAAAGGATTCGGCGCTCCACGCCTTCGGACTTCTTTCGGACGGCGGCGTCCACAGTCACAACACGCATCTTTACGGACTTCTTGAGATGGCGAAGCGTCAGGGTCTTGACAAAGTGTACGTTCACTGCTTTCTTGACGGGCGCGATACGCCCCCGCAGTCGGCAAAGGGTTTTGCGGCTGACCTTGAGGAGGAGATGGCAAAAATCGGCGTAGGCAAAATCGCGACTGTTTCAGGACGTTATTACGCTATGGACCGCGATAATAACTATGACCGCGTCGAGAAGGCATATATTGCGCTCACAAAGGGCGAGGGCAACGAGGCGGCGGGAGCCGTAGAGGGTATTCAGGCTTCGTACGACGCGGGAGTGAACGACGAGTTTGTGGTTCCTTTTGTCGTAAAAGAAAACGGCGCGCCCGTAGCTATGATAAAAGACGGGGATTCGGTCGTGTTTTTCAACTTCCGCCCAGACCGCGCGAGGGAGATAACACATTGCTTCTGCGACGATGATTTTGATAAATTTGACAGGGGAGCGCGCAAGGATATCGTTTTTGTCTGCTTCTCGGATTACGACCCGCTTATTCCCAACAAGGAGGTCGCGTTCAGGAAGGTCGAGGTCACCAATACCTTCGGAGAATGGCTCGCCAATAAGGGAATGAAGCAGGCAAGGATAGCAGAGACGGAGAAATACGCCCATGTCACTTTCTTTTTCAACGGCGGAGTGGAAAAGCCCAATGAGAACGAGGAAAGGATACTCGTCAATTCGCCGAAGTATGTTCCGACTTACGACAAAAAGCCGAGAATGAGCGCTTACACCGTATGCGACAAGTTAAGCGAGGCTATTACGGCAAAGGATGAAAACGGCGGGGCTTTATACGACGTTATCATCTGCAATTTTGCCAATCCCGACATGGTAGGACATACGGGAGTGCTTGACGCGGCGATAGAGGCGATCGAGGTTATCGACAAATGCGTTGGCGAGATAGTGGAACTCATCAAGGAGGTCGACGGCACGCTTTTCATATGCGCCGACCACGGCAACGCCGAGATGCTTATCGACTATGAAACGGGGGCGCCTTTTACGGCTCACACCACCAATCCGGTGCCTTTTATCCTCGTGAACGCGGACCCCTCGTATAAGCTCAGGGAGGGCGGCTGTCTTGCCGATATAGTTCCGACTCTTATCGAGTGCATGGGACTTGAACAGCCCGCGGAGATGACCGGGAAATCTCTTATAATAAAATAGAGCAAATAAAATAAATTTGCTATTGAAATTATTTTCCACTTATGATAAAATGTCCTTTGCGTGGGTATTTTGGCTCGCGCAAGGACTTTTTCTGATAAGGAGATTTTTAAAGTGCAGATCGTTAAGACAATAATTACAATTTTATTTCTGATAGATTGCGTCGTTCTTACCTTTGTTGTTCTTATGCAGGAAGGCAAGTCGGCGGGACTGGGAAGCATTGCGGGCGGCGCTGAGTCGTACTGGGGCAAGAACAAGGGACGCTCCATGGAGGGCGCGCTGGTGAAGATCACCAAGATTCTTGCCGTCGTGTTTTTTGTGGCGGCTTTGGTACTGGATCTTAAGTGGTTCAAATAGACCTTACGGACAGGAAAGCAATTAACCTCTCAGTTTTTCGCTGGGAGGTTGTTTTTTATTAAAATATTTTACAGGGAGTTATATGGACAAGGATTTATTCAAAAAAAGAAAAAAGACGATAAACGATCTTATACACGATAAGCATTATGTGCCGATGAAGGCGAAGGAAATAGCGATTCTTCTGGACATACCGAAGGAAAACAGGGCGGACCTTATGGAGGTGCTCGACGCGCTTGTCGCGGAGGGCAGCATAGGCTTATCCAAGAAGGGTAAATACGGCAGGGCGGAGAATGCCGCGCTGGTCGGTAAATTTATGAGCACGCAGAAGGGCTTCGGCTTTGTTAGTGTCGAAGGCGAAGAGGACGATATATATATTGCCGGAAAGGACACCGGCGGTGCGCTGAACAACGATACGGTCCAGTTTGTCGTCACCTCCGAGAGAAAGGAGGGCAGAAGCCGCGAAGGGAAGATACTCAAGGTGCTTGAAAGAGGAACGCTTGACGTCGTAGGAACGTATGAAAAATCGGGCGGCTACGGCTTTGTGGTGCCTGACGATAAGCATTTTGCGAGGGACATATTCGTTCCGGGCGGAAAAGACGGCGGTGCGGTGGACGGACACAAGGTGCTGGTGCATATCGACGATTTCGGTGACGATAAGCATAATCCGGAGGGCAGCGTCATATCAATAATCGGACATAGGAACGATCCGGGAACCGATATAATGTCGGTAGTTTACGCCTACGGCATTCCGACGGAGTTTCCGGAGGAGGTAATGGAGCAGGTGCGGGCTATTCCCGATACGGTGAGCGCTTACGATGCCGAAGGACGAAAGGACTGCCGCGAGTGGCGGACGGTCACGATAGACGGAGAGGACGCGAAGGACTTAGACGACGCGATAACCCTTACAAGGGAAGACGGCGGCTACCGTCTTGGCGTTCATATCGCGGACGTTTCGGAATATGTGAAGGAAAATTCACCGCTTGACAGGGAAGCGCTTAACCGGGGAACAAGCGTATATCTTGTGGACAGGGTGATCCCCATGCTCCCGCACAAGCTCAGCAACGGTATATGCTCTCTCAATCAGGGTGTTGACAGGCTTGCGCTCAGCTGTATTATGGATATAGACGAAAAGGGAAACGTAACGGCTCACGAAATATGCCAAACGGTAATAAACGTGGACAGGCGTATGTCGTATACCGCGGTGCAGAGTATCCTTGACGATAAGAACGGCTCTGTTGCCGACGAGTACAGGGATTTTGTCCCCATGTTTGAACTGATGGAGGAGCTTGCGGCGATACTCAGGAGCAAAAGGCACAAACGCGGGTCGGTTGATTTTGATTTTCCAGAGAGCAAAATAACGCTTGACGCAAACGGCAGACCGCTTGAGATCAAGGAGTATGAGCGCACGACGGCGACAAGGATAATCGAGGACCTTATGCTGATAGCCAACGAAACCGTCGCCGAGGACTATTTCTGGCAGGAGCTTCCGTTTGTATACAGGACGCACGATAAGCCCGACCCTGAGAAAATAAAGGCGCTCGCGACATTTATTAACAATTTCGGCTATTCGATAAGAATCAACGGAGACGAGGTGCATCCGAAGGAGCTTCAGAAGCTTCTTGAAAAAATAGAAGGCTCCGACGCGGAAATGCTTATAAGCAGGCTGACGCTTCGCTCGATGAAGAGAGCGCAGTACACGACCGAGTGCAGTGGTCATTTCGGTCTTGCCGCCAAATATTATACGCATTTTACCTCGCCTATAAGAAGGTATCCCGACTTGCAGATCCACCGCATAATAAAGGAAAACTTAAACGGAGGACTGAGCGATAAGCGGCTTGAGCATTATAACGATGTACTTCCCGAAGTGTCAAGGCAGGCGAGCGTGACCGAGAGACGCGCCGACGACGCGGAGCGCGACGTTGACAAGCTCAAGAAGGCTGAGTACATGAGCCACAGGATAGGAGAGGATTTTGACGGGGTAATATCGAGCGTCACCGCGTGGGGGCTTTATGTCGAACTTCCCAATACTGTTGAGGGAATGGTGCATGTTACGGCGCTTGAGGGAGATTATTACAAATACGATTCCGAGCATTACGAGCTTATAGGGGAGCGCACGCATAAGGTCTACAGGCTCGGACAGAAGGTCAGGGTCAGATGCGTTGCGGCGGATAAGCTCTTAAAGACGGTTGATTTTAAGCTTATTGAGACTGAGGACGACGAAGAGGAGCGTGACGGTTAAATGGAAAAAAAGAACGACGGCTTCAAGCTGCTTGCCAATAATAAAAAAGCTTATTTCGATTATTTTATCGAGGATAAATGGGAGGCGGGGCTTGAGCTTTACGGCACTGAGGTAAAATCCGTGCGCATGGGAAAAGTAAGCGTAAAAGAAGCGTATATAAAGATTGAAAAAAATGAGGTTTTCGTTTATAATATGCATATAAGCCCCTACGAGAAGGGAAACATCTTTAACAGGGACCCCTTGAGGGTGCGCAGGCTCCTGCTTCACCGCGCCGAGATTAACAAGCTCGCGGGCAAAGCGGCGGAGAAGGGCTATACCATAGTCCCTTTGCAGATATACCTTAAGAAAGGGCTTGTGAAGCTTGAGATAGGTCTCGGAAAGGGCAAGAAGCTTTACGACAAACGCGCCGACATCGCGAAGAAGGATATTCGCCGCGAGAACGAGCGTGATTTCAAGATCAAAAACATCTAGCTTTAAGCTATGAAACATACGCTAAGGCGGATAATACGGGCTTGTACAGGTTTCGACGGGGATTTTGAATTCGGAGAAGCAAGCCGCATGGCAATGCGTTAAATTCCAAACTAAATATAAACGCTGAAGATAATTTAGCAATCGCTGCCTAATGGCAGCTGTCCGCTCTAAGGCACCCGCACCTTAGAATCCGGGCATCGACTATGCGGGAAACGACACATACAAAGCTTTGAGTATGCGGGCGTATCATGAAGCTACCAAACATCCTACCGTGTCTGCTCGGGAGGATGGGAGGGAATCCCAAATAACAGACTAAGCTTGTAGAAGGACGATGGATGGATTTTCGGACCGGGGTTCGACTCCCCGCAGGTCCATTGAAAGAGTCGGAGAAAGACCGGTTAATACGATCGGTCTTTCTTTTTTGTGTTCAGGTATGTAAAAGATATTGCTTATAGAACAAAGAACCGCTATAATATCCACAGATAAACGGAACTGTTTTTTGGGAGGGATAATCAAATGGATAACGATTTTACGGCGCAGCCGCAGGGAACTAAGCGTAAGTTCAGGTTTCCGGGAATAAGCTATAATTCTCCTGTTGTGCTGACCTTCACGGTGATATCGCTGCTGGCTCTTTTGTTAGCTAAGCTCACGAACGGAGCGTCGAATTATTATGTGTTTTCGGTGTACCGTTCAAGAATAAGCCCTCTGTTTTTTGTGAGGCTCATAGGACATACGCTGGGGCATTCGGGATGGCCGCATTTTGCGGGGAATATGATGCTTTTTCTGCTTCTCGGACCGATCCTTGAGGACAAGTACGGGAGCAGGAGAATGGCGGTAATGATCGTGGCGACGGCTGTGGTGACGGGGATATTCCATCTTATTTTCGCGCCTCACTCGGCGCTTCTCGGAGCAAGCGGACTTGTTTTTATGATGATAATCCTCTCGTCAGTGTCCTGCGTTAAGGATGAAAAGATACCGCTTACAGTTATTATTGTGCTTATCATTTATCTCGGCACCGAGATAGTGAACGGTATTTCCACAAAGGACAATATATCCCAGCTCACTCACGTCATAGGCGGCGTATGCGGCGGCGTGTTCGGAGTTGTGTACTGGAAGGATAAGGAGAAATGATGGATAATTCTGTAAAAAGAAATATAATTCGGCTTGCCGTTATAACAGTGTTGGCAGTGCTGTTGTTTTTCGGAATCAGGACCGTCAGAAAAAATACGGACGACGCGGTCGCGAACAACAAAAATACGGCGGCGGAACAGTCCGGGGAAGAAAGCGTTACGGGACCCGATGAGGTCTTCACGGATAAAACCGACGAACAGACACAGCAGGTATTTCTTTATAATTTCAGGCGCAGCAGTTATCTTACGGAGCATTTCAATAAACACGGAGACGAGTTCGGATACGAAAACGAACAGGAGTATCTTGAGGGCGCCAATGATGTGATAGCGGATAAGAAATCGCTGCACAAGACCGAGGCGGAGGACGGCGACCATGTGTTTTTTCAGGAGAGCACAGGCAGCATCGTTTTTGTGTCGCAGGACGGTTACATAAGGACCTATTTTAAGCCCGACGACGGAATAGAGTATTTTAACAGACAGTAGTGTGCGTATGAAACGCCAAACGGGGGGATAAATGTGAAGAATTATAAATTTACCGTAAAATATGACGGGACGCGCTATTACGGGTGGCAGAGACAGCCGGAGCGCAATACGGTTCAGGGAAAGCTTGAGGAGGTTTTGTGCAGGCTTTGTGGCGTACCGACAGAGATAATAGGAGCGGGGCGCACCGACGCGGGAGTGCACGCGGAGGCGATGATTGCAAACGCGGAGCTTGATACGGAGCTGTCTGTAAATGAGATAAGGGACTATATGAACCGTTATCTTCCCGACGACATTGCTGTAACCGGCGTAAGCGAGGCTTCTCCCCGTTTCCATGCGAGATATAACGCTATCGGCAAGACATACAGATATACGGTTTTTACGGGTGAAGTAAAACCTGTTTTCGGCAAAAGATATATGACTGTCATAGACGATAAGCCGGACGTAGGAATAATGAAGGAGGCGGCGAAGCTGCTTGTCGGCAAGCATGATTTCAGGAATTTCTGCGCCAATCCCAAAATGAAAAAATCAACCGTAAGGGAAATATACTCGATAGACATAAAACAGAAGGGTGATATGATAACCTTTATTTTCAGAGGAAACGGTTTTTTGCAGAACATGGTTAGAATAGCGGTCGGAGCTTTGCTTGAGGCAGGCTGCAAAAGATGCGGGATCCCCCATATTGAGAGGGCGCTTTCCTCCGGCGAAAGGATAAAGGCGGGACCGACGGCCCCGCCTCAAGGTCTGTGCCTTGTAAAGGTGGACTATTTTTGACGGTATCGGTCAGGCTGTTTATAAGCGTCCGGTTTTTCTTTCCGTCTTGTTTAAGTACATTTTTTCGTCCGCTTCTTTGAGCAATTCGTTATAATCCGTTCTTCCGTTTACCATACAGTACCCGAGGGAAAAGTTGAGGGGCACGTTGATTTCTTTGTCAAGTGCGGCAAATCTGTCCGACTGCATTTTCTCCAGGGCGCTTATATCTTCAAGAAGCTTGTTTTCGCTGTCGTATCCGTAAAGGAACAGTACAAATTCGTCCCCGCCCTGTCTTGCGGCTACGCTGTACCTTGACGCGGCATCCGTTATTGCCTGACCGATTTTCTTTAAGTAGACATCGCCCTTTTCGTGCCCGTAGGTATCGTTGATCTCCTTCAGCCCGTCGGCATCTATCATAAGTACGGCGCTGTGTCCGAGACTTTCGGGAGCAGCAAACAGCTGTGACAGCTTTGTTTCAAGTCCGCGTCTGTTATACAGACCTGTCAGAATGTCTATATCTCTTTCTTTTTCGATCTCAAGCCGTTTGACGGTTTCGGCGGTCACGTCCACCGCCACGCCGAATATCTCGTCGCCGTTATTGATCTCCTCAAGACGTATATACCGCTCTCCGTGACGATAGATTCCGTGCTCGTCAGGTATCGGATATTCTTTTATGCCGTCAAGAAACGCGGAAAATTCATTGGGCTTCAGCGCAAGACTTTTCATTCTGTCATTGTCCAAGGACAGTATTTCCGGCATATATTCCGTGTAACGGACTTTTGAATGCGCCCCGTATTCGTAAGTACCGATCAGGATATTGGTTTTACTGAGGACGTATGACATTTTTTTATTGTTGTCAAGAAGGCTTTTGACCATTGAATTGACATAATTGCTTAATTCCGCGAACTCGGCGCTGCTTTGGATATCGACGCGCTCGTCAAGATTGCCGTCGGTGATCGATTTTAATTTCATGTTCACGTCGTCGATTTTCATCACTACATACCGGTTCATATACCGGATAACCGCGTTTACTAGAAAGTAAGTTACGATTATCAGGCTTAGGAATATCCAAAGTATGGTGACGGGAATCGTGCTATACAGGCTGTATACGTCTATAACGCGCCCTATATAGTTGGAGCCCGTCTTTTTAAAGACACAGAAGGACAGCCTGCCGTTTATTCTTGAGAGGAAACCTTCTTTGCCTTTTTGCAGGTCGCCGAGGCTAAGACCAATGTCGGAAGCGTTTTCGCTCACTGTTTCCAGAGCGGTTGAACCTACTATCTTTCCGCTTTGCGAGTCAATGGCATAATAATGGGCCTCCGGATTCACCCGGAACAGGGAAAAAATATAGGACAGCTCATTCTTTTCCGTCGCCTTCATTACATTGTCAGGCTCCATACCAATTTGCACGATAAATTCGCCGTTTTCACTCCACACGGCGGAATACTGCATAGGCTTTGCCTCAGCCGTGTTGGGAGTTATGTCCTGAACAAGTTTTAAGGTTTTATCCGACAGCATCGGCTTGAAGAACATCATCTGTTCGCCGGAATCAAATGTATAATCGTAGTATTGAGGGTGCGTCCCGTTAAAAATACGTCCTGTCGTGTCAAAAACATGGATCTCATCTATCTCTACCGACTCGGCTATATCTTTCAGTTCTTCAATACTGTTTAAAACGTCAGGGTCGCTTTCGATGACACGGGCAACGATTTCCGCGTTGTGTAGACAGGTCTGCCTGTATTCCTCCTGAATTTCCGTAAGATTCCGCTGGTTTTCCTCCAGTACGGATTCGATCTGCGAAATCGTTCTTGTGGCGGTTTCCCGCGCCTGCCGTTTTTCCGTGGCTATTTGGATGTACGACAGCATTATGAGGATGAAAATTACCAGAACGCAGGTAATCTTGAACATATATCTGCCGATAAGTTTTTTTAACGTCTGCATTGAGTATTTTTTCCTTCCCGAATTAAATGCAAGTATTGATCCGCAAGAAAAAATATCAGCATTTTTCCAAAGCCTGCGCGATATCCGCGATAAGGTCTTCGCTGTCCTCTATGCCGCAGCTCATACGCACAAGCTCTGCGGGAACGCCGGCTTCGGCAAGCTGTTCGTCGGTCATCTGACGGTGCGTGCTTGAGGCGGGGTTTAGACAGCAGGTGCGCGCGTCCGCGACATGTGTCTCGATGGCAGCCATTTTGAGGCTCTTCATAAAGGTGCTAGCCGCCTCGCGGCCTCCTTTAAGACCGAAAGAAACGACGCCGCAGCTTCCGTTGGGGAGGTATTTCTCGGCGAGTGCATGGAATTTGTCGTCTTTGAGTCCGCAGTAATTCACATAAGCGACCTTGGGATGCGCGGCGAGAAACTCCGCTACGGCCTGACCGTTTTCACAGTGGCGCTTCATTCTCACATGGAGGCTTTCAAGTCCGAGATTAAGTATAAAAGCGTTCTGGGGGCTCTGTATGCATCCGAAATCGCGCATAAGCTGAACGGTGCATTTGGTTATGAACGCTCCGGCGTTTCCGAATCGTTCCGCATAAGTCACGCCGTGATAGCTTTCATCGGGAGTGCAGAGTCCGGGATATTTATCCGCGTGAGCCATCCAGTCAAAATTGCCGCTGTCAACTATCGCTCCTCCGACGGCGGCTCCGTGTCCGTCCATATATTTTGTGGTGGAGTGCGTGACGATGTCCGCGCCCCATTCAAAAGGACGGCAGTTGACGGGAGTAGCGAAAGTGTTGTCAATTATAAGAGGAACGCCGTGCGCGTGCGCGCACTTCGCGAATTTCTCGATGTCCAGCACGGTGAGAGCGGGGTTAGCTATGGTTTCGCCGAACATCGCTTTTGTGTTGGGTCTGAACGCCGCGTTGAGTTCTTCTTCGTCAGCCGTGGGGCTTACGAAAGTAACGTCTATTCCCATGCGCTTCATAGTCACGGAAATCAGGTTGAAAGTTCCTCCGTAAATAGTGCTTGAGGATACGATATGGTCGCCGCAGCCGCATATGTTGAACAGGGCGAAGAAATTCGCGGCCTGACCGCTGCTTGTGAGCATGGCGGCGGTTCCGCCTTCAAGCTGCGCGATCTTGGCGGCTACATGGTCGTTGGTGGGATTCTGGAGGCGAGTGTAGAAATACCCGCTTGCCTCAAGGTCAAAAAGCTTACCCATATCCTCGCTTGTGTCGTATTTGAATGTGGTGCTCTGTATTATCGGAACCTGACGGGGTTCTCCGTTGCCGGGAGTATATCCGCCCTGAACGCAAATACTGTTTATTTTCATTGAAATTCCTCCTGAAACAAATTTTCATAGATTATAGCACAAATCCGGTTGAAAAAGCAATAAGAACGGGGTTATAATGCCAACGTAGCGAAAACAGGAGGCGAATGAGAGTGAAATGTTTGAGCGGAAATATAAAAACGGACGGAGTAAGGGCTGCGGCGTTTAAGGCGGCGTTCCCGCATACGGTGCCGATACTTGCCGGATTTCTTTTCCTGGGATTTACATACGGGATATATATGAATGTGTCGGGTTTTCCTTTTGTTTATCCGATGCTTATGAGTCTTACGATATTTGCGGGCTCCGTGGAATTTGTCACGGCGAATCTGCTGCTCGGTTCGTTTGACCCGCTTCAGGCTTTTCTGATAGCTCTTATGGTAAACGCAAGACATCTTTTTTACGGCATATCCATGCTTGACAGATATAAGGGCGCCGGCTGGAAAAAATTTTATCTCATATTCGCAATGTGCGACGAAAGCTTTTCGATAAATTATACGGCAAATATTCCTGAGGGGATAGACAGGGGATGGTTCATGTTCTGGGTCAGTCTTCTCAATCATGCCTATTGGGTATGCGGGGCTACGTTTGGAGGGCTTCTCGGTTCTCTGATAAAATTCAATACGAACGGAATAGAATTTGTAATGACGGCGATGTTTGTCGTTATTTTCCTTGAGCAGTGGCTTAAGGAAAAAAATTACACGGCGCTGCTTCTTGGGCTTGGACTTTCGCTTGCAAGCCTGCTTCTTTTCGGACGGGATAATTTTATTATACCGGCGATGGCGGCAATGCTTATCATACTCACGGTAATAAGAAAGCCGTTGGAGAGGGGAGGCGAAAGATCATGAGCGTAACGCAGCACATAATAATGATAGGGGCGACAGTCATGGCGACCATGCTCACCAGATTTCTGCCGTTCATTGTTTTTCCGTCGGGAAGACCGACGCCGGGTTATGTAAGGTATCTCGGAAAATATCTGCCCTCCGCGATGTTCGGGCTTTTGGTAGTATATTCGCTTAAGGATACAAATGTGTTTGCGGGGAATCACGGTCTGCCTGAGTTTATCGCCGTTGCCGCGGTCGCGGCTCTGCATCTGTGGAAACGGCAGATGCTTTTGTCGATTGCGGGCGGTACGGTATGCTATATGCTTTTGGTTCAGTTTATATTCAAATAATGTGGAAAAATATTCCGTTGTATGTTACAATTCATAATGTATTTTATTTAAGGGGAATCCGCTCCGGCGCAGGAATATACGCGTCGGAAGATTAAGGGGGATTTGATGTTGAAGAATAAGACTGGAGGAATCAGAAACGTTATTCTTGGTATGAAGAGATCGGCGCTTTTGTCGCTGATATGTCTGGCTTTCGCCGTTGCGTATCCGACGTCCGCGCTTCTCGGACATGATATAACGACCGTGATATTCCGGATCGCCGCGAGTCTTTCTTTTGTGGCTGCGGGAGTGATAGCTTATATCACCGGCTCAAAGAACGGGGTTTATGGTAAAGTCGTGATCGCCGGTCTTGCCGCCGGAGCGGTCGGAGATATATGTTCAGATCTTAATTCGGACGGAAATATAATAATATGCATGTGTTTTCTGGCATTGGGTAACATTCTGTATATACTTGCTTTCGGGCGTGTGAATAAAATAATGCCGCTTCAGTTTCTTATAGGGCTGCTTCTGGGTACGGGCGCTGCGCTTTACTTATGGTTTGCGCCGAATGCAGTTCGCGGAGATTGGTTTCCTCTTGCCGTTTTCTATTGCTATCTCGCTTCGTTTACGGCGGGTGGAGCTGTATGCGTGGCGGTCTATAAGAGCTATGTGCGGTTTTCCGCCGTCATATGCGCGGCGGGGGCTGTCCTTCTGATGCTTGGCGGGATAATTTTGCTGTATGTACTGTTTTCCGATATACATAATATAAAAACGCTTAACTATGTATTCGCGCTGCTGCATTATCCGGGGCAGCTTTGCGTCGGGCTTAGTCTTATGGACGAACCTGTGGGACAGGAGGAGAGTGAGTATAATGGCGGACAATGATGAAATAAGCCGCTGCGTTGTGGGCGGATATCAGTTTGAGGACGAGAAGGATTATGAGGACGCCGTCAACGAGAAAAAGGCGATAAAATATCTTGAAGGGCATGTGAATCTCAACGATACCGCAAAGGTATTGCAGCTTTACAACACGCTTCTCGCGAAAAATATGTTCCGCACACCGATAGGGCTTGAATATATGCGCAGACTTCGCACCGCGCTTCAAAAATCTTCCGCCGCAAAGGAGGATCTGCCGTATGTGCGCGTTCCGTCCTCCTCGCCGCAGTCGGACGGCAAGGCTTCCGGAGCGGGAGCCGCGAGAGAAAGAGACAAAGCGGCAGCGGCAAAAATAAAGGAGCTTGAAGTCCGCTGCCGTAAAAATAAAGATGGACGACGCAACTCGGTTATTGTGAATATAATTCTTATCATATTGATAATCGCGATGTTTGTGATAGCGGCGAATTCTTCGGCTCCGAATATAGTGAATTATGAGCGTGTGCTGACGGATAAATATTCGTCTTGGAAGGAAGAGCTTATGCAGAAGGAAGAGGAACTGAGGCAGCGCGAGAGGGAGCTTGAACAAAGAGAATCCGAGGCTATGCGGTAGGAAGTTTGCGGAGCGTACGGATAAAGGAGGTTTGTATGATCGAGGAAATAAAAGACTGGCTTGACGGGGTTTTTGCGCAGCCTATACCGGAGGACGTCGCGGCATTCTGCTTTAATTTATATGAGGACGGAGACGGGGACTGGTCGGCGGAGCTTGTTGGAACAAAAAGTTTTGATGCCGAGGACGGCGACTGGGCGTGCGATGAGGTAAATGATTTCGGAACGAGGGACGAGCCTTTTACATGGAACAGTGACGAAGGATGGGAGGGCGCGCTCAAGAGCGCAGTCTCAGCACTGAAGAATTATCTTGAAAACGGAGCGTATTCCGACGTTTTGAAAAGCAGAAGCGGTGTGGGCGTCGGTTTTGTGGACGGGGACATAGAGATTATTTATAAGAGAGGTGACTGAGCTTGAATCACAGGATTCTTGTTGTTGACGATGAGAGCAGAATGCGCAAGCTTGTGCGGGATTTTTTGCAGAAAAAGGGATATGACGTGATCGAGGCGGAAAACGGTGAGCAGGCGGTCGATGTTTTTTTCGCCCATAAGGATATTGCGCTGGTTGCACTGGATGTAATGATGCCTAAAATGGACGGCTGGCAGGTGTGCCGCGAGATACGCAGGCTTTCCAAGGTTCCCATCGTCATGCTTACCGCTAAATCGGACGAGAAGGACGAGCTGCTTGGCTTTGAGCTTGGGGTGGACGAATATATTTCCAAGCCGTTCAGTCCGAAGATACTTACGGCGAGAGTGGACGCTATCCTGAGGAGGACGGTTTCCGAGGAAAAGCAGCTTTTGACGGCGGGAAAAATAGAGCTTGACAAGACCGCTCATATCGTGAAGGTAGACCAAAAGGAGATAGAGCTCAGCTTTAAGGAATTCGAGCTTCTTGCTTATTTTATGGAAAATAAAGGAATCGCCCTTTCGCGTGAAAAAATACTTAACAATGTATGGAATTATGACTATTTCGGAGACGCGAGGACTATCGACACCCATGTAAAGAAACTGCGCAGCAAGCTCGGTCCGAGCGGAGATTTGATAAAAACCATATGGGGAATGGGATACAAGCTTGAGGCTTAAGAATTTTAAGAATTTAACAAAAAAGTTGACAAAGTTTCCTCATGATAGTAATATCCTAAATTAATAGGGAAAGCTCTCTATTAATGAAGAATCAGGAGGAAAAGAATATGAAAAAGACTGTAAAAGTTTTGGCAATGGTACTTGTTGTTGCTATGGCCGCCGCTTCATTTGCCGGATGTACAAAGGGCAAGGCTGGCTCAGGCTCCAAAGACGATAAGTATCTGATCGGCGGAATCGGTCCTGTGACGGGCGGAGCCGCATCTTACGGACTTGCGGTTAAGAACGCGGCGCAGATCGCCGTTGACGAGATCAATGCCGCAGGAGGGATCAACGGACATCAGATCGAGTTCAAATACGAGGATGACGAGCATAACGCAGAGAAATCCGTTAATGCTTACAACACTCTTAAGGACTGGGGAATGCAGATACTTATGGGAACCGTTACTTCGGATCCCAGCAAGGCTGTGGCAGCGGAGGCTGCATCGGACAAAATGTTCATGCTCACTCCCTCGGCTTCATCTTTGGACGTTATCAATAAGGGAGACACGATTTTCCAGGTGTGCTTTACCGACCCTAACCAGGGTTCAGCTTCGGCTAAGTACATAGGCGAGAACAAGATCGCTTCCAAAATCGGCATCATCTATGACAGCTCCGATATTTATTCATCGGGAATCTATGAGAAATTCGCCGAGGAGGCAAAGAACCAGAGCTTTGAGATCGTATCCACACAGACATTCACAAGCGATGCCAAGAGTGAGTTTTCGGCACAGGTGAAGGCTTGCGTTGACGCGGGAGCTGAGCTTGTATTCCTTCCTATATATTATAACGAGGCTGCGCTTATTCTTACCGAGGCTAAGGCTGAGGGGGCAAATCTTAAGTTTTTCGGCTGCGACGGACTTGACGGCGTGCTCGGCGTTGAAGGCTTTGACAAGTCTCTCGCTGAGGGCGTGATGCTTCTTACTCCTTTCTCGGCTGACTCGGAAGACGAGAAAACGGCTGCTTTCGTTAAGGCGTATAAGGAAAAATACAACGATACTCCCATACAGTTTGCTGCTGACGCATACGATGCTATCTACATTATTAAAGAAGCCATCGAAAAGTCGGGCGTAGAGCCTTCCGCGTCAGTTGAGGAAATGGGCGCGGCGCTTAAAGATGCGATCGTACAGCTCAGCTTCGACGGTATCACCGGAGCAGGCAAGAAAATGACTTGGACGGCTAACGGCGAGGTAGATAAAGCTCCCATGGCTGTTGTTATCAAAGACGGAGCTTACGTTTCCGCAGAATAATTTACGGCTTGAGGATTTGGGGACAGAGAGGTCGGTTTTTCTCTGTCCCTTTGTTGATATATTCTCCGAGATGCTTGGGGATATTTTCAGAAGTATGAAAACGGATAGGAATAGGAGCAGAGAGTATGAGTTTTATTTCCAATATAATTGACGGAATAAATCTTGGAAGTATATATGCCATAATTGCGCTTGGTTATACAATGGTATATGGAATTGCCAAGATGCTGAATTTTGCACACGGCGACGTAATAATGATAGGCGGGTATGTGCTTTACGAGGTGGTCAAAGAGCTGGGTTTCCATCCGCTTCTTGCCGTATTCCTTTCCATGCTGTTTTGCACGGTGCTTGGAATAGTCATCGAGAAGGTGGCGTACAAGCCACTGAGGAATGCGACTTCGCTTGCGGTTCTTATAACGGCGATCGGAGTCAGCTATCTGCTGCAGAATCTAGCTCAGCTTATTTTTACCTCCAACCCTAAGAATTTCAATATAGGACTGGATTTCGGGACTATCAGTCTCGCAGGCGGTGAGCTTATAATAAAAGGCTCCACGATTGCGACGGTGTCCGCGTGTGCGGTTATAATGACTGCGCTTCTTATTTTTATTAAAAAATCAAAAGTTGGCCGCGCTATGCTTGCCGTTTCCGAGGATAAGGACGCGGCAAGGCTTATGGGCGTCAATGTCAACAGAACCATTTCGGTTACTTTTGCTATAGGCTCGGCGCTTGCGGCGATAGCGAGCCTGTTTATGTTCACTGCTATTCCGAGCCTTACGCCGACCGCAGGTTCCATGCCCGGCATAAAGGCTTTTGTCGCGGCGGTATTCGGCGGGATCGGTTCGATACCGGGAGCGCTTGTAGGCGGTCTGCTGCTCGGCGTTATAGAAAATTTCAGCAAGAGGTATATATCGACTACTCTTGCGAACGCGATAGTTTTTATCGTGCTTATAATTGTGCTTATCTTTAAGCCGACAGGCTTGTTCGGCAAGAAGATCAAAGAGAAAGTGTAGGTGGATGTAATGAAGAAAAAATCTAAAATAAAAATCAAAAAATCTACACTTACGACCTTGATAACGATCGCCGGAATTGTTCTGGCTTATATTATAATGACGCTGCTTTCGGGCGCGGGAGTGCTTTCCAATCAGATGAAGGGACTTCTGGTTCCGATATGCGCGTACGCAATGCTTGCGGTATCCTTGAATCTGGTGGTAGGCATATTAGGAGAACTGAGTCTCGGACACGCGGGCTTCCTCTATGTGGGAGCTTATACGGGAACGATCTTTACCGTAGCGATGTCGGATATTATCACTAACGATATACTGAGGTTTGTGCTCGGAATGATAGTCGGCGGAGTGTTCGCTGCGCTGTTCGGACTGCTTATAGGTTCCGCGGTGCTCAAGCTTCAGGGCGATTATCTTGCAATCGTGACGCTTGCTTTCGGCGAGATAATCAGAAGCGTTCTCGGAAATGTAATGTATATTTCAAAAGACGCTTCGGGGCTTCATTTTGACTTTAACGACGGCTCGACGCTTAACAGCGCGGATATAATCGCGAAAGGCGCGCAGGGAATTACCGTACACAGAATGTCCACGTTTCTTATAGGCATTATACTTTTGATAATAATAGTGCTTGTCGTTATGAACCTGACGGATTCGCGCGCGGGACGCGCCATCAAAGCCGTCAGGGACAACAAAATAGCGACTGAAACGGTCGGCATAAGCGTATCAAAATTCCGTCTTCTGGCGTTTACGGTTTCCTCGGCGATCGCTGGAGTTGCGGGCGTGTATTACGCGCATAATTATGCCACGCTCACCGGAACGAAATTTGATTTTAACTTTTCAATAAATATTCTTGTCATGGTAGTGCTTGGAGGAATGGGCAGTATTCCCGGTTCTATTATCGCCGCGATAGTGCTTACCATCCTTCCTGAGAAAATACGTTTCCTCGGCGATTACAGAATGGTTATTTACGCGGTTATCCTTATCGTGATGATGATATTCAGCTGGAACCCTAAATGCATCGAACTCCGCAAGACGGTTTCGGCGAAAATAAAGGGGATTTTCAAAAAAGGCGGCGCAAGCAAAAAGGAGGTTCAGTAATATGGCTATGTTGGACGTTACCAATTTGGGAATTTCCTTCGGCGGTCTGCGCGCGGTGGATAATTTTAACATACAGATCGAAGATGGAGAGCTTTACGGTCTTATCGGACCTAACGGAGCCGGAAAAACTACTGTATTCAACCTCCTTACAGGCGTTTACAAGCCCGATACCGGAAGCGTAAGGCTTGACGGAAAGGACATAACGGGAAAGCGCGTCGTACAGATAAACAAGGACGGAATAGCGAGGACGTTTCAGAATATAAGACTTTTCGGAAAACAGTCGGTGCTTGACAATGTTAAGATAGGACTTCACAATATTTATCCTTATCCCGCGATCGCGGGGATACTGAAGCTTCCGGTATATTTTAAGAGAGAAGCGCAGATGAACGAAAAGGCTATGGAGCTTCTTAAGGTCTTTGACCTTGACGGCGAGGCGGATACACTTGCGTCCAATCTTCCCTACGGTAAGCAGCGTAAGCTTGAGATAGCCAGAGCAATGGCGACGAATCCTAGGCTTCTGCTTCTCGACGAGCCGGCGGCGGGAATGAATCCCAACGAGACCATGGAGCTGGTCAATACGATCAATTTTGTGAGAGAGCATTTTAAAATGACGATTCTTTTGATCGAGCATGATATGAAGCTGGTTTCAAGCATATGTGAAAGACTGACCGTGCTTAATTTCGGCAGCGTGCTGGCGCAGGGGGAAACCTCAAAAGTGCTTGCCGACCCTGAGGTGGTCAAGGCATATCTTGGAGAATAAGGTTAGGAGGACGGATCATGGCATTATTAGAAGTCAGGAATCTTGAAGTGCATTACGGAGTTATTCAGGCGCTGAAGGGCATATCCTTTGAGGTAGGCGAGGGTGAGATAATCGCGCTTATAGGCGCGAACGGCGCGGGCAAAACTACGACGCTTCATACGATTTCCGGAATTCTTCAGGCTTCCGGCGGGAATATTATATATGACGGCAGGGATATAACGAAGCTTCCAGCTCATAAAATAGTAAATACAGGAATTTCCCAGGTCCCTGAAGGACGGCGCGTATTTGCGCAGCTTTCCGTGCTTGAGAATCTCAAACTCGGTGCGTATATCCGTAAGGACAAGGCGGGTATCGAGGCTGACCTTAAAAAAATCTATGAAAGATTTCCGAGGCTTGAAGAGCGCAAAAGCCAGCTGGCAGGTACTCTTTCGGGAGGAGAACAGCAGATGTTGGCGATGGGGCGCGCGCTTATGGCAAGACCGCGCATAATACTTATGGACGAACCTTCAATGGGACTTTCGCCCATATATGTGTCCGAGATCTTTGATATAATCAAGTCTATAAACGAAACGGGAACAACTGTGCTTTTAGTTGAGCAGAACGCGAAAAAAGCGCTTTCAATAGCCGACCGCGCCTATGTTCTTGAGACCGGGAAGATCGCGCTTTCCGGCGACGCGGGAGAGCTTATGAACAACGATACGGTTCGCAGGGCGTATCTCGGAGAATAAAAATGAAGAGGCATTCACTCAAAATAAAACTTACGATGATAATGGCGGTGTTGCTTACCGCCGTTATTGCGCTTATATGCGTACTTGATACGGTTCTTTTTGAAGGGTATTATTTTGACAGAAAAACAAAAGAACTAAAAGCGTCTTATGAAAGTCTCAAGGCTGTTATGACAACTTTTGGATATGACAGTAAGTCTGTCGAAAATGAAATCGCGCGAATAAATACTCTTTATAATATCAATGTTTTTGTCGTTGACGGCGAGTGGAACATGGCGTACAGCTCACAGAGCAACGCGGACAACACAATAAGGTGGATACAGGATATTTTATTCAGCAGCTCCGTAAAAAAGGACGTGCTTGAGGAAAACGGGGAGTATTCCATCATCAGCGCGTACGACAAGATTACGGCGATGTCTTATCTTGAGATTTACGGAATGCCGGACAGCGAAAGCCAGATAATACTCCAGATCACGGTAGAAAATATCAAAGAAAGCATAAATACCTTCAACAGCTTTATAATCATTGTCGGCGGTTTTATGCTCCTTATCGGAATTATAGTCGTATATGTTATTTCGGCGGGCTTCACAAAGCCTGTAAAGCAGCTTTCCGATATAGCGGAGAGAATGTCGGATATGGATTTCGGAGTGAAATACGCCGGAAAAGACAACAGCGAGATAGGTGTTTTGGGCCACAGCATCAACATCATGTCGGACAGACTTGAGCGCAATATTTCCGAACTCAAGTCCGCGAACCTTGAGCTTAAAAGGGATATTGAGATAAAGACCAAAAACGACGAGATGCGCAGGGAATTTCTTTCAAACGTATCCCATGAGCTTAAAACTCCGATCGCGCTTATTCAAGGGTATGCAGAGGGACTTTTGGAGGGAATAAACGACGACGAGGAAAGCAGGAATTTTTATTGTGAGGTCATAATAGACGAGGCTGCTAAAATGAACGATATGGTAAAAAGACTGCTGACGCTCAATCAGATAGAGTTCGGGAACGAGCCGGTCGAAATAGAACATTTTGACATAAGCGCGCTTATAGAGTCCGTACTGCGCGCAAACAGTCTCAGGACGTCGCAGAACGGTATCGAAGTTGTTTTTGAGCATGAGTCACCCGTGATGGTATGGGCGGACCAAAGCCAGACTGAGGAGGTTTTTACTAATTTTTATACAAATGCCATAAATCACTGCGAAGAAATCAATTCCCTCAAGCTTATCCGAATAACGCTTGAGCAAAGGGAAAGGAGCGTGCGGATCGGAGTTTACAATACGGGACAGAAGATTCCAAAGGAGGATATAGACCGCATATGGGAGAAATTCTATAAGGTCGATAAGGCGCGGACAAGGGAGTACGGCGGAAACGGTATCGGACTTTCGATAGTAAAGGCGATTCTCGATAACTTTAACACTGAGTACGGTGTGGAGAATCTTGACGACGGAGTGTTTTTTTGGTTTGAAACGGATTCGGCAATTTAGTATTGTTGAAATCGACGTAATGTGTTAATATAGAAAAAACAAGAATACTTTATTTGATTGCGGAGGATGTTTTGAAAAAGAAGCTTCTTATTGTGACGATATTGTCGCTGTTTATTTTTACAGGCTGTGCGAAAGCGATAGAAATGACTGACGAGCAGAGCAAAATGGTGGCGGAGTATGCCGCGGGCGCTCTTATACGGCGTTCTTATTCGTACAAGCTCAAGTATCCTGATTATAATACGCAAAAGCCGACCGAGGAGCCGACGACGCCTGAAGCGCCGGTGATAGATCCGACCGGACCGGATGAGGAAACCACTGCGGCTGAGGAAAAATATAAGCTCAGTGAACTTTTGGGAATATCCCCGGTAGAGATCACATATAAGGAATACAAGATCCTGGACGAGTATCCCGACGATCCCGACGCTGTATTTACGTTTAAGGCGGAGGAGGGATATAAGTTTATCATTATGGAATTCAACCTCCATAATCCGACGGAGAAGGCGGTGACCGTCAACACAGCGAAAGCGGCTCCTGTTTTAAAGGCTGATATAAACGGTATGCGTTACAACAATTACGCTAATCTGATGCTTAACGATATCACCAACCTCAAGGATGTTGTAATAGAGCCGGGAGAGGATTACAAGGGGATCCTTGTTTTTATGGAGGAGGAGAAGGCGGTATCCGATATAAAAAGCTTTACTCTTCTTATGAAGGTGGAAGATAAGAACACCGAGATACATAAAATAAAATAATGCCGGATATACTCCGGTTTGCGATATTGCAAAGAAAAACGCATTCCTGCGACGGCGGCGGGGATGCGTTTTTGGGTTAAAAGCAGTTTTATTATTTCTTAAAAAAAATATAAAAAAGTGGTTGACTTTTACAAAAGATGATGCTAGTATATTTTTTGCCGACAAAAAATCACACATTTACAACAATTTAGACAATTTGAAAATAATTAAAAAAATTGTAAAAATCAGTTGACAAAGTAGATTTGATGTTGTATTATGAATAAGCTGTCGCTGAGGGGGAGCCCGCAGCGGAGCGAAGGACCTTGACAATCAAACAGTAATACAACCCTGAAAATTTCTAAAAAATTTTCAAACATTCAAAGGGACCCTGAAAGACAGAAGCGGAAGCGGCTGTAAAGAAGGGGACCACAGACGTAAACGGATGAACTTAGTAAAAGCTAGCTCATCGGAGACGGATGAAACTTATAATGAGAGTTTGATCCTGGCTCAGGATGAACGCTGGCGGCGTGCTTAACACATGCAAGTCGAACGGGCTTATATGGAAACCTAGTGAAATATAAGTTAGTGGCGGACGGGTGAGTAACGCGTGGATAACCTGC
>CAJTON010000008.1:0-16110 GCA_910577605.1 uncultured Butyrivibrio sp.
TGTTCTCATCATCCCTGATAGACGCGTCCGCTCCGTTTGAAATAAGGAATTTCGCCGTTTCTACCTTCTTTGCCAGAACGCTGTAAACAAGGACGCTTTTGCCCTCCTTGTCCGTAGCGTTCACGTCCGCGCCCGCGTCAAGTAAGCTCTGAATAATTTCCTGATTACCAAGCTTTGCCGCCAAATGAAGCGGAGTAACACTTGTATTTGACGTCATATTAACATCCGCGTTATTTTCAATGAGGAGCTTAACAATATCCCTCGCATAATGCAGAGGCGTCAAACCGCTTGCGTCCCTTTTATCAACATTAATGCGACCCTTTTTCAGAAACGTGATCACAACGCTTTTCTGACCGTTCTGACACGCTTTTAAAAATAAATCGTCTAGCTGCATTTTTCCTCCCGTCTGCGACTGTCTTTTGGTTTGATCGGCAGAAGGACGCGCAGTTTTCCTCTGCCTT
This sequence comes from uncultured Butyrivibrio sp., assembly GCA_910577605.1. Lineage (GTDB taxonomy): Bacteria > Bacillota > Clostridia > Lachnospirales > Lachnospiraceae > Eshraghiella. The sequence continues at coordinate 462 of CAJTON010000008.1, forward strand.
ATGCTATCTCAAATATAAATCAATATTAACATTTTTTATTCCGTATTACAATATCCCAATTGCGGCTGCACCGATTTTATGAATGGAAAATATTGAAAAAAGGCATAAAAAACGGGCTGTCGTAAGGCAGCCCGCTGAATTTATTTGTTGAGGTATTTTTTAAGAAGCTGTACAAGCCTTTTTACATCAATAGGCTTTGCTATGTGTTCGTTCATACCGCATTCAAGGCAATGCTGTATATCGTCGTTGAACGCGTCCGCAGTCATAGCTATGATCGGCAGCATCGCGTCGGGACGCTCCATCGCCCTTATGAGCTTTGTAGCTTCATATCCGTTCATAACCGGCATCCTTATATCCATAAGTATGATATCGTAAAAACCGACTTCCGACTTCGTGAACATATCTACGCATATCTGGCCGTTCTCCGCTCTTTCAAGCTCAAATCCCATCTCCGACAGTATGCTCTCGGCAATTTCCCAGTTCAGGTCGTTGTCCTCAGAAAGAAGTATCCTCGTTCCCGTGAAATCCTGCACGACGTTTTCAGTTTTCTTCTCCTCCTCTACATTATCCATCATATAACGGCTCAGCCCGAAATACAGGTTCGTCTTAAACAGAGGTTTTGAAATAAAGCCGTGAATTCCTGCTTCCGCCGCCTCATTCTCTATGTCGCTCCAGTCATACGCAGAAATTATCAGTATAGGAATATCTTCGTCAAGATGCTTTCTTATCTCCTTTGCCGTCTGCAATCCGTCCATATCGGGCATCTTCCAGTCAAGAAGAACTATCTCGTAATCGTCGAGTCTCTCGTGACGCTCCTTTACCATCTCGACAGCCCTGATCCCGCTTGTGGCAAACTCTGCCTCCACTCCTATTTCTCTGAGCGACGAAACCGCGCTTAGGCAAAGATCCTCATTATTATCCACCACAAGCATTTTCCAGGGCGGAAGAATCATATCCGTCTCCTTCGTAAGCGCCTTCTCAAAGTCAAGCGTAATATGGAATTCGCTGCCCTTGTCAGGAGCGCTCTTCAATTCGATCGTTCCTTTCATAGTGTCCACAATGGCCTTTGTTATAGCCATACCAAGACCGCTTCCCTCTGTATTATCGACATGAGTCTTTTTCTCTCTGGTAAACGTGTCGAAAATACTCTTCTGGAATTCGGGAGTCATTCCTATGCCGTTGTCTTTTACCCTGAAATGGCACCTTACATAATTCTCTCCTACAGGAGAATCCTCCTGTTCAAGGTATACGTTGATGCGCCCGCCCTCAGGAGTGAATTTTATAGCGTTGGACAGAAGATTTATCAGCACCTGATTCAGTCTTATGTTGTCGCAGTAAATATCCTCCGTCTGAACTTTCTGTATATAAATGTCAAAATGCTGGTTCTTTGCCCTTATCTGCGGCTGCACGATGTTTACGATACTCTCCATCGTTTCACGCAGGGAAATCTGATTCATGTTAAGGGAAAGCTTTCCGCTCTCTATTTTGGACATATCCAGCACGTCGTTGATAAGACCGAGAAGATGCTTGCTTGAAAGCGTTATCTTTCCAAGACATTCCTTTACTTTTACGGGATCGTCTATATTAGCCGTCGCTATCGCCGTCATTCCCACGATTCCGTTCATAGGAGTCCTTATGTCGTGGCTCATGCTCGACAAAAATTCGCTTTTCGCCCTGTTCGCCTTAAGCGCTTCTTTTTCCGCAAGCTCAAGTTCTGCTATCTGCTTCTGTGAAAATCTGTAATACATAAAGAAGATTGCGACGATACCGCCGAGTATGATTATCGCCATCGTCAAAATGATAGTCTGACGCTGCTTGTTCATATCGTTGATAATATTGTCCAGCTCCCCGAACGGCATCACGGATACAAGATACCACTCGGAATCTGGAAGATGCGTGCAGAGCAGGTAATTGTATGTATCTTCACTGTAAATGATTTCCGAATAGTCCTTATCGGAATTTATGGCTATTTTCAGCTCGTCAACATAATCCTGCGCAGTTTTGTCGTCCTTAGCGGAAACGGTCTCCAAAAGATGACTGAAATAGTTGTCGTTGCTCATGCTCCTTACAACATATGTACCGTTCCTGCGAATAATAAACGAATACATTCCCGTTATATCATCGCTTAAATCCATAACGGTCTCAAGATAAGACATAGGCACCGTAGCCACAATAGCGGTGCTTGTTCTGCCTCCCTTCATGGGATACTCGGCCTTAACTAACATACAAAGCTTTTTTTCACCGTTCACGTCGTAACCGGAAAATACTCTCTGCTCAGAATTCTCAAGAACAGTGTGAAAAGTAGAATCATCGGCGTAATCCACGCCGTCTCCGTATATAACCTCGCAGTCTCCGTCCTCGGTATAAAATCCGAGATAATCAAATGTACGCACTCTTGCGCTCTCCGCTAGCTCACTGAGCATTTTTTCGCCGTATTCAATATTTTCGGGAGGAGTTCTGTCTATGATTCCTTTTAACTGTAAGACCTGCATGCTGACTACCGCATCGAATTTCTGCTTCAGCTGATTCGCCATGCCGTTGGTATACGCCTCTCCTACATCGCTTATAGCTTTGTTGCTCTTATTCGCCATATCCGAAGACGCCATAACAAATATAATGATGCTGACAGCCGCCAGGACCGCAAAAGCAATTAATACAATTCTTTTCTGCTTCTTTATTTTCACTTCGATTCCTCCTGATGTTACAAAGCGTGTCTTGGGTCCGTCTGTATTTTACGGCAAAACAGCGACAAAAACCCAGTTATACATAGTATAGCATATCAAGATGTGCATTTCAACTTATATTAATTATCCATCCACATGATAAAAGCCGTTTTGTCGGCGCTGTTATATCCTGCATTCCTGTAGAAATCAAGCGTTTGCGGATTCCTGCTGCCAGTCAGAAGCATCATTTTGTAGCAGTTGCGGGCGGCGGCAATATTTTTGGCGAACTCCAGACACTCCGTCGCCAGTCCGCGCCCTCTGTAACCGGTATGCGTAACTACGTTTTCTATAAACGCGTAAGGGCGCACATTTCTCGTCAGATTCGGGATTATCACGCACACGCAGCTGGAAACGATTATGCCGTCCTCCTCGTTCACTATCAGATGATGATTTTCGTCGCTTATTATCTGCTCCCATGTTTTAAGCAGATGCTCCGACCTTTCGGGAACCGAATCCTCGTGCAGGCACAGATACAGCTCCAATATTCCGTTCATATCCTCTTTACGCGCTTCACGGACCATAGTAATCCTCCTTACTTTCCTAATCTTAGATTTTACGCCGGAGCTTTGTCAGAACAGCTCGTCCAGCAGAATATAATACCTTAGCTTCTCAGGATCTTCCCTGATTCCGAGCCTTTCAAAAAGCATTTCCGGATAAAATCCGCCATACTTCCCGCCGCCGCTGTATTTTCCCTCAAAATTGTCCTTGAGGCTCCTGTAGCACAGCGCTATGTCCTGCCACCTGTCCGCAACCCCCATTTTGCCTAAATCTATAAAGCCCGTAACTCTGCCATTTTCGGCAAAAATATTCGGCAGACAGAAATCTCCGTGTGAAAAAACCGGCTCCTCCTTCGGCCTGTTATCGCAAAGCCATGAAAACAGCTCCTCCGGCGAAGCAAATCCACCCTCTCCGAAGGTCTCCGGCTCCGTGTTCTCCATATCCACCAGATTATTATGAACATTGTATGCGGCGGCCTTAAGCCTCGCGTCAAGCAGACAACAGCACGGGCAGTCCGCAATATCCACGGACCACAGCATTTCCATTGCCTGAACCGTCAAATCAATAAGAGTCCCGAAATCCTCAAGATAGCTTTTGTCGCACGCCATCAGTCCGGGCATTTTCGTCATAAGGCAGTATACCTTGCCCTCCGCCTTGCTGTATTCTATTATCTCCGGCACAGGAAGCCTTCCGTTCAGCCATTTGATAACTTTAAATTCATTGTCCGTTTCCGCCGAACGCTCCTGAATTTTAAGCACCATACCGTCGAATATCAAAATCTCCGAGCCTGACATTCCGACTTTATCGCGCCGATATGGCAGATCTTTAACCGCCAATTCTATATTTCGCGGCAGCCATATATTTTCCATATATTCCCTCCATCACTTTTACTTCATGATAAACAGAATAAAAACAGTTCCCCGCACTAACAATATTTTATTATGACTAATAAAGCAGATATCAAAAACCTCGTTAAAATCAGTTCGGCAGTTTTTATACTGTATCTTTGCATATATTACTGGCCGGAAGTCTCAGGATTTCTCGGCAAGGTTTTCTCGGCTTTTGCTCCTCTTGTGCTGGGAGGAGCGGCAGCGTATCTCATCAATATTCTGGTGAGCTTTTACGAACGCCATTTTTTCCCTTCCTCAACAAAGAAAAGCATACGCAAATGCCGGCGCGCGGTATGTATTATCCTTTCTCTTATAACTCTTTTCGCAGTCACGGGACTTATCGTATGGCTCATCGTCCCGCAACTTGCAGCCTGTGCAAAAATGCTGATATCGGAGCTTCCTGTCGCTCTCGAAAATATAGTGTCCGATTTGGATGACGCAGGCTTTCTTTCGGAGGAGCTTATGAATAAAATATCCTCGCTTGATCTGCAGTCTGAAATAAAGCAAATACTCAAAGCCGCATTCTCCGGCATAGCGGGGGTGCTTGATATGTTCGGAAGCTTTATATCATCCGTTGCCTCCGCGGTAACAACCGCGTTCCTGGCTTTTGCTTTCGCCATATACCTGCTTGCCGGAAGGGACAGGCTGTCTGCGCAGTTCTCACGTCTTGCAAGGCGCTGCGTAAAGAAAAACGACCTGTACGCGAAAATAAGATATGTTCTGTCAGTCGTAAACTACAGCTTTCACCGCTTCGTCGTCGGTCAGTGCATCGAAGCCATTATCCTCGGCGTTCTTTGCACGGCAGGAATGCTGATTCTGCGCCTTCCTTACGCTCCTATGATCGGAGCGGTAACAGCCTTCACATCTCTCGTCCCGGTGATCGGCGCGTTTATCGGCGGCGCGGCAGGAGCGTTCCTGATTTTTATGGAATCGCCCGTTAAGTCGTTAGTCTTCTTAATATTTATAGTCGTGCTTCAGCAGCTTGAAGGCGACATTATCTATCCGCGCGTCGTAGGCTCGTCGATCGGACTCCCCGGCATATGGGTCCTGGCCGCAGTCGCCGTGGGCGGAGGCGTATTCGGTATTATCGGTATGCTGATAAGCGTGCCTTTTGCCGCCGCGGTTTACCGGCTGCTGCGCGAAAAGCTGAACGGTATCAATTGCTGAATTTATCCTCCCTTTCGCTTTCCCCCGTTCCGTAGTCAATCGCTATCCCCGGCTGCACATTGAAAACATAAACGCAGAAGCATATTCCAGCCCCGCCGTCCTCAACCGAGCGCCCCTCCATCAGAACGCCGGAGGCTACGAGATTTTCACCCTCAAAAACAGGCGTAACTCTGTAAAGCACATGATTGCGCGTGCGTTTCACATAAGCGGCTACTCTGTTCTCAAACGGCAGCATTCCCTCGACGTTCATATATCTCGTTCCGGTTATCAGATTTTTCTCATTCGCGTTCTCTCCCGCAAGCTCGAACGCTATCAGATGACATCTGTTGTACAGATAATTTCCGTCAATCAATCCGCTGTATTTTACCGTGTGCCAGCCGGAAGGTTTTACCGCTCCTATAGGCTCTCTTTCATCCGTCGGCATAATATCGACTCCTATACACGCGTACGCGGCTCCACAGCGTTCCAAGCCATCCAAGGGCGCGTACCTTTCAAACGAATAACCGACAAACTCGCTTTCTTCAAAAAAAGGAACATTCCCGTTTACCTCCTGAAACGCTGAACCGGAATATTCATATGTACGCCCGACCGCTTCCCCGTACGCGGCGGCGTAACTGTTTGTCCCATTCCCGACATAATATTCCGTATTCCCCTCGGATCCATTATTTACATACCGTAAAAAACCGCCGTCCCTGAAGGCGATTCCGGCTGACGCCAAAGCCGCCGTTATAAAAACGGCAAGCAAAATTATTCTGTTCTTTTTAAGAGCTTTGCGTTTTCTTTTCAATTTCAAATTGCTCCGTACATATTTATACGTTATAATCACAGTAATTTATATAATATACAAAAAAGGAGCGCCTGTGTATGATTTTATACAGAAGCTTACTCGAGCAGGAAATAAACCGGGAATTATTCGCCAGCTTTATCCGCCGTCAGGTCGTCGTAAAATGCGTACGAAAAAACGGTGACGGCTGGACAGTTAAGGACGACCCCTTTACCGACGACTGGTCGGAAAAGGATTATATGACGCTTGTATCATGCCTCAAAAACACAGTGTCGTCAGGCGGATTCGTATACGCCGCCTTCGCTGACGGCGCGCTCAAAGGCTTCGTATCCGTCGAGCCTGAGCTTTTCGGAGAAGAAAACAGATACCTTGATCTGTCAAGCCTGCATGTGTCAGAAGATATGAGAAGAAACGGCATCGGGCGTGTTCTTTTTCATGCCGCCAAAGAATGGGCGGCGCAAAAAGGCGCTTCAAAGCTGTACATCTCAGCTCACTCAGCCGTTGAAAGTCAGGCGTTCTATAAAGCTATGGGCTGCGTCGAGGCGTCGCTTTACAACCAAAAACACGTTGACGCGGAGCCCTATGACTGTCAGCTTGAATGCCCGCTGTCCGTCTGACATATAGGACAACTAAATTGCTTTGAAAATAAATACGGCTGTCCGAAACCGGGCAGCCGCACCTTCAAGTCCGTGTTTTAATCCAGAAACTCAACCTCTCCGCTGCCGATGCGATAGAACGCTCCGCATACTTTAAGGTCTCCGTCCGCATCTCCGACGCCGAGACTGTCCTTAATTACGGAAACCGCTCTTTTCACGTTCAGACAGCACGCGCGGAATTCGTCCTTTTCCTCGCCGATAGCCATGCGTATCTCATCGGTTATGGTCTTTACAAAACCGTCCGCTCCTCCATGCAGTGCCGCGCCTACCGCGCCGCAATGCTCATGTCCGAGCACGACCACAAGTTTGCAGCCAAGATGCCCTGCCGCATATTCAACGCTGCCGAGCTGATGTCTGTCCATGACGTTTCCTGCCACGCGGATCACAAACAGCTCTCCGATGCCTGCTGAAAAAATGCTCTCAGGTATAACTCTGGAGTCCGAGCAGGTGACGACGATCGCATACGGGCTCTGTCCCTCGTCGCAGGTCTTCTGCCTTATGGCGGGCGAAACATCGCCTGGATTCGACGTGGCCGCCAGATAACGGCTGTTTCCGTCCTTCAACTTCTGCAAAGCCTCCGATGCGGATAAATTTTCTTTATGCATATTTTCCTCCGTTCTGCTTATGTAGCAAAGCTTTTTGTATATATAAAATATAACGTATCCCGCGCCAATCCGCAAGGAAATTTTAACTAACAGACCTTCCCCTTACAAAACTACATTTTTCTTCTGTCTATTCCCGACGTCCTGTAATATGCCGCTTTGTCCTCATACATAAGCGCCTCGGCTCTGACAAGCACCTTGTCTATATCGTCTCCCGCCTCGCTTTCCCATACCGCTCCGACCGCCATCGAAACGTTGTTTCGGCGCATATCCTCTTTAAGAAAAGTTATTTTTTCCTTGAGATCTCCGTCGCCTATCCCCGGACACAGAGCAAGAAGCTCGTCGCCGCCGATACGGAACAGCCCGTAATCCCCGAACACTCTTTTCAGACATTCGCAGGCGCTTATAATAAGCTTGTCGCCCTCTCCGTGTCCTTTTGTGTCATTTATGTGCTTCAGTCCCGTGACGTCACAGTACACAACTCCCAAGGCGTCCTTCCTGCTCATATTTTCCGTGTACACGTTCATCGCGTGCCTGTTGCCGAGTCCCGTCAGCTGGTCGTGGAAGCTCATTTCCTCAAGTTCCCTTACGAGATTGCGCCTTTTTAGCGCAGACACTATAAAATGTCCCATTATCTGAAGCATATTTGACGCGTACTCAAGCGAACCCACAGAAGGGTTGTCCACCCCGTAAAAACCGATGACCTTTTTATCGTCATAAAGAGGCACTACTACCAGCGAACGGATAGACTGGCTTTTTAATTTCTCATACTGCAAAGGATTTTCTTCCCTGATATTCTCAATATCGTCTATCATTATCCTTTTATTCTCGGCAAAACTCTGATACCAGTCGGCGCAGACCTCTTTGGGAACATCCTGCAAATTTTCTTTTTCGGGTGTAACGCCCTTTGCTACCCACTCATATGTATTGTCGTCCCTGTCCTCTTCGTTTCTCTCAAAAATATACGCTCTCTCGCTGTTGAGCGCCTTACCGAGATATTCGAGAACTACGTCTATCGACTGGTTGGGCGTAGGCATCTGCAAGGCGATCCTCAATCCTTCGTTTACTAGCGATTCTAGATTCTGATAGCCGCGCACCATGCTTCCCTGAGTCTCCTGCGCGGTGACGTCCACTGCGATCTCTATTCGGCAGCGTCTTCCCCCGTCCGCTACAAGAGTGTCCTTCATAAGCAAATGCCTGTCAAGAAGCGGATTATAGTTATGGTATTCCTTAAAGCACCCCGTTCTAAGCTCATTGTTGTTGCAGACAGTACATGGAGCAAGACTGTTCTGAAGGACCTCGTAGCATTTCCTGCCAGCAAGCTCCTCCTGACTTTGTACCCCATATGTTTCCCTTGCTTTTTTATTCATATAAATCAGCTCGTGGCTGTCAATATCCGCAACATACACATATTCGTTCATATTCTCAAAAAATTCCCAGATCTTATCCATCGACCGATCCTCCCGTGTAATAAAATCTTAAATCATTCCCACATTAATATGATTTTAACATTTTATTCAATGCTTGGCTACTGTTTCTTGTAATTTACGGAATAAAAAAGAAATTATGCTCTTGAATTATTTTTTGTATTGGGTTAATATCTACTTTATGAATCAAATTCAGACCATATCCCGTTTTGCTCAAAGCGCCCGGCGGGAATATAAAGGAGAATAAATATGCAGGACAAGACATCGGCAATTTTCAGGGACGCGCCCGTTCCGAAAGCGGTGCTGACAAACGTTATCCCTTCTATAATAAGTATGCTTATGGTGTTGGCTTACAATCTTGCCGACACATTTTTTATCGGACAGACCAAAAACCCGTACATGGTCGCCGCCGTTTCCATAACCACTCCGGTATTTCTTATTTTTATGGCGATAGGAATGCTTTTCGGAATAGGCGGAACCTCGCTTATCTCCCGTATGCTCGGCGCGGGCAGCCGCGACAAGGCCAAAAACGCCTCCTCGTTCTGTTTCTGGACGGGGCTGACCATAGGTATAATATCCATGGTCGCGATTTTATTCCTCGCGGAGCCTATCTGCCGTATCGCGGGAGCAAGCGACGATACGATAGGATATGCCAAGCAGTACCTCACCATTGTGTCTGTCGGCATACCGTTTCTTATCGTGGGAAATTCGTTTTCCAATATAATCCGCTCGGAGGGTAAGGCTCAGAAGGCTATGGCAGGCATGATAATCGGAAATATGATAAACATAGTTTTCGATCCGATAATGATCCTTGCCTTCGGCTGGAACGTAGCGGGAGCCGCTATCGCCACCGTCCTCGGAAATATTTTCGCGAGCGTATTTTATGTGATACATCTGCTCTCGCCCAAATCAATTCTTTCGATACGTCCGAAGGACTATAAGGCGGGCGGGCGCATCGCGTCAAGCGTGCTCGCGATAGGCGTTCCCGCGTCGCTCAACAGTATGCTTATGAGCGTATCGAACATCATTGTCAACAATAAAATGAAGCCCCACGGCGATATGGCGGTCGCCGGTCTCGGCGTCGCCATGAAGGTAAATATGATAGCGGTTATGCTTCTTATCGGGCTCGGAACCGGAATACAGCCGCTTCTAGGCTACTGCTTCGGCGCACGCAACCGCAAGCGTTATCTGGCGGTACTCCGTTTTTCCATCATACTGGCTTTGTGCCTGAGCCTCGTCATGTCAGCGATATGCTATTTCGGGGCGGCTCCGCTCGTGACGGCATTCCTTGACGATCCGGACGCGTTCGGCTTCGGTTTTATGTTTTCAAGGGTATATATACTGTCGGGTCCGATCCTCGGCCTGCTTTTCGTGTTCATAAACGCGATACAGTCCACCGGCGCGGCTATTCCCTCGCTTATCCTCTCGGTCAGCAGACAAGGACTTTTGTACCTTCCGATACTCATCGCCATGGACAGAATATTTAACTCCGCGAGGACTCTCGCTCTCGCACAGCCCATAACAGATTATCTTGCCACGGCGTTAGCTGTTATACTTTTTATCGTGACCTACAAAAGAATGCTAAAGCCGTCGGATATACCCGCCGCAGGCGAGGAATGACAGACCGCAGCAGCAACTTTGGAAATTATTTCATTACAATAAATACGGCTCCGGTTCCCTGCATGACAGGACTCCGAAGCCGTATAATTTTATCCGGTACGCAATATCTTAGCAGGCGTTATCTTTTATAAACTTTATGAGCTCATCGACCTGCGTAAAGGCAAGTCCCACGACTGTGTCCGCCGCGCCGTAGTAGATCGCTATCCTTCCGGTCGCCGCGTCGCAGAGCGTAGCGCAGGGGAATGTCACGTTAGGCACGTCGCCGACGCACTCGTAAAGCTCGGTCGGATGGAATATGTAAGGCTTGCAGCGGTACTTGACGTTCCACGGCTCGTCAAGATCGAGGATCGCCGCTCCCATGGAATAGATCATGCCGTTGCAGGTCGTACCCACTCCGTGGAAAATCAACAGCCAGCCCTCGTCGGTCTTGATCGGTATCGGTCCCGCGCCAATCTTGGTCCAAGCCCAGCCCTGAGCCTGCATCACAAAACGGTGGTAACCCCAATGCTCCATATCCGGACTCTGGCTCAGATACATATCCCCGAAGGGCGTATGTCCGTTGTCGCTCGGCCTTGAGAACATAAGGAATTTGCCACCGATTTTTTCGGGGAAAAGCACGCCGTTTCTGTTGAAGGGCAGAAACGCGTTCTCAAGCCTGTAAAATTTCTTGAAATCATACGAATAAGCAACTCCTATCGTCGCGCCGTGATATGAAGTGCACCATGTCACATAGTAGCGGTCCTCTATCCAGCATACTCTGGGGTCGTAGCCGCAGGCGACACCGCAGGGCTCGTCGTTCTTGTCATAAAGCGGGAGCGGCTCCGGCTCTATGTCCCAGTTTATCGCGTCATCGCTCTTTCCGAGGAAAAGATGCTGCTCCATCGCTGTATCGTCACTCCTGAAAATACCCACGAAAGCGCCGTCCTTTGCCACTACCGCGCTGTTAAAAATACTGTTGGCTCCGGGAATCTGGTTCCTTTTGATAATAGGATTGCCGCTGTAACGCCATACAATGTCCCCGCACCCCTCGGGGCGGTCCTCCCACGGGATATTCGGAAGATTCTCTCCAATGATCATTTTTACATTCTCCTTAAAATTAGTAGTTAAGCTTATTATATTTGTCCTAGCCGACGTTTGCAACAGGATAATTTTTATTTCCGAAAATCTATGTCATACGCCGCGCCATTAGCAAACAAACGTCCTTCGGTCAATTTTATACTTAAAATTATCGTGTTTTCATCGTCAAAATTATTATGCCCGTTGTCTATCCATGCGGCAAACGCAGCTTTGAGCTTTTCCGCGATTTCTTTATTCTCCGGATTGCAAAAATACCCAAGATCAACGGCTTTTCCGCGCGCGGTAAACCAGTCCCCCGACACCGCTACTTCGGGATTTGCGTTTATCTGACGCATTTTATCCGAAAGCGCGTAGGTTATCACATAAAAAACTCCGTTTTCGTAATATCCGTCAACATTGCGGACATAAGGCACATTATTCTGAGCGGTCGCCAAAGCGATCACGGAATCCTTTCCGAATCTTTCGGTCATTATTTTCTCAATCTCGTCGTTCAGTTTCATATTTTCCTCCTACTGCGTCATGTCCGCCTGCATTGCCACGGCAAAGACCAACGCCGCCTGATAGTATATCGAGTTCTCGTTCGTCACCCAGTCAAGCTTCGTGTCGGAATAGCATTTGCCCGCGAACCTTGACAGAATAGCGCCGTCGTACATATTGATGCCGCCCGGCGTGTAGCCGTCGGGATAGCCCTCCAGTCCGTCCTCCCCGAATATGCCGCTGTATGTGCGCGCGATGCAGTTTTCTCCGATTCCAGTGACCATTGATTTTCCGAGAGGATTTATTCCTAGTATAAAATTAAGCGTTTCAGCGCAAAGTCTGCGGGAGGTCTCTGTATCTGTCCCAAGATATTTTTCGTGAAGGTACATCTCCATTCCGACATTCATAGCGTTGGAATTGCTGCCCCACCACAGTGCCCATTCCGGCAGCGCAGTGTTCCAGGCGTTTAAGGAAGCGTTGGAAAGCATAGATTTCTTCCAAGTCTTAAATTCCTTCTCTATCCATTTGACGATGCCCGCGTCGGGCTTTTCCGAAGCAAGGTAGGTTATGTACGCGATTTTTTTCATATTGTCTGAGCCGTGTCCGAAAGCGTTTATTTCGTACGCGTCCTTATATTTTGAATATTCCCTGCGTATGTAAGTATGGTACTCCTCCTCTCCTGTGGCGTAATACAGACTGCACGCCGCCCAGAACCGCTGCGGTTCTGTGGTATCTGATCCATACGCCCCGCTTGAGACTATGTCCGTGTTCAGGCATGCATTTTTCCACCCGGCGACAGCGGCTTCAAGCAGAGTCTCCGCGTAATCAGCATCAAATTCATCATAAACCGTCGAGGCAAAAGCAAGCGCCGCTGCCGCGTCCGCCGTTGTTCCAGTGGCTTTTACGTCTCCTTTGTCCCCGTCCGAAAAGGTATCGACGATCGCGCGCTTCCCGTCGTCCGGATTCACCCTGTGATAAAATCCGCCGTCCAATCTATCCTGCATTTTCAATATAAAATCCAGTTCCACCTTTATCTCGTCCAGAATATCCGGAAGCCCGTTTCCGCTTTCGGGGATGTTCTCCATTCCGTCCGAAAACGCCCCCGGAAATTCCTTATAAGCCCAAAGCAGGTCGGTCACCGCCGAAGCTGCGGGGTCGACATATTTGCCGAAATCTCCCGCGTCGAACCAGCCGCCCGACACGTCTTTTGTCTTATTTTTGTCCGAAAGAAATTTCATTGAGAAATCGTCGGCGTACAGGGCTTTCCTTGCCCACTTCCCCGCGTATTCCTCCGTCAGCTCGACATTCGCGCGCTGAAAATAATAATATTTGCAGGCTTTGGCAAGAAGCCCTCCGTATATCTCGTCTCCTATCTCAAAGGACACAGAGCTTTCGATTCCGGGCGCGTCCACCTCGATATAATATTTTCCCTCCGTGTCAAAATCGCTGAAATCCGCCGTATAGACCGTCTCGCCCGAATATTTCTCATCGTATCCGTCCACAAGGCTCAAAGTTCCGGCGTACACCGACAAACCGCTTTCCTTGTCCACTATTCTGAACTGCGTGCGGGAATTGCAGGAAAGATGCTCATAAAACCCGCTGACGTACGCATATTTGGCGGTACCTGTGCGGTAACCGAGCTGATTGACTTTGACTGCCGGACTGCTTTTTTCCGTATCTGGCGATTCTATGCGCATATCCGCGATACGCGTTCCTTTGACCGACGCCCCGATACGAAGCGTCCATATGCACGAAACGTCAAGCCCGTTTTCACCGTCAAAATAATCCTTAAAGGGTATCCTTATCTCCGTCCATTCGTCGGTTATATCCCCGTAATCCCCCGCTTCACGGTAGACCGTAACGGATTCCCTGCCCTTTGCGCGGTCCCTGTCGCAGTCCTGCACTCCCAGCCTGAAATTTCCGTCTCCCGTCTTATTTTTCGCCATAAATACGATCTCGCCGCTCTCAAAATACGCCGACATATCGGTGGTATTCCAATCCCTGAGTACAATAATGCCCTCGCCCTCCGGCACAAGAAAAGATGGAAGCTCTCCAAACGGCTCGTCCTCATCAAGCTTTCCGTCCGAGCCTTTTATAAGCTCATCGGTAATAAGCGCTATGCTCTGAAGCCTGTTATATCCCTCCTGCGGTCTTTTTCCTCCCCTGTCCGCCAAAAGCTCTGCCTCCGTCATTTCTTCATGCTCCTTCGTGGCGAATGTTTCCGGCTGCATATGCGTTTCCTTCTCCGCCGACGGGGTTTCCTCATAGGCGCCGCTTTCGGTCCAAGGCGCCGTCCGATCGTCCGTTACGCCATTATCTGTGCAGCCCGCAAAAATAAGAGCCGCCGTCAAACACGGAATAATTATAAGTTTTACGAATCTGTTCATCGCATTTTCGCATCCTTTTCCGTCAAATTTTTTATTATAAAAAAAGCCCCCCGTCGCCTTAACGTGAAAACTCCGGGAGGCTTAAATACCTATGAACGCGCCATTCCGTCAACGCTCAGCGTAACGCCCGTAATGTAGGACGCCATATCCGACGCAAGGAAAACAAACGCGTTGGCAACGTCCTTCGGCGTGCCGAGCCTTCTTAAAGGTATGCGTGCTATCAGCGGCTCGATGATCTCCTTCGGGACAGCCTGCATCATATCCGTATCGGTTATTCCGGGGGCAACCGCGTTCACCCTTATCCCCTTGGGCCCAAGCTCCCTCGCCAGCGACAGCGTGAAACCGTTCACCGCGCACTTTGACGCGGGATACGCAACCCCCGCTCCTTGTCCGCATATACTGACCATCGAGCTTGTATTGATGATAACGCCGCTGCCCTTTTTTTCCATATAATCAACAACGGCGCGAGAGCAGTTGAAAATCCCCTTGACGTTCAGGTCCATTACTTTTTCAAACAACTCCTCGGTATACTTGTCAAACGGCGTGCTTTCGGATATTCCGGCGTTATTCACAAGTATGTCTATCCCGCCGAATCGCTCCACTACCTTATCAAACTGCGCTTTCACGTCGCCGTAATCCGACAGCTTGGGCGTAATAGCCGACACCTCCGCGTCGGGATGCTTCTCCCTCAAAGACGCGAGCGCCTTGTCCGCCGTCTCCTCCCTTGACGCGCAGAGAACGACCTTCGCTCCTTCGTTGATAAACTCCTCAACGACGGCGTAGCCTATTCCCCTGCTGCCTCCCGTCACAATGGCAACCTTGTTTTTCAATAACATAGTAAAACCTCCTCTATGAAAAATTATATTTTATTTTTCCTCAAAATCACGTTACAATCTTACAATAAAAATATTTTACCATAAAATTATGGAAAAGTCATTATTTTTGTGCGTATAGCCGGCTCCGGTATGTTTTCGGACATAAAAAACCTCCCGATTCATCATCGGGAGGTTTCATTCGCGTGAGCCATTGGGGACTCGAACCCCGGACAACTTGATTAAAAGTCAAGTGCTCTACCACCTGAGCTAATGGCCCATATTAAATTGCAGGCTTCGCGTTCGCCCAAGCTGGGCTAGGTGGATTCGAACCACCGGATGCAGCAGTCAAAGTGCTGTGCCTTACCGCTTGGCGATAGCCCAAGATAAAAGAAGGTGGATATAGGGATTTGAACCCTAGGCCTCCAGAGCCACAATCTGGCGCGCTAACCAACTGCGCTATACCCACCATGATGGTAAGTTGCTCCGGCTACGGCGGAGTAATGTGCCCGAAGGGATTCGAACCCCC
>CAJTON010000008.1:16182-29939 GCA_910577605.1 uncultured Butyrivibrio sp.
GGAACACAGAGCGGGTGATGGGAATCGAACCCACGTATCCAGCTTGGAAGGCTGGTGTTCTACCATTGAACTACACCCGCATATCATTATCGGGGTGACAGGATTTGAACCTGCGACCTCTTGATCCCAAATCAAGCGCCCTAGCCAAGCTGGGCCACACCCCGGCATCTGTGAGATCTTGTCACCACTGCGTCTTTTGCCAGACGCAAGTGTTATTATACGTCAGCATAATACGAATGTCAACACTTTTTTTCGGGGTTTTTGAAGGATTTTGTATTTGCCGTCAGGCCAAATAACGTATGTCAAAACTTGCGTCTCCGCTATCTGATATTTCCGCGACTATATAGCTAGGGCGGCGTCCCGGCTGGCGCGGGAAAGTAAGGCTGCCCGGATTTACGGCAGTCACCTGCCCCTCAAGGTCTATCTCCGGCACATGGGTATGCCCGTACATGACTATACCGCAGCCCAGCGCGTGCGCGTAGCGTTTAAGCTCGCGCGTACTGTAATATACGCCGTGATTGTGACCGTGAAGTATCAAAGTCTTACGGCTTCCTAGCATAATAATGCTCTCGGCCGGAATCAGGGAATGATAATCGTTGTTTCCCCGCACCGCGTAGCAGGGGATACCCGTAGTCTCCTCTATGTAATCCTCAAGACCGCACAGATCCCCAAGATGAATGATAAAGCTTATATCCTTTTCGGCTTCAACAACCTTATAAAAATTGTCGTTTTTCCCGTGGGTGTCGCTTACGATAAGAACTCTCATCTTATTATTTTTCTGTCCTCAAGAATTTTTTTCATGGCGCAAAGAGCCTTTCCACGATGGCTTATCGCGTTTTTCGCCTCCGGCTCCATCTGCCCCGTCGTCATATTATATTCGGGTACATATACGATAGGGTCGTAACCGAAGCCGTTATCTCCCGCAGGCTCCTTCGCGATAACACCCTCTATCGTGCCGCGCGTAGTAACTGTTTCCCCGTCGGGAAACGCCGCCGCGATAACGCACACGAAGCGCGCGCTGCGCGCGTCTCCTTCAACGCCCTCAAGACGTTCTATTATATTGCGGTTCTTAATTTCGTATGAAGTATTTTCTCCCATGTACCTTGCCGAATATATACCCGGCTCGCCGCCCAGGGCGTCCACCTCAAGTCCCGAATCGTCGGCAAGCGCAAGCTGTCCCGTCCGCTCCATGACGGCTTTCGCCTTTATTATCGCGTTCTCCTCAAAGGTTTTTCCGTCCTCAACTATATCAATGTCGATTCCCGCCTCCTTCATGGAAATGATCTCCTCTCCGATGTCTCCGAGAATCGCCTTTATCTCTTTTATTTTTCCCTGATTTCCTGTCGCAAAAATCATGCTTTATCTCCTTAGTTATTGATTTTTTTCTATATTATCCGTGTACGCTTTAAGACACACGTTGCATTTCTGCGTCTCCTCGACATGCTCCCAGCTTCTTCCGCCGAGACTTATATATCCCTCGCCGTCCGTAACGTCCACCGTGGAGGTGGAGCGGTCGGCGCGATACTCTATCGCTATCGGGTGTACGGAATTAGGCGTAGTTATCTTCACCGCCACAGCGTACTTGCGCCCTTCCATCAAAAAACGTTCCCCGTCAATGTCAACGGTGTAATACCCGGCGTTTGACACCAGACCTGAAGCGACCGGCACTTTTTTTTCAAAGGATTCAACGCCCTCAAAATTATCAACGAAATATACCTCATACTCCGTATCAGGTCCCGTGGCATAGAAGCCCACGGCTTTCAGCATTTCATTTGAGCGCGCTTCATATACGTTGGCAAACAGCGCGTATTCCCTGCCGTAACCCATCTGTCCTACCCAGCCGCATAAATCGCTCTGATATATATTGTCATAATTATCAGTGTTCTCAATTCCCGTATAAACAAGATTGTGCACGCCTATATTGCTGTCATAATAAGAAACATAAAAATACCCGTCGTCCCCGAAATTGTCTCCCCAGCTGTTTATGCATATGAACGCCCCGTCTCCTTCCGGAGGCGTCGCGAAGGAGGACGCGGGGTACGAGTCGTCCCAGCCTATTATCACCACGTCGTGGTTCGCCTTCTGAGTGCCTATATAGCAATATGAGTAATTGTCGGCGTTATAAACTCCCGAACTGTTTCCCCACGCGTCGTTTATCGACATATACAAAGAACTTTGCACGCCCCCGTACAGAAAAACAGCCTTCTTTATGCCGTCAAAATTTTTGCTTTCTATTATCTGCATCTCCTGGACATGAAGCACCGGAGAAAGTCCGTCCGGCGAATATCCGTCGCCGTACGGGTCGTCTTCCTCAAGCACAGGCCCCTTCCATGCCGCAAGATACGCCATCGACATATTATACTCTCCGCCTTCGCTCTGAGAAAGATTGTATCCGTTGTGAAATGTCATATGATCCTCGGAGAAGTCGTATTCGTTTTCAGGCAAAAGAGCGGATTCAAGCGCCGTGAGCGACGCGAAAGCCCAGCATGTGCCGAGGTCCCCCTGATTCTTTACCGTCGATATTCTGCCGTCCTCCCTGTAACTGTACATATAGGGATATATCTTTTCGTCGGGCTTGCGGTTGGTAAGGGAAGCCGTGTACATACGGGGATTCCAGCTATAATCATAAGGAAGGCAGCTTCCGATAAGAGAAACCGGAACATACAGCCTGCCGTCTATAAGCTCCGGAGACGCGTCAAGCTCATAATCTTCGCCGTTGCAGGTCACGTTTCTTGAGCCGGCGCTCACGCATACCTTTGAGCTTCCTTTTTCGATGACGGCGCTGTCCTCCTCATATCTGTTGACGGCGCATGAAAGCAAAGGCGTGAGCTTTTCAACGTCGATCATCATGTTCATGTCCGTGTCCATAAACATATCCCCGCCTTTTACGTCCGCTTCGTTTCCGTCCACGTTCAGGATTATACGCCCGCCGTTTACGTTTTCCGCAAGTATTCTGTTCCAGCCCGGCGCATATACCATTCCCTGCGGGCTTCTGACAAACTCCGCGTAGTTTCTCGAATCAAGATATTTGTATCCTAGAAAAACAATAAAAGCCGCGGCTACAATGATATATATTTTTTTTCCGCGCATTAGCCATCCGCCTTCCGATCTTTCTTAGGTGGTTTCGGTCCCATAAACTGATAAAAAAATGTTTTGATCATTCCGTTGTATATCTTACGGTTTTTGTCCGCTTTTCTTCCTATATATTTTTCGGCGTCCTCATATGAGGTTATGATATATGCCGACCAGCTGTCGAGCTTTGCGAAGCGTTCTCCAAATTCACCGTACAGTACAGGAAGAGCCTCTTTTTCCTCAAGCCTCTCGCCGTAGGGTGGATTCGTTATTATAAATCCGTACTTACCGCTGTGTGACAGCTCTCTCACAGGGCGCTGCTGAAAATGTATAAGTTTATCTACTCCCGCGCGTCTTGCGTTGTCCTTCGCCGTCTTTATCACGGAAGTGTCTATATCGTAGCCTTGAATATCCGTTACGACATCCGTCCTGATCTGCTCGCGCGCTTCGCTTACCGCGTCGTACCACAGTCTTTTGTCAATAATGTTTGTCCATTTTTCAGACATAAAAGCGCGGTTCATTCCCGGCGCTATCCCCGCCGCAAGCATGGCTGCCTCTATCGCGAAGGTGCCGCTTCCGCAGAAAGGGTCCACCAGAATCCTGTCGCCCTTCCACGGCGTAAGCATTATCAGAGCCGCGGCAAGCGTCTCCGATATGGGCGCCCTGCCCGCCTGCGTCCTGTACCCTCTTTTGTGCAGCGATTCTCCGGTGGTGTCCAGACATACGGTTACCTCGTCCTTGTTTATGAACACCCTTACCGGATAATCGTCGCCGTCCTCCGCGAACCAGCTTACGTCATACTTCTGCTTCATCCTCTCGACCATCGCTTTTTTGACTATCGACTGAATATCCGAAGAGCTGAAAAGCCTGCTGTTCACGGTATTTGCTTTAGTGACCCAGAATCTCGCGTTCCCCGGAATATATTCCTCCCACGGACACGCCTTGACGTTCTCAAACAATTCATCGTATGTAAAAGCCTTAAATCTTCCTACGCATATCAGTACGCGCTCCGCTGTGCGCAAAAAAATATTGGCGCGGCACACCGCGTCCGCGTCCCCTGTGAAAGTTATACGTCCGTCCTCAACTCTCTCGATCTCATATCCCAGATCATATATTTCTCTTTTTAAAACGGCTTCCAAACCGAAATGACATGGCAAAATAACAGGAAAAGTATTCATCGCAGGCTCCGATCAAACGGGCGTTACGCGCCCTAGCTTTTATTCTTCTCCTACTACTATAGTTCTTTATTAACTGCCGTGTCAATCCTTTATTTGCGCCCTGAAGCGGACCGCGAAGCATTTCAGTCCGTCACCAAATGTTCTCCTCTGTACCCCGTGATCCCGCCTATAAGCGCTTTTACCACATAACCGCGGTCAAACAGCTCCTTTGCCGCCAAAAGCGACGTTCCGCCCCTTTCGCAGTACAGTATAAGCACCAGATCCTTCGGCATTTTCGCGTAGTCTTTTTCAAGCTTTTCAAAAGGAATATTTATCGCGTTCTCTATATGAGCCTTTTGGTATTCCTTTTCCCCCCGCACGTCAATGATAAGCATTCTTTTATTGTATATATATCTGTCGATTTCCTTGGGCGAAATCGTTTCAAATCTCAACACACGGCTTCCCCCTTTCAATACTAATAATGTATTATATTCATTTCGTTTTTGTCCCGTCACAGGTAAATTTCCCTCATTTTCTCCGGCTGCTGAGCGCGGCAAAAATGATAAGGGGCGGATTTATTATCCGCCCCGTGTCCAGATTACTTGCAGTTCTTCGACGTATCGTTGCTGCTGTTAGAGGACTTGTTGCTGTTTTTGGTTGTGTTCTTGGATGAATTCTGAGTTGAGTTCTCAGTTGTGTTCTGAGTAGTGTTCTTGGTCGAATTCTGCTGTGAAGTCTTGTTGTACTCGTTGGTAGAGTTGCTTGAGTTTGATGAATTTTTAGCCATAATAATGCCTCCTTCTTGGGTGCTTGATTGCTTTTTCAATCCCTTCGCAGTGTATTATGTGTATTTTTACAGAAATTATGCATTTTTTTAAATAAAAATCTTGCATTATTCGACATATAGTGCTATTATTCTTAATGTAGGAGGCGTACGGAAATATCCTTCTACTATAACCCCTTATTAATTATTTATACTCCCCTCATTAAAAGGCAAGTGGTTCCCCCCGCTTGCCTTTTACCTTTATTATTATTTACTTTTATGCAGAATTAATTCCTTATCCTGCCGATCCAGCGGTCATATTCTTCGCTGTCCAGTTCTTTTTCTATCTCAACATACGGATCGAGCGCCTCGTGCGGAACAGCCAGGAACTCAGGCGAAAATCCCCTGTTTATTCCATTTCCGAAAAGCACTATCACCGCGCGCCCGTCTATTCGCGGTATGCTCTCCGGCGGCATCTCTCCCCATATCAGGGACATCACGTCGTCTTTTTCAAAGTTATCATGCCGCGCCGTCGTATAATTGCACTCCATAAAATATGTATTGTAATGCTTGTCCCAGCAATCTTCCGGGTATTCTCCGTGAGCAAGGCTTACGAGCGAACCGTGCGCGGCGAATTCCTTCATACCGTATTCCGCCCCAAGTCTTTTATAAATCTGTTCCTCCAAAAGAAACAGCAGATGAAAACAGTTATTAAGATCGTTCGCAGAGGCGTAAAATCCTTTTTTCTTTTCGGGATAAAGAACAAGAAGCTTTAAATCGCTGCAGGTCGACCGCATATAATTCACATAATGAACTGATCTCAGATACGAACTTTCCCCTGTTTCCTCCGAAAGATACCTAACAGCCTCAGTCACTCCCGTATCCGCAAGCCGTCTTCTGAGCGACGCGTCCCTCGTAAGAAACGCCATAGCCGAAACGCAGAGAACGTCAAACCCGTAATATGCCGCCGCCTGTTCCTTATTATCACCGCATATTTCCCTTATATCGTCCGGAACATGGGAATCCGTATCCTCACTGTCCATACCTGAAAAAATCTCATAGACCTTCGTACAGGAGCGCGCGAACAATTCAATAATTCCCGTTCCCGCCGACGCGTCGTTTTCTTTTTCGCACGCAAAGCCGATGAAATTTGAGAGCAGGCTCGCCTTGTATATATCCATTTCACCAAGCCTTCCGCTTAATTCTTTTGTATATTCAATGAGCGTGCCGTCGTTTATCGAGGCGCCGACCGCCTCCCCGAACTCCGGGCAGCTTTGCAGAAGCTTCTGATTCCCAAGCTGCTCCCATGAGGTTTCTTCACGCAAAAAATCCATAAGCTTTTTATTTATCATCGCAAAGCCTCTCCTTTTTGATTGCCTCCCTCGATTTCTTGATGTCGCGTCCGACGATCAGCATTATTACAATGCTGACAAGAAAAGGAATATAATATGTCGATAACCTGTAAAGCACCATGCTTGAGCCTGCAAGGACCTTGCCGAAAACCGCCGCGAAAACCAGCGAAAACACTACCTCAAGCGAACCGACTCCGCCGGAGGTCGGAATAACGCCCATGATAAGCTGCATCAGCGCCGTGACCGTCAACGCCTGCCCAAAGCTTACGCCGCCCATATTTCCGCCCGCCGCGTATATCGCTATCATCGGGATAACATACCAGCAGGTCATTTTAAGAATATTCATCAGACTGAAATTTATCCATGCCCTGGGACTTTTTATAATATCCTTAGTACCCTCGCGCAGCGATTCCGCCCAGCGTTTAAGCCTGAATTTCATACCCTCAAAACGCTCGCTGCGGAATATAAAATCTATTATTTTCAAAACGAAATTATGGAAACCTTTGAGCGCGCACATCAGTATCATACAGACGATGATCCCGATGCTCAGCCCCGCTCCAAGGTATATATATATGAAGGTTTCCGAAAAATTCCTTACCACAAAGGAATTGTTGAGCGCAAGCATAACAAGCGCGTAAACCACGATCACCGTCTTATGGAAAACATACGGCATTGCCGTTATCGCGAAGCTTCTTCCCGAATCAATCCCCTTTGAGTGAAGATAGATCATCTGCGCAGGCTTTATCCCCGCCCCGAAGGTGGTCACATTAAAGAAAACGCACATATACGCAACCGCAACGCAGACGCGGAACTTCATCGGGTGTCCGTCGCGCCGCAGCAGATACGAATACAGTATCGCGTCTATAAGATAATACATATTGCCAAGCACGACTATTCCCGCTAAAATAAACATATTAGTCTGCGCAAGCTGCTTTAATATATCTTTATATGAATCCTTAAAAAGAAAATAAAGTATCAAAAGCATAACCGCTACTATCGCCAGTTCTACGATAATTTTAATGCCTTTCTTCGCTTTATCGCTCATGTATATTCCCCTTGTAAAATTAATCCTCCGGATACTCCTTTATTATCCTTATTTTACCGATAATATGGCGGTTAAATATTTCCAGTTCCTCCGCCGGAATCCACAGTTCCTGATGATAAGTGTTTCCCACCGTATGAATTTCAAACTGCCTGATATATTCGTCGTCGATCTCAAATTCCGTCACATAGCCTCTATGGTCGTTATTATACTTCACATTCCACTGCGACGCAATCTCCGACGCGTATTTTTCGTTCAGAACCGGATAAAAAATCGGCTGCTCAGGCAGTCTTTGCGGATAGCCCTCATATCCGTCCGCCTTTATAAGCTCTAGCTCCCTCGTACCGACAGGTCTGTATAATATCATTTATGCCTCCTTAACGCAAAAAACCGACGATCTTCTATTGAAAATTGTCGGTTCGCAAAGCGCGCCAGAGAGGATTCGAACCCCCGACACCACGGTCCGTAGCCGTGCGCTCTATCCAGCTGAGCTACTAGCGCATCCGCCGCAGAATCTCTGCAACACGATAGATTCTACAATGAATGAGCCGAATTGTCAAGAGGTTTTTGGTATAAACTTTCAGGCGAACCTTGAAAGCATCGCCTGTTTCGTATTGTAAAGCTCTACCGACAAGTCCACATAATGGGCGTGCGGATTATCAAAGCGCTGTTCCTCCGGCCACACCGTCGTCGCAAGCTGGTCCTTGACATACTGCTGGATCTCTTTAAGCTTTGGCAGCTTGTACACCAGCTCTCCGCCCGCAAAAATCTGCTTCTGAAGTCTTTCGCAGGTAAAGTTTGTAAAAGAGCGCCTTTTCCACGGCTTTATCTCGTCCATATACGGATAAGGCTTGGACGGGTCTATCTCCTCGTTCGCGAAGGTGATCACGTCCGCGATGCCGTACCCGCTTTCTTTATCGTATATCCTCCAAAGAGCCTTGAAGCCGGGATTGGTTATTTTCTCAACGTTCTCCGATATCTTTATTTTAGGCTCGAAGCTTCCGTCCTCTTTCTGGACTGCCGCGAGCTTATACACGCCTCCGAAGACCGGCTCTGACTTGGCGGTTATCATTCTTTCGCCTACGCCGTATGAATCGATTCTTGCACCCTGCTCGTTAAGCGAAGAAATGAGATATTCGTCGATGCTGTTGGAAACAACGATGTTGCAGTCGGCGCAATCCGTCGAATCAAGGATCTTTCTGACTTTTTTTGTCAGATAAGCCAAGTCGCCGCTGTCGATCCTCACGCCCTTGAGCCGATTTCCCATAGGCTCGAGAACCTCTTTTGCAACTTTTATTGCATTTTTTATACCGCTCTCAAGCACGCTGTAAGTGTCTATAAGCAGCACGCAGTTATCGGGGTACACCTCGGCGTACGCCTTGAACGCCTCGTATTCGCTGTCAAAAAACTGTACGAAGGAATGCGCCATCGTTCCCACTGCCGGAACCCCGAACATCTCGTCCGAAAGCGTCGTCGCCGTAGCTCCCACTCCGCCGATAAAGCAGGCGCGCGCTCCGTATACCGCCGCATCCGCGCCCTGCGCCCTTCTCGCTCCGAACTCCATGACCGACGCGTTTCCGGCAGCCCTGACGATACGGTTCGCCTTGGTCGCGATAAGCGACTGGTGATTGATCGTCAGAAGCAGCATCGTCTCTATAAGCTGCGCGTCGATAAGCGGAGCCACGACCGTGACAAGCGGCGTATTGGGATATACGACTGTCCCCTCCGGAACTGCGTATACGTCCCCAGAAAATTTAAAATTTTTAAGGTATTCGAGAAATCCCTCGTCAAACATATTGCGTCCGCGAAGATATTCAATGTCCTCGTCGTCAAAAGAAAGAGCCTGTATATATTTAACGAACTGCTCCAGTCCGGCGCATATGACAAAGCCTCCCTCGTCGGGATTCCTCCTGTAAAACATATCAAAAACGACTTTCTTTTCTTTAAGTCCCTTTACGAAATATCCGTTGCTCATGGTAAGCTCGTAAAAATCCATCAGCATCGTGAGATTACGCGTATCATCAAAAAATCTGCTCATTGGCTTTCTTCCTCTGAATTAAAATATTTTAATACATCGTAAACCTCTTTGCGATTTCTGTCAAGACACTCGTAAAGACAACTTCCGTTACAGAAACGCGAGCAGCTCGTTCATAAAATCCTGCTCTATGCTTATCAGCTCAAAAACAAGATCCTTTATCTCCGATTCCGCGTTCCTGTACTTGTTGTTGAATTTGCTGAGAGACTTTATTCCCATATTACAGCCGTCCACCATAAGCTCGGCTATCCTGTCGCTGCCGTCGTTTATCATAAGCTTGACCTCCGTGCCGAACCAAGCCATCGCCATTGTGAGCTTATTCGGGTCCTCCTCGCTCTCTCCCTCACGGTTAAGTATCTTATGACACTCGTCGCCGATTTTTATATGCTTTTTGTCATAATCCTCAATGATTTTTTTGAGCTTTTCCTCTTTTACGAAGGGCAGCACCTGTTCCATGCTGTCCGTCGCGTTCTTGCATCCGCTGTTGCACTCCTTGAGAAGATTTATACTGTCCGAATTCATAAAAAATACCTCCCACATCTGATTTTGATGTCATGCATCTAAATCTAATATGGGAGATTTACAAAAAAATATTCTTAAATTTCCGGCGCTTAACAGACAAATCAGCATATTCTCGGCAATCCTTCACCCATAAGCGCGCTCACATTGCGCCTTCCGCCGATGCGCGTGCTCACTCCGCTCTTTTCGCACGCCGTGCCTATGATCGCCGCGTTCTCTCCGTATTTGCAGCCGCGCATGATACTGCACGCCCTTTCTGCCTGTTCCTTTGGCAGTACCGCTACAAGCCTGCCCTCGTTGCCCATATGCATTGTATCAAGCCCGAGGATCGCGGCAAATGAAGCCGTTCCAGAGGATACTGGTATACTATCCTCATAAATCTCAAAACCGCAGTTCGAGGCGGACGCAAGCTCATTAAGCACCGTCCCGAGTCCTCCCCTTGTCACGTCGCGCATCGCGTGAATATCCAGGCCCGCGTCAAGCATTGCGCTGACCATGCCGACTAACGGCGCGTTATCGCTTTCAATATCGTTTTCGATTCCCATGCGGTGACTGAGTATCGCGGCGTGATGATCTCCGAGATTTCCCGAAAGCACGACGGCGTCTCCCGGTCTGCATAAAGCAGCCGATATATTCACATTCTCCGGCACAAAGCCCACGCCCGCGGTATTGATGTAAAGACCGCCCTTTCCTTCGATCACCTTCGTATCTCCGGCGATTATGGCGACTCCCGCCTCCTTCGCGGTATCAGCCGCCGAAGAGGCTATTCTTTCAAGCTGCTCAGTATCCATTCCTTCTTCTATTATAAAGCCGCAGGTGATATATTTCGGAAAAGCGCCGCGCATAAGCAGATCGTTCACCGTACCGCAGATGCAGAGCCTTCCTATGTCGCCCCCCTTGTATTCAAGCGGCGTGACTACAAAGCTGTCCGTAGTGACGGCAATTTTTTTGCTGCCGTCAACCACGGCGCAGTCCTCCGTCATGTCAAGCGCCGGATTGGAAAATCTCTCCGCAAAAACCTTGTCTATCAGTTCGGCAGTCGCCATTCCCCCGCTGCCGTGTGCAAGTGTGATTTTCATGCTCTACCTCTTTTATTCTCAAAATAATTAAAGCAGCTTCCCTCCGAGGACACCATGCAGGCTCCCTGAGGATCGTCGGGCGAGCCGTAAAGCGGACATTCCACAGGCGAAATGCGTCCCGCTATGACCTCATGGCAGGAGCAGCCGTTACCGATTGCCGCGTCGGACAAAAGTCCCCCGCTTCCCGCGTCAAAAGCAGCATATTCGGGTCTGAGCCTTATTCCCGACATAGGTATTACTCCCATTCCGCGCCATGCCGCGTCGCAAGGCTCAAAATACCGCGCCACCTTCTCCTGCGCCTTCAGATTCCCCTCGCGGCTGACGGCGCGCGGATAGAAATTATAAACGCCGGCTCTGCCTTTAAGTCTTACAAGCGCGTAAACGGCGGCAAGAAGCTCCTCTCCCTCAAAGCCCGCCACCACAAAGGGCAGCCCGTATTTATCCGACAACGGCTCAAACGCGCCGCTTCCGGTGATTACACTCACATGACCGGGAGCGATGAAGCCTGATATGGCGTTCGGCTCGGAGCATATCCTGTCAATTACGGCGGGCATGGTTTTTAGCGCCGTAAGCAGCTTTATATTAGATATTGAGCGCGCGATCATCTCCTCGACCAAAATAGCGTACACCGGCGCGGTTGTCTCAAAGCCTACGGCGGCAAAAACATACTCTGTCCGGGGATCGTCCTCGGCAAGCTTTATCACCTCAACAGGCGAATATACCATGCGCACGTTCGCGCCCTCCGCCGACGCTTCCCTCAGACTTTTTTCGCTTCCGCGCACGCGCAGCATATCGCCGAAGGTCACTACGCAGGTATTCTCCCTCATGCTCAGCGCGACAAGCCTGTCTATATACGAGGATACCGTCACGCATACCGGACAGCCCGGTCCCGACACGAGCCTTATTTTGGGAGAAAGCATATCCGCGATCCCGTTTTTTGAAATAGAAGCCGTGTGAGTGCCGCATACCTCCATAAAAGTAAGAGGCTCCCCGTCATATCGGGCAAGCTCCTTTGCTATTTCCCGTAAGTCACGCATTAAAGCTCCTCCAGTTCCCTGAAAAGCGAAAGCATATCCTCCGCTTCCTTTTGCTTTATTTTCTGCAATATCATTCCGGCATGTACAAGAACATAATCGCCGGGGCTCACATCTACGACTCCTGTATGAGCTTTTACGATATTTCCGTTATAATCGACCTCAGCAATATTATCCTTTATATTTTTTACTATTCCTGGCGAAGCCACGCACATACTCATATCTCCATTCCTGTTTTCTAAAGCGGCGTCTCAATATTCTTGAGCGGCTGACTTTTTCCCCGATAAAAGAGCGTCAGCCCTTTTGCAGATGCCCGACTCCGCTCCGTAATTCTTGCGCGCGTATTCCTTTATCCTGTAAATTACGCCGTAGTCCTCAGCATCGGCATAATCCGACGCTTTGGCGCTCTGCTCCAAAAACAGGTCCAAAACTCCGGCTCCGTCGTCAAAAGAAGATATTCCGGGCTCCGGTTCGTCGTCAAGCAAAGCGTCCACTATAAGCGCCGCGCCCCTGTACTCTTTTGGAGTCATAGGTTCTTGCAGCCTTTCATATAAACGGGTCTTTCTGTAACAGTCTATTGCGGAATAATTCGGCAGCACTTCGTTGCAGACGCCGTTTTGTAAAAGCCAAAGCTCCTTTTCCCCGCTGTCTGCCTCAAGAAAGCTGTTGACGAGGAAAACCCTTCCCCAACCCTTTACCTTTTGGACCGCCTCA
This sequence comes from uncultured Butyrivibrio sp., assembly GCA_910577605.1. Classification (GTDB taxonomy): domain Bacteria; phylum Bacillota; class Clostridia; order Lachnospirales; family Lachnospiraceae; genus Eshraghiella. Next base: position 28,950 of record CAJTON010000008.1, read on the forward strand.
AAAAATTCCTCGTTTGAATTGCTCCACCCGCGCATGATATATGCTGCATACAACGTAAATTCATCGCAGAGGGCAAGCGTCCGCACGCATTTTTTGAACTCCTCGCTGCCGTCGGTATTGAAAAGCTCCATTACAGTCATGCCTATCTTTACCGCCTCAGCCTTTGACGCTCCTGCCGTCAGACCCGCGGCGAAATCGTGAAGATTCCCTGCGTCAAGTCTGTCCTTTTGTTTCATAATATAGTCCTGCAAGCTGTCGATATTCGAGAGCACATGCCCATTTACTGCAAATCTGTCCGCTTCTGCGGCGGCTTCCTCTTTTTTCCCCTCCGACGCAAGCTCTATTATCCCGCAAAGCCGCTCGTATTCATCGCCGCCTGCATTGCCCGTAACGCCGCCGTGAAACATCATTATTCCGTCCATAGCGCCCGGCGCAAAACGTATTTTAGCTTCGCAGTCTTTCTCCGGCAGGGAAAAACCACTGGGAAGAAGCCCGTCGCCGCCGACCGACGACTTAATTATCTCATAGATCGATTTTTCCATATATACCTCTCTCCGATTGCCGCGTTTCTACGTCAGATTCCGCTCCGCATTGCAAAGACTGCATATCAGCTCAAGGATCCTGTCCGTATTTTCGTCCTCCATGCAGTAAAAATGCGTCCCCTCAAACTGATAAAAGCTCACTTCTCTGTCAGTGTACTCCCGCCATCGCTCCATCTCGTTCTTCGGAGTGTTCCTGTCGTCCTCACCGTACATTATAACAAGGTCGCAGTCAACCTTTTCCTCGTGCTCCCCGTAAAGATACCGCTCAAGAAGCCGGAAATCCGCCCGAAGCACAGGAAGGAACACCTCGCGTATTTCCTTCTCCTGATAAAATTCTTTCGGGATACCGCCGTATCTTGACATGATCTCAATAAACTCCATATCGGACATTGAATCAGTATTCGCCGAAACCTTGCAGAACCGTACAGGCTCGCGCCCCGAAAGAAAG
>CAJTON010000008.1:29949-34445 GCA_910577605.1 uncultured Butyrivibrio sp.
TTTCTTCGGCGCGGGCAGACCGAGGCGTTTCATTTGCACCGCAAATTCATATGCCGCCACAGCGCCGAGGCTGTGTCCGAAAAGATAATAATCTCCGTCTTTAAGCGTATCCTTCAATTCCGCGATAACGGAGCTTACCAACTCCTCTATCGACTCGGCGAAGGACTCCTGCGCCTTTATTCCGCGTCCGGGATACTCTATAAGGATCACCTCAAAATACTGCGAAAGCCTGTTTTTCCATTTTGCGAAATTATACACGGAGCCGCCCGCGTAGGGGAAAAACAGTATTTTCGGCTTACGGGGCGCCGCCTTTGCCAAATCCCCGGCGCTTTCCGCTTTATTCTCTTCGCCGCCCGACAGATACTCGTCAAACAGATAATCCGCAAGCTTATCTATCGTATCGTAAGTATAAAGTACCGATACGTTCATGTCTATATTCAGCAAGTCGTTTATCTCGCTTCTCACCGAAAACATCATCAGGGAGTCGGCTCCAAGCTCCATAAGAGAAACGTCGGTTTCAATTCCCTCCGCGCCGTCGTATCCCATCGCGCCCATGCAGATAAGACGAAGCTCGTCTTTAAGCTTTAAACGCGCCTCATCGTTTGTCATTCCGCTTATATCCCAGTCAGACTTCCGGCTCTCGGCGGGCGCGGCTTTTTTGACAAGGTCGGAAAGCCTGCTTCTGAGCGCGGTATTCCGCGCGCCGTCAGCGAAGCGGTCCCAGTCGATGTCCGCTACCATAAGGTTCCTGTAAGGCCTTGTCAGGAATTCCTCCAGCGCAAGCAGCGCCTGCTTCGGAGCAAACCCGCTTATTCCCATCGTTTCCATATTCCTGCGTATTATGTCGGTTTCCGCCATTCCGTCTCCGAGCCACGGTCCCCAGCATATCGTGTGACCGTTAAATCCCTGCGCTCCGATATATGAGGCGAAAATATTTTCAAAATAATTTGCCGCGGCGTAGTTGCTCTGTCCCATATTTCCGAGTATTGAGGTTATTGAGGACAAAAACAGATAAAAATCCGGTTTAAGCTCTTTCGTCTCCTCATAAAGATTTATGCTGCCGCAAACCTTCGACTCCAGTACGGCAAGATAATCCTCCCACGTCAGATCCTTTATCATTTTATCGCGTATCGTTCCCGCGGCATTGACAACTCCTCCGACCGCCGGCATTTCTTTTGTTATCCGCGCGATGAGCTCCGACGTCTGCTCTCTGTCGCATATGTCCCCGAAGAAAAGTCCGACCGTCGCGCCGTCCTCCTCCAGCAATCTGAAATTATCCGTAACCGAGGCTGCTGGCTCTTTTCTGCATATGACCGCGAAGCTGCGCGCTCCCGCCTTTTGCAGCGCTCTCATATAATGAAAGCCAAGCGCTCCCGTTCCTCCGGCGATAACATATGTTTTGTCTCCCGAAACCGCGATCGCCGTATCCTTATTATCAGCCGAGGATGAAATCCTTCCTACCCTTGAGTAATACGTCTCGCCGCCCCGCACGCACAGTTCGGGTTCCAGCGCCGCAAGCATAAGCGAGGCAAACCTCATTCCTCCGTCCTTTAACGAGTCTGTGTCAAAATCTATTATTCCTGCAAAGGACTCCGGCATCTCCATATTCATTCCGCGCATAAAGCCCCACAGAAGCGACTGTCCGAGATTAAAGCGCTCATTCTCAAAATTACAGCCGTTTACCGTGACTACGCGTATCGTACAAAGACTTTGCAAGCCGCGCTTCTGTATCTCCTGCGCAAGCAGTACCAGAAGCTTTAGGGGTTCCGCGTCGGAAACGGAGCCGTAACCTTCATCTTTGCAGCCGGCAGCCCATATAAAGCGAAGCTTCTCCTTACGGGAAGCGGCTTCGTCGAAAATACCGCCTTTTTCCTCCTCAAAGCCCCGCGGCGAATATGTTATAACTTCCTTACCGCTTCTTTTCCAAAGACCTGCCGCGCCGTCAAAAATATCCCCGTCCTCCGTTATCAGATATATCCGGTTTGAGCCGCATTCGGCAGATACCGGAGTATCGGTCTTTCTCCAGTCCTCGCCGTAATACCAGCTTCTGTTGGCGCGGCGGTTCGTGATAAGGTTTTCCTCGGTGGTAAGCTTCGTCATCATCTGGTCTATTTCTATGACAAGCTCACCGCGGCTGTTGTAAGCCTTCGTTCCGCCCATCATGCTGTTGTTTTCTATTCTCGCGTAGGAGTCGCACCACAGCGTTTCAAAGCTTCTGTAGTTAAAGCCGAAGTGCGTGATAAAATACGGGATCACCGTTTTTTTGCCCTCAAAGGAAAATCCGTCCGCAATGCTTACGCAGAGCATCGAATGAAATACCGAATCCACTATTCCGGGATAAATGAAATATTCCTCAGTATAACCGAGATTTCTCTTAGGCTCGACCACACATACTCCCCTGCCGTCCTTGCACCTTGATTTTGTTACGCACCTAAAGCCTCTGCCCAGCGCAAAGGACGCTGTTTCCATAGCCTTGTAGACCGTATGCTCCTTGTCGGGCGAGGATACCTCGTCATAATCAAGAGCGTCCCAATCCCGCACGTTTCTCTCTTCACAGTCAATATATTCTGCGTCTTTGACTATCACGCCTCCCTTTGTATGCACCGTCCACAGCGCTCTTTTGGCTCCCGCGTCACGGCTCGCTATCATAAACGAGCACTCTCTTTCATAGGCGCGTCTGACGCATACCTGCACCTCGCGCTCCTCGCCGTCATTTACAATAAGAGGCTCCCTCAGCTCCATATTCTGAATCGTTATGCTCTGCGGAGAGCGTATTTCCTTCATCGCGCTGATTATCAGCGACACATATGACGCTGCGGGCGCTATCGCCGTATCGAAAATAATATGCTCTCCCATGAAAAACGGCTTATCACTGTGATACAAGCGCCTGAATACGACAGTATCCTCCTCCGACACGGGATCAAATCTCTGTCCCAGAAGAGAATGATCGTCGGTATCCAAAAGCTCAGCGTTTACCTTGCGGTCATAGCAGAGCTCCTTCCAATAGCGCGTCCTCTCAAACGGATAATTGGGCAGTCCGGCGCTTCTGCTCCAGCCCGTGTCCTCAACTCCGAGATAGCTTTCCCATTTAAGCGCGAATCCGCTCTTATACAGCCGCGCCGCCGTCTCGCCAAGCTGAGCGCGGTCGTCCTTCCCCCGCGTAAGCGAAGCCGCGCACTGCGCGCCGTTTTCAAGAATCATATCCGTGAGCATACTCAACGTGTTTGTCGCACCAATCTCAAGGAAAAAGTAATCCTGCGGATTTTTTACGGACAGCACCGACTCATAGAAGTTGACAGGCTTCATTATCTGCGCGCACCAGTATTTAGCGTCGGGCTTCTCTCCCGGAGCGAACTCCCTTGCGTACACCGTTGAGATAAACGGAAGCTTCGGCTCATCATACTGTCCGCGCCCCGCCACAAGGGCAAAGCTCTCAGCCGCCTGTTTCATAAGCGGAGAATGGAACGCGTTTGATACGACAAGACGCTTTGACTTGATTCCGCTCTCAGCCGCCCTTTGAAGCACCAGCTCTACCTGCTCCCGCGCTCCCGAAACTACCGTATTTGTCTTTGAATTGAACACGGCTATAACACAGTTTTCGGTTCCTTCAAGAAGCTTTTCCGCAACACTTTTTTCGGCAAACACAGCCGCCATAGCGCCGTCTTCACTGACGGCTCCCATAAGCCTTCCCCGACAGGCGACAAGCTCGACCGCCGTTTCAAGGCTCATACAGCCCGCTATAACTGCGGCGGCAAACTCGCCTATGCTGTGTCCGATAACAAGCCCCGGCGTTACGCCGTATTCGATCCATGTTTTCGCCAGCGCGTATTCAACCGAAAAAATAAGAGGCTGCGCGTACGCGGTGTCGTTTATCTTTTCATCGTCCGTATCTCCTCCGTACACAAGTCCGCATATTGAGGTGAGCAGATAGGGGAAAAACAGCTCGTCGCATTCCTTCATATATTTTCTGAAAACGGGGTTGTTCTCATACAGCCCAAAAGCCATTCCCCGATACTGCGAGCCTTGTCCCGTAAACAAAAACGCCGCCTTTGACACGCGTCCCGCCTTTGCGTCGGGTTCGTTGACGACCTTCATCAGACCGTCGATAAGCCCGTCTTTGTCCGCTCCGGTCACGGCCGCGCGGCAGGAATAATCCGCGCGTCCGGCGTTTGCCGTGGCAAGCAGTACAGGCAGCTCGCTCTCCTTGGTTCCCGCAAGCAAGCCTATATACTCTGACGCGAGCTTTCTCACCGCGCCGTTTGTTTTCGCCGATATTTTAAGAAAATAATTCGCGGCAGCGCACTCCCGCGCATCTTTCGCGGAATCATTTACATATTCCTCAAGTATGACATGGGAATTTGAGCCGCCGAAGCCAAAGCTGTCAACCGCCGCCCGCCTAGGCGCTCCGTGGGAGATCCACTCCGTATTGGAGGAAACGACGCGAAGCGCGGCGTCCTCCCATCTTATCTGTGGATTCGGCTTGTTGAAGTTGAGAT
>CAJTON010000008.1:34462-75912 GCA_910577605.1 uncultured Butyrivibrio sp.
AGCACCTTGATTATAGCCGCCATTCCCGAAGCCGCCTCAAGATGCCCGATATTTGATTTAACCGAGCCTATAAGAAGCGGCTCGTCACATCTTCTGCCCGCGCAGTAGGAATCAATAAGGGCGTTCACCTCTATCGGGTCGCCGAGAGGCGTTCCCGTCCCGTGAGTTTCCACATAGCTTATGCTGTCCGGCTCAAGTCCGTTCCTTTGCAGCGTGTCAAGGATAAGCGCCTTCTGCGCCTCCCCGTTAGGCGCGGTAAGCCCGTTGCTGCGTCCGTCCTGATTGGCTCCCGTCGCCTTTATCACTCCTAGTATATTGTCGTGATCCTTCTTTGCATCGCTAAGGCGCTTGATGATTATAACGCCCGCGCCCTCTCCTCTCGCGTAGCCGTCCGCGTCTGCGTCAAAGGAGCGGCTGTGTCCGTTAGGCGACACCGCCTGAAGCTTTGAAAACGCCACCGAGATAGCGGGAGAAAGCATAAGGCTCACGCCTCCGACGACCGCCGTGTCCACGTCGCCTGCTTTAATGGCGTTGACCGCCGTATGCAGCGCCGTAAGAGCCGAAGAACACGCGGTATTGACTGTCAGGCAGGTTCCCTGAAATCCGAAGGTATACGAGATCCTCCCGCACACGGTGCTTGTGCAGACTCCCGTAAGGGAATAGGAATCAATAGTGTCCATATCTCCGGAGCTTACGGACGCAAGCGAGTAATCTCCGGTCGCCGCTCCTATAAAAACTCCCGTTTTGGTACCGCTGTATTCACTTATGTCCATTCCGCCGTTCTCAAACGCCTCGTAGGTAAGCTCAAGAAGCATACGGCTGTGAGGGTCGATCTCGACCGCCTCCTTAGGAGATATGTTGAAAAATTTCGCGTCGAAACAGCTCACGGGTATATTTAAAAACCCGCCCTTTTTGCAGTACATTTTGCCTGACTCGTTTTTGTCTTCGGAAAAATATTTCTCCTTGTCCCATCTGTCCGCGGGAACCTCCGTGATACCGTCGATACCCTCCGCAAGAAGTCTCCAGTATTCCTCCGGGCTGTTTGCGCCGTTAGGAAAACGGCAGCTCATGCCGACGATCGCGATGTCGCCGTTTCTCTCCGCAAAAGCGCGCGAGTTATTGAGGGAAGCAGGCGCAGCGGGACTTTCTTTTGCCTGAATAAGCTCCTCTATATGCGCTATAAAATCCGCGATAACGGGATAGCCGAACACCTCCGACGCTTTTATCCGTATTCCGAAGGCTTCGCTGCACATATCGACAAGCTGTATTATATTTATGGAAACCACGCCGTACTCTTGAAAAGTAAGCGAGTCGTCCGTTATTTCCGTATTAAGTATCTGTTTAAGAATCGCGTGTACTTCTGTCCTTACGTCTTTTTTCATCTCAGTGCTTCCTGCCCCTTTATCATAATGACCGTTTAAATATCTAAGGCTCATCTCTCTGCGTCTCAGCTTTCCGCTTCCTGAGCGCGGCGCTTCCTCCACCGCCGCCACGTCCGCCACCTCGACCCCGAAGGTCTCAAAAAGCCTGCCGCGCGCCTGTCTGCCGTATTCTTCAAAGCGCTCCCAAAAGCCCGGCGAACCTATTTTGTCGGACACTGCGAAAACTACCACCCGCTCGATACCGTCCTTGTCGGCGATATTGCAGACGAAAGCTTTCTGTACCAGTCCGTCCGAATCTATTTTATCAATGCAGTTTTCAAGAGCTGCGCACTCGAAATTCGCGCCTCCCGCCACAACGATCTCTTTCGCCCTTCCCACAATGACGATTCCGTTTCCGACTGAGGCTCCTATATCTCCCGTGTAATACCAGCCGTCGCGAAACTGCTCGGTCCTGACTGTTTCCCTGCCAGAAAGGTAGCCGTCGGCAACCGCGGGACCTTTTATCCAAAGTCTGCCTATTTCATTTTCGGCAAGAGTATGGAAACCGTCGTCCGTTATTTTTACTTCAATATGTTCGGATAATAAATTATAGAAAATATATTCCTGAAAAGAAGGTCCGCCGTCCGAGGGAACTACCTTCTCCGCGTAATTGATTGTGTGCCCGGCAGAGCGGTAGGTTTTATCCGCGCCTAAGGAGAAAGCAAGCAGGCATACAGCCTCTGTAAGCCCGTATACAGGAACAAGCGCGCCGCGCGAAAGACCGTACTCCATGAGCGCCCTATAAAACCTGTCAAGAAATTTCCTGCTTACGTTTTCCGCTCCGATCGCGATAACGCGAAGCGCCGACAGGTCCCATTCAAAGCCGCGTCCGGAATTATTTGAATTGTTAAAGAAGCGCAGAAAGTGCTGCATGGCATACGGAATCGCGCTCGTTATAGTAGCGCCGTAACGCGAAGCCGCCTCCATCCAGAACAGTGGATTTTTCATATAAACTTCCGTAGGTATAAGATACTGCGAAAGTCCCGCGTAAACTCCTAGAAGATGATATATGACAAGACCGCCCGAATGCGTAAGCGGCTGCCAGTTAAGCACGATGTCCTTATCCGTCACGCCAAAACACCGGCACTCGTCCGAGACGCTTGCATAAAGGCTCCTTCTTTTTATAGGGATCGCCTTTCCCTCGCCGGTGCTCCCCGATGAAAACTGAACGTACAGAAGCTCCTCCGCATCATGCTCACAGACGCAGTTTTCCTCCGTATCAAGCTCCGTCCAATCAAGCGCCCTCGCGGGATCGACTACAAGCCCGAACCATTCGGGATTTGCAAGCTCCACGTCTGTTATTATTCCGGCAAAGCCGTACCTTCTGACAAAGTCCTCATTAATAGGCTCGCCGGGGCTGTAATTCATCATGACCGCGACATAACCGCCGAACGCGCACGCCCAGAAGCCGTAAAGAAGATTTTCCAGACCGGAGCAGTAAAGCAGGATATATTCCTGTTTCTTCACTCCGGCGTTGTTTATAAAGCCGCTAAGCATCATGCTCCGTACCGCAAGCTCGCGGTACGTCACCGTTTTTTTTTCGTTTTTGGAAAAAAGTATCTCAATTCCCCTGTCAGATTCAGCGGACCTTAAAAGCCACTGAGTTATATCCGTATATTCATCAAACCTTTTCATCCTGCCGCACCCTGCACATAATCGTTTTATCTTTTGCATCCAAAAGAAAATCAGATTTATTGTAGCACATTATCGCGAAACAGCCAATCCCCTAAATTCTTGCAAATTGTACCATAGGCGCGCCGGCATACAGTAAGATTCATTTAAAGCCTTATCTCAGTTTTGACGCATTTCGTCCCCGTAAGCCTTTCGCTCAGTTCATCGGGCTGGCAGGTCCCCGCGTAAAGCGTGAAGCTGTCCGAAAAAACCTTCCGCGCGCCGTTTTCATCGACCGCGGTAAAGCTTTTTTGCGGTACTGAAATTTCGTATACGCGTTCCTCTCCGGGGGCCAGCGTGACCCTAGCGAAGCCGCAAAGACTGTGATTAGGCACGGCACAGTCGCAGCAGTCTTTTATATAAAGCTGCACGACGTCCTCCGCATAGCGGTCCCCGGTATTTTTTACTGTGACGCGAGCGGTGTTTTCACCGTATTCCAGCTTTGCGCAGACTATTTTTGAGTATGTCAGACCGTATCCGAACGGATAGAGTATATTGTCCTTCGCGTAGCGGTACGTCCTGTTTTGCATGGAATAATCCGTAAAGCCGGGCAGCTTTGCGGCGTCCTCATAGAATGTGACCGGAAGCTTTCCCGAGGGCGAAACGTCGCCGAAAAGGATTCCGGCAAGCGCCCTTCCGCCCTCCTGTCCGGGATACCACACATGCACAAGCGCGTCCGTTTCGACCTCGGTGTTTACGCTGCTGCCCGCAGCGCACACCGTCACTACGGGCTTTCCCATAGACGCTATAAGTCTGATAAGCTTTCTCTGGCTTTCGGGAAGACGCAGGTCAGCCTTGTCACCTGAGGAAAATTCGTTTCCGGTGTCGCCCTCCTCGCCCTCAAGCGCAGCGTCAAGCCCGACGCAGAGTATGACCGCGTCCGCATTTTTCGCCGCCGCTACCGCCTCGGAATATCTGTCGCCTTCCGCGGCAAGCCCCGATATTCTGTCTTTGTACAGATGACAGCCCTGAGAGTAAAGGACCTGCCCCGCGAATCTGTCCTGTATCCCTTCAAGGAAGGTAACGTACCTGTCCGCCGTTCCGCAGTAATTGCCCTCAAGACATACGCGGCTGTCGCTGTTCGGACCTATGACCGCAAGCGTCTTTATTTTGCTCTCGTCAAAGGGAAGTATTCCGTTGTTTTTTAAGAGTACGATCGATTCCTCCGCGCACTTTAACGCCGTCTTTTTATTTTCGGGGCTTGATACAACGCTGTAGGGAATACCGTCAAACTCCGTTTTGGCATCGAACATTCCAAGCCTTATCCTCGTCGTCATAAGGCGCACGCACGCCCTTCTTATATCCGACTCGTCCACAAGCCCCTGCTCAAACGCGGCGAGGACATAGGCGTATGTGCAGCCGCAGTTGAGATCGCAGCCCGCCTTCAGCGCCTTCGCCGCCGAATCAACGGGATTTGACGTGACCTTATGATGCTCATGGAAATCGTTTATAGCCCAGCAGTCGGAAACGAAATAGCCGTCAAAGCCCCATTCCTCAAGCTTCGCCATAAGAAACTCACTTGCGCAGGAGGGCTCGCCGTTGAGACGGTTGTACGCTCCCATAACGCCCTCCGCCCGCGCGTCTTTTATCAAAGCTTCAAAGGCGGGCAGATAGGTTTCCTCCATATCCTTCGGCGACGCTTTTGCGTCGAACTCGTGCCGGAGCGCCTCCGGTCCGCTGTGGACGGCAAAATGCTTCGCGCACGCCGCGGTTTTAAGCACCTTCACGTCTCCCTGAAGCCCCCTGACATACGCTTTTCCCATTTCCGCTGTAAGATAAGGGTCCTCGCCGTAGGTCTCATGCCCTCTTCCCCAGCGCGGATCGCGGAAAATATTGATATTCGGCGCCCATACTGTCAGACCCTTGTATATGTCCGCGTCGCCGTAATCCCGATAGGCGTTATATTTGGCTCTCGCCTCAAGCGCCGTTATCTCTCCGGCTTTCTCCACAAGCTCCGTATCAAAGGTCGCCGCTAAGCCTATCGCCTGCGGGAACATGGTCGCTGTCCCCGAACGGGCAAGCCCGTGAAGTCCTTCGTTCCACCAGTTATACGCCGGAATGCCGAGCCTTTTTAAAGCCGGAGCGTCGTATCGAAGCTGCATCGCCTGTTCCTCGACCGTCATTTCGTCCGCAAGCGCCTCGGCGCGCTCTCTGGCGCTCAGGGTTTCGTCAAGATATTTTTTCATTTTGATCCTCCTTTTTTGCAAATGTTATTTTAACGCCCCTTTCCTCTAGGACGGCAAGCTCCTCCTCCACGCATTCCAAATCCGCAATCAGAATATCGAAAGCCTCCGCGCCGCTCAAGCATTCTCAGGTTCCTGTACGTCGGTTCGTCCGATAAGGTCATGTTATTACATATCCGTTAATGCGTCAACTTTTCGGTAACGCATCTATTCTCATCTGAATTGGGCATTTGAAACCTGCATAACATCTTTTTTCAGATAACATTACTATCAGCGTAATCATTTCTACCAAATGTAGTGTGTTTTTGTTTACACTATCGGTAAATCATCAAACACCAATGAGGAGAAACTATGATTTTATTAGGTGATAAGCTGAAAATGCTCAGAAACAGCCGCAGCCTTACACAGGGCGATCTTGCGCAGATGATGGGTCTCGCGACAAGCGCGATTTCAAGCTACGAGTCATGCTCGCGCCGCCCTTCATATGAGGTTCTGATAAAATATGCCCGTATCTTCCACGTCTCAACCGATTTTCTTCTCGGCATAGAAAAGCAGGATTATCTTGATGTATCGGACTTGAGCGCAAAAGAAAAGGAAGCCGTTCTTCAAGTGATAACCGTGTTCCGGAATATCAAATAAAAAACGGCTCGCGCTGTATTTTCCCCTCCCCGGCAGACAAGTAAAATAACTCATGTCTGTTATTTGGAGGGGGTATTTTTTTTCTTCTCAAAGAAACGGTCTATTTCTTTCTTTATAGACTCAGGCGGAATCGACTTTGACAGATAGCCCTCGGGTCTAAGCGCGATAACTTTTTCGACGCTCTCTCTGTTGACCCTGCTCGTCAGAAAGATCACCGGAATATCCGTAAAGCCCTTCTCCGAGCGTATCATCTCCAATATCTGGCTTCCGTCGCAGACAGGCATCTCATAATCGAGCAGAACAAGGTCCGGTCTGTCGAGCGCAATGCTTCTGAATGCCGCAAGCCCCGACGTAACGGTAAGCACCTCATAATCTTTGCCGAGCAGCTCCTCCATCATATTAAGCATAAAAAGAGAATCGTCAACCACAAGTATCTTCTTTTTAAGGCTTTCCGCATTCTTTTTCTCTTCATTCTGCCTGAGGTATTTCTCGACCTCGGACATAGCGTTCTCCGTAATTATAGAAACCCCGTCCTCATTCTGCTCCATATCCGCAGTAGTCATGCAAAAAGAAAAATATCCTTTTCCGGTGTCGAACAGCATACTGAACTGCGGTTTGTGCTTCTCGAATACCTTCTGAAACTGTTCATAGGTCAACAGCTGTTCATCCCTTATATCCGCCTCTTTAAGCGACGGGAAATGCTCCTTGACATGCTCCACAAACTGTCTCGCGGTATATCTTGCCGCATTCATCATCATAACGCTTATCGCCTCGGATTTGGCGTCTATAACGCTGCCGATCGTGCTTACTATAAGCTTTTCCTCAAAAATAAGTAAAAATTCACCGCGCTTCTTCTGTTTTGTACTGTATACAAGGCGGTAATAGATTCCGTCTCCGAACTTCTCGCCGCCGTAGCAGTCGCTTAAAAGCTGCGAATCAAGCTGAAACATACCGTGCAGTAGGCTTACGATAGTCTGTCCCATTATCGCCTGCTCCTCATCCGGAAGAAGGTTCTCCCATTGCTTTACGTTCTGCCCCTCAACTATGGCATGATCTTCTATAAGAGTATGTCCGATAAGCCAGCCCGCGCACACTCCGAGGAAATGATTTATCGCGTCCTCCGAATACTTTGTCCGCTCTAACTCCTTCTCAAGCGCCGGCAGCGTCCTTTCGCGGAAATTTTTATGTATTCGCCTGTGCGTCTCAAGCCCGGGATAGTCAACGGAAGCCATATACGCCTCCTCGTCCGCAAAATGTTTAAGCGCGTGGTCCTTAAAATATTTTACCGCCTCCTGACACACCCATTGGCTTTTTTCGTCCTGCTGTCCGAAATCAAGCAGCTTATCAAGAATCCTGAAGAGTTTTTTGTGCTCTTTGTCAATAGTCTCCACACCAAGATTATACCGTTCATTCCATACTAATCTAGTTCCCATGTGATTCTCCTCTTTTATATAAAATTACTGTTAATATTATAACAAATTATGGAAAAAGTGTAAAGCCTTCCCACCGTTTTAACGTCCGTTTGCGAAAAAGCCAAAAAGCGCCTCCGGATATCCATCCGGAAGCGCTTATTCAACACATATTTATTTCAGTTTCCGCGCTTTTGGAAGCCGCCGCTCCGTAATGTCACCTTAAATTTAAGCATGACAGCGGCGGACAGCAGCATAAGCGAGCCAAGCAAAAGCCGCCTTTCCGTGTTTCCTAACGGCAAATCGGTCGTTTCCGTCCGTATTTCAAATTGCGCCGAAACCTCGCCGTCCGAATACAACACGGTTATGATATGCTTTCCCACAGGCAGCGTTTTCAAAAAACTCTCCTTGAGGATTATCACGGTGCTGCCTTCTCTTATTGTATAATTCTCCGCATCCACGAGGTTCCCATCGATCTTTATCCCGTTAAACTTTACGACGGAACCGCTCGCTCTGAAAACAACGCCACCGTCTTTTTCCTTAGTCCATATGCTGCCGTCTCCTTCAAGCATCTTATAGTCAGCCGGTTCTTCCTCGGGCGGCGCGGCAAACTCCGCGCCTTCCGAGGCAAAATACAGAATATTCCCCGCCCTGTCCGTAACTTTTACATATATTATAAAGCGCTCTCCGCCCGCAGCAGATATAATAAATTCTCCGCCTTCTGTCCATCCGATAACGCCGTCAAGCTGTTCCTCCGTAAGAATTTCCGGGGATCTAAAATACAAGACGTTTTCTATCCCGCTCAGACTGTCGTCCGCCGTTATGCTTACTTCTATATCTTCTTTGAATAACAGTCCGAAGTCAGCCTCCTGCAGCGGTTTTCTGACAGAATTTCCGTTGAAGCATATATCGAATATCTCCGGTTTCGTTTTGTCGATCTTATAATTTTCCGTAACGGCGAGAGATATTTCTCCGGTTTCGCTGTTTCTTACAAAGAACGTCACCCGACCGTCCGCAGCTTCCTCCGTCCTCGTAATGCTTGAAATCCATTCGTCCTCAAGCGTATTGCCGCCTGAGAGAAGGAAGCCTTCGTTCGCGGTTATCACAAAATTTCCGTTTGTCCAACCGCTCCCGCCTGGATTTACGGTATAATCCCTGCCGTTTTGAGGACGGTAATCGTTTACGATCTCAAACTCCGCGCTCGCCTCGTGTATCAGATAGATCCCGCCTTCTTTATTCGTTATTGTCACTTTTGCGGTCCCGGCGGCGATATTGTCGCTGTAACTTACATCATACTCGCTCTGCGGGATCACAGTATCGCCGTATTTCACGGTTACGGCGGGTCTTTTTTCGGTCCCGTCATAGTTAAATCGCTCCGGCAAAAGCTCGACCGTCGGCTCATGCACCTCTATAAACTCTACGATTTTTACGGTTATTTCATAATAGTATAAGGCGCTAACGCCATTTTCCCGTTCAAAATGAACTCCCAAATTGTATAAGTATTCTCCCGTTTCCAACGAATTTAAATATTCTTTATTAAGTCTGAAAACAAGAACACCGTCCTCGAGCGTATTCTCATACTCCACTCCCCAGTCCAGATAATTATGCTGCGAAAAATCCCAGACCGAATTGTACAAGTAATTCTCATCAAAAGGGGCTCCGGTGAATGCCGCCGATATATCCTCCGCCATATTCCCGACAAAAACAAAACTGTTTTTTGAGGGCGCGCCGAGAATATTCAGATACGCGTCATACACAAATTCCTTACCGTTTATTTCCTGTTTTACCTCAACATGAACCGGACCTGCTCCCTTTACCGTCAGCCTGTTTCCGTCTATGGCGGCTCCCTCGGCATCAGTCCCGTCAGGAACCAGCGAATATGTGAAATCTGCCGCCTTTCCTTTATGTCCGACCACCATGCATGATAAGGAGCAGCCCGTATCTCCCGTGCGTATATCCTCGAGAATAAATTCCGCACCGTCGCTGCCCTCAGGCATCAGAAGAGTATACTCTCTGAGCTGGGAGCTGTACGCGCTGCATCTGCAAAGCTCCTCCAATGTCCCGTAGTACCACCCGCGCCTGTCGGTCAAACTGTTGTCGGCCTTCATAACCAGACCGTCGACAGCGGGAATAAAAGTATCGTCCGGCGCGCCGACCGGCGTATACGCGATCGCGAAGTCGTTCTGCCATTCGGCGGTCGTGTATTCACCGTCAAAGTCCATCCAGCGGACGCGCTCGGTGCCGTCCGGCATCTCCGTGAAATAAATTGCGTCGTAATTACTCGAACGGAGAATCAGCGGACTGCCGATAAAGCTTGTGCGCGGCATATAGGAAATACCGTCGCCTGCCACCCTTAACGCTCCGCCGTCCACGACCAGCTCCTTTGCGCAGACAGCAAAACCGTTATCCTCGCTCTCCGTCGAATCGTCCAGAAAAATAACGGCGCTGTTAGTAAGGTTCACCGTATCAAAACGGTTTTTATAAAAATATGATCCTTTAATGACTGGATTATCAGAGCCGACAATACAGTCAGAGCCGCCCCCTAAATTCCAGTAATCTCCCCATCTGCCGTTTACCGAGCCGCAGTCTTTAAAATTAAGCGAGGAACGCTTTGTACCGGAAAGCGTGCCCTCCAGCAGCACAAGGCTTGTAACCTCCGCATTTTGAAACGAAATATCAAAACTGTCCTCCACCTTCAACTGAAGCTTAAATAAATCAGCCGTTCCGTCTTTAAGCAAAACGGAAACCTCTTTAAGATTATTGGGATTGGTATCCCTTCCGAAATAAAGCTTTGTGCTGTTAAAACTCTCCCCCCACAGTTCAAGATGCAGGCTGCCGTTTATCGCTGTATAATCGTTCGGTAACGCCGAAAATAAATCCACGCTTCCTCCTTTTAAGTATATTTCAACGTCGCCGACCTCCGCTTTATGACTGCCGAATCCCGCCCCCGACGCACAGACCCCGTTTACTCGGCCTCCGTTTATTCTGATTACGGTCCTGCCGTTCACGGAGGATTCCTCCTCTCCTCCCCCGTATATCCAGACATCCCTTAAATCACCGCCATTCAGGGTTATATTGCCGTCTCCGGTCCTAGCGCCGCGCCATCCTCCGCCCCCGTATATATTATGGCTGAATTCGCCGCCGTCGATCATAATATTCGTGGTTCCTGTAACCTCCGTGACCGCGTCATCGCTGTAACCCGCGCCGCCCCCGTATACCCAGCCGTTGACAACCGCGTTATCACCGAAAACAATACTCGTGTCCCCGTCTACCGTACCTTCATCTTCGTTGCCCCCGCAAACGGAATACACATAAGCGTTTGATATATTTATGTCCGTACTTCCGTTTATCCGTCCGTATGCGTTTCCGCCATATGTATTATGGAGAACGTATCCTCCGTTTATCCTTACCGACGTATCCCCGTTTATCACTCCGTCGCGCGAGCCGCCGTACACATAGCCGATGTTCCCGCCGGAAATATTTATATTTGTGCTGCCCGTAAGAGTTCCGCTTCGATTCCCGCCGTATATATCCCAGACCGTATAATAATTCGCGCCCACATAACGCGTTCCCGTAACGGTAACGCTTGTGTCGTATACTCCGCCGCCGTTCTTTGAACCGCCGTATACTGATGAATTAACAAGAAAATATCCGTATCCTTCCTGATAATATATTCCGTCGCCGGACAAAAGTCCGTCGCCTTTAAACGAGGTTATTTCCTCGTCTGCTTCTCCTATTCCGTTTCCGTTGTAATCCACATAGAGCCTTGCGTAATTCACGGCATCGGACGCCTCGATAAGCAATGGCTGTCCGTTGGCGTAAATAATGTGCTTATAGTCTCCAACCGTTTCATATGTCACCTCTCCCCTGTCCGTCTGCGCTGCGTATACATTTTTTCCCGCCATAAAAAGTCCTGCCGCGGCGCAAAGCGCAAACAGCAGAAGCAGTATCCTGCCATTGGGTATCCTCATATTTCCTGCACTCCTTGTTTTTACATACACCGCGCATAAGCAAACGCGGCAGTTATAAGCTATATGAATTACAGTAAGGCGAAAAAAAACATATATCAATACGTCAAACTCAAGCGGCGTTTTTTTAACTTAAACGGTAAAAAAATCATATTGTCTTTCGCATGTCCATATGATATTTTTAATTTGTATGATTCTGTGTCCGGAGAAAACATATGAAAATCGCAATTGTAGACGACGAGCCAAAGGAACTTAGGAATCTTTCCGAAACAATTAATTGTCAATTATCCTCCATGGGATATCCGTCGGTAACGTCGGATGCTTTTAGCAACGCGGAGGATTTTTTCGTATATTGGAAAAAGGGAGCGTACGAGCTTATTGTGCTTGATATTTACATGGAAGGCATGTCTGGAATCGACGCGGCGAGAAAAATCCGGGAAACCGACGGCGACGTTTTCATTGTTTTCTGCACCGAAAGCAATGAATTCGCGAGCGAAAGCTATGAGGTGAACGCACATTACTATCTGCGCAAGCCTTTTACGGAAAAAAATATCTCCGATATGCTTTACAGACTCGACTTTAAAAGCCGCGAATCCCGCCGCTTTATCGAACTGCCCGACGGCAGACAGCTTGTGCTTCGCAACGTCATATACACAGAATATTACAACCATGTAGTCACTGTCCACAACAAATACGGCGGCGATACGCGCGTAAGAATTTCTCAGACGTCGTTTGAGCAGCTTCTTTGCGGATACACTTATTTCTTTCGTATCTGCAAGGGAATCGTAGTAAACTTTTACGAAGTTATAAATTACTCCAAAAACATTTTCGTTATGAGCGACGGCAGCACGGTATCCGTGAGCCGCAGAAGGGAAAAAGAGGTGCGGGATGCCTACACGGATTTCTGCTTTGAACGTATAAGAAGGGAGATGCAGGAATAATGCCTTCTCTGTGCAGAGTCATGGAAATAGCCTTGTACTCGCTTTTAAACTTTGTTCCATATATTGTTTTGGCGCTGTATCCGTTCAGAAACAGTCTGCGGTTTACCATGCGGACCACCGTTATACTGGTCGCGCTTGCCTCTTTCTTACAGATCGGTTTAGGAATATGGGCGGCATTTTTCGATTTGGTCAATACGTCCGTCGTCAGCATGCTAAGCACTGCGGTATATTTCGCATTTTATTTTCTTGCAGTCAGAGTACACCCCGGCAAAACTCTTTTTACTCTTCTGATGCTTTCAAACATAGCAAATCTCATTGTGATCTGCTCAAAATGCATAGAGGGCAGAATATTTCCTGCGCTTGCAATCGAGCGTTACCGATGGTCGTTTTCCGCCGTAATGCTTGCAGTCGAGCTTTTGATACTTGTACCACTGTTCTTCTATATCAAGGGAATTTATTCTGACGCCATGGCAAAAGAAAGCAGCCGCTTCATATGGTGCTACCTGTGGCTGATCCCCGCTACTTTTTATCTGATATGGTTCTACTATCTTTACAGCAACAATTCACAGAGCAGCCTTGAGATAGCGCTTCAGCCCAAAAACGCTTTCTTTCTGTTATTCGTTGAACTTGGTGCTTTTTTGATATATTACATCGTCACAAAGTTGCTTAACGAATTTGACAGGAATATCAGGCTTGAAAAGCAGAACCATATGCTGCTTTTGGCAAATCTTCAATATGAGAATTTAAAAGAAAAAATTGCGGAAACACGGCACGCAAGACATGATTTAAGGCACCATATCGCAGTGATGACGGGATACCTAAACAACGGAGAGCTGGAAAAGCTCAGGGAATATCTTATCGGTTACGGCAGATCCATGCCTGAGGACAGTTCCGACATCTTCTGTAATAACTATGCCGTGAACCTCCTGCTTACCTATTTCGCTCAGCAGGCGAAAGAAAATGGCATTGATTTTGCTGTTCACGCGGATATTCCTTCGGAATCAGGCATTTCCGAAAGCGACCTATCCGCGCTCATCGGAAATCTTCTCGAAAACGCGCTCGATGCCTGCTGCGCGCAGAAACGCGGAGATAAGCGCATAGTTTTCAGAGGAAGGAGCGAAAACGGCTCGCTTCTCATTACGGTTGACAACACATACGACGGAGAAATAAGGCAAGACCGCGACGGAGCCTTTCTGTCTGCAAAACACAATAAGCCCGCCGTCGGTCTTGAATCCGTAAGCCATATTGCCGCGCGCTGCGGCGGAGTGTTCCGCGCAAGCTGGCACGACGGAATGTTCTACGCTTCCGTCCGGCTCGAGACCCAAAAGTCCGGTGCCGGGCAAAAGTGATCTTCCGATTTATTTACGCCTTCCAAAGGCTGTGCAGGTTGCAGTAGGCGTAAACGGCCTCTACTTCATCGCCCTCGCATATGGCGAAGCATACCTCTGGCTTGTCTCCGGGGTTGAGCGCCTTGCGCTGCGTTCCCTGTTTCGTCTGCAAGCATACCCATTCAATGTAATGCTCAGGCATCATCGGATGCTCAGCGGAGCCTACTCGTACCTTTACAAGATTGCCCTCTACGGTGTATACGGGTATATGCTTTTCCACAGCCCCGTCCGTCGTTCCCGGAACGATCTCCTTCATCTTCTGACCGCAGCACATAACCGGAACGTCCTTGTCCTTTACCATAACTATCATGTTTCCGCAATGCTCACAAATATAAAATTTCTGTTCCATAACCAAACCTCCGTTTATTTTTTCAAATATGCCTTCTGTTGCGGCATATAATAGTAATATTATAACCCGCATACTCCCGAAAAATCAATAACCGATGAAATATACTTATCTGCATGGACGCGATCTTGATTTTGCCGCGTAAATAAAGGCAAAAATATGCTATAATGGATTCGGATATTTATGTTATTCCGATATAAAAATTTATCTGAGAAAAGAGGATGATACCATGAAAACAATAATCATCGGCGGCGTGGCGGGAGGAGCCTCCGCGGCCGCGAGACTGCGCAGGCTCGACGAATCGGCAGAAATAATACTTTTGGAACGCGGCGGCTATATATCATTTGCCAACTGCGGTCTGCCGTATTATATCGGCGGAGTCATCAGAAACCAGCGCAGTCTTACATTGCAGACGCCCGAAAGCTTTCGGGCAAGGTTCAATATTGACGTCCGCATAAACAGCGAAGCGATCAAGATAGAGCCGTCTTTCAAAAAAATAACGGTTAAAAACCTCCGAACCGGAGAATGCTATGAGGAGAATTACGATAATCTTGTATTATCGCCCGGAGCAGAGCCCTTCAGACCAGACATAGACGGCATAGACAGCCCGACCGTATTCACTCTCCGCAATATTCCGGACACAATGCGGATAAAAGAATATATCGAGACAAAAAAGCCGCAGTCAGCCGTTATTGTCGGCGGAGGCTACATCGGCGTGGAGATGGCGGAAAACCTGAGGATAGCCGGGCTTGAGGTTTCGGTAGTGGAGCTTGCCGACCATCTCATAGCCCCTCTTGACTTTGATATGGCAGCCGACATTCACAGGTATATAAAAGAAAAAGGAATAAATCTTTTTCTTAATAACGGCGTCAAAGCCATTGAAGACGGCGGAGTAGTCATGCAGAACGGCGAAGTGAAAGCGGATATGATAATAATGTCTGTCGGCGTGCGCCCGGAAACCGCTCTCGCAAAAGAATGCGGCATCGAGATGAACCGGCGCGGCAGCATTGTCGTAAACAGCCGGATGCAGACAAATATCCCCGATATATACGCGGTCGGGGACGCTGCGGAGGTCCGTGATTTCATCACGAACGCTCCTGCATTTATACCGCTTGCGGGTCCCGCCAACAAACAGGGACGCGTCGCGGCGGACAATATCGCGGGAATTCCCTCTGAATATAGCGGAACGCAGGGTTCGGCGATACTCAAGCTTTTTGATATGACAATAGGCGCAACAGGACTGAATGAAAAAAGCGCGGCGGCGGCAGGCATCGACTATGACAAAACATACATCTACCCCGCTTCGCATGCCGGATACTATCCCGGCGCACAAAATATGTCTATTAAGGCTATATGGGACAGAAAAAGCCTGAAACTTATCGGCGCGCAGCTCGTCGGATTTGACGGCGTTGACAAGCGGACGGATATACTCGCCGCCGCTATACGTTTCGGAGCAAAAATAACCGACCTCGCCGGACTTGAGCTTTGCTACGCGCCTCCCTTCGGAAGCGCCAAAGACCCCGTAAATATGCTGGGATTTACGGCGGAAAACATTATTACAGGCAAAATAAAACAGTTTTTCTGGAATGACGTCGAAAAGCTCCACCATGACGGAAGCATTACGCTTCTGGACGTAAGGACAGCCGCCGAGGTCGGACGCGGTAAAATAGACGGCTCGGTAAATATACCTCTGGACTCTTTAAGAGAACGCATGGGAGAAATCCCGCAAGGCAAGCCTGTCTATGTATACTGCCACACGGGACTTCGCAGCTATATAGCCTGCCGCATTCTTTCGGGAAGCGGCTTCGACTGCCGTAATCTTGCCGGCGGGTGGCGGCTTTACGAGTCCGTCATAAACGAACGCGCCGTACAGGATTATGTCTGCGGGGATTGCGAATAAACATCAGGAGGTTTAAAATGGAGCATATCTACGATACTGTCATCATAGGCGGCGGTCCTGCCGGATACACCGCCGCTCTATACGCTTCACGCGCGGGGTTGGATACCGTTCTGATAGAGCGGCTTTCCGCCGGAGGTCAGATGGCGCTTACAGGCGAGATCGACAACTATCCCGGTTTTGACGAGGGTATCGACGGATTTACTCTGGGTGAAAAAATGAGAAAAGGCGCCGAACGCTTCGGCGCCGCAACCAAGTACGCAAATGTCGTGTCGGTCGATTTTTCCGGCAAAATAAAAGAAACAAAGACTTCCTCCGAAACCTTTTTGGGTAAAACAGTTATAATTGCGACGGGCGCCGACCCCAGAAAACTCGGACTCGCCAACGAGAATGAGCTGACCGGAAGGGGCGTTCATTACTGCGCCCACTGCGACGGAAGATTTTACAAGGATAAGACTGTCGTCGTAGTTGGGGGCGGAAACTCCGCTGCCGCCGACGCGCTCTATCTTTCCCGTCTTGCAAAAAAAGTCTTCATCGTCCACCGCCGCGGTTCTCTCCGCGCCGGCAAAATCTCCTGCGAACCTTTGATGAAAGTCCGAAACGTCGAGTTTCTCTGGAACAGCACCGTATCGGAAATAATTGCCGGAGACGCCGTCACCGGAGTCATAATTACGGATACGCGCACCGACGCCGTATCAGAAATCAGATGCGACGGTATCTTTGTCAGCATAGGCAGAACGCCCGCGACAGGATTCCTGAACGCCGCCGTAGCGCTTGACAGCGCGGGTTATATAATTGCGGACGAAAGCGCGAAAACTGATATTGACGGCGTTTTTGCCGCCGGAGACGTCAGAACGAAAACCCTCCGCCAGATAGTCACCGCCGTAGCTGACGGCGCGGCGGCGGCGCATTCTGCGGAGGAATATCTGGCTGACAAGCAGCCGTCGTTTTACTGAGCGGAGCGGTTGATATAAAATTCGGACTCGTCCGTTATTTTTCTCTGTATGATATGAATTTCAACAAAAACAATACTCCCGCCAAGGTCAGCGCGCAGCCAAGACCGGTGTAGAATACCGCCACAAAGACGTCGGGAAACACTCCGAGTACCCTTAATCCTATGCCTCCGCCCATCATAACCGCCATTATTATGTATGCTTTCAGGTCAAAAAAATTCCAGAACGGACGGTATTTTTCTTCATATCCGGTAATTCTGCGAGTGTGTTTCTGCGTCATCTTGAAAAACATCGTGCCGAAAGCCAAAAAAACGACGGCCGACAGCAAAAAATAATACCATTCCGTCTGAATGTCCTTATACGACAGTATTCCAAGCCTCGCGACGTTAAACCCCGCTATCATCCATACGATTCCGGCTATAAAAAGCAGCGCTCTTTTAGGTACATAATAAAAACGTTTCATTTTTATCTCTCTCCGATATTTTTAATAAACTGATCTTCTTCAAACAAGAATTATAACAGAAAAATTTTTTCTTTCAAGCGGCTCGTTTTGTTTTATTTTCGCGTTAAGTCAGAACACTTCAACGAAGCGGTTTTTGGACGTATCCCAATATTTCCTGTACACAAAATCGCCTGAGTCAAAGTTGAGCTGATATATTCTAAAAATAACGGGGTAATTTTTGGGTTGACACTGTAACAGTACCTTTCTTTTCTGCACCGGAAATACGGCTGGCAGAGCAGTAATAGTTAATCATACGGGGAGAGATACTCCATTTTTCGCTGGCTTCTTTTAAGGTCATATAATCCATATCTCACCTCGGAATAAACTTATATCTATATTATATTTCGTTTACCAGGAAAATACAAGTATAGTAATGTGAATTTAAATCAAATAAATACTAATATCAATATATTTTGATAAAAACTCTTGATATTATTCTCCGATGTAAATATAACAAATATCCCTCGCTTCTTCACGCCAGTCGTCAGCTTCCTCTAAAAAGAAATCAGGGGACATACGGATACGGAGCATCTCGCCGCTTTTGATTTTATAACCGCCGTTACGCTGCTTTTGAATCAGATAACGAAAGTCTGATTTTGTACGCTATATCTGCTCCGTTTCACAGATTCCATATATCGTGCATAGCGTCACCTCAAATCAGAAAGGACTGTCCCAATATCACTGTCAATACAAATGGACTGTGCCTCAATTTCTTTCGGGCAGACTGCTTCCCCATAATTTACACAAGCATAGAGTGCCTCGCTGTTTTGTGCCGTCATCTGCCAAAACGGATATTTAATAATAACCGGAGTATTGTAGCCCACGCCAAGCTCCAAAAACAGGATTTTCTGTTTTTTCCTTGTCCGCAGGAAGTTTTCGTATCGTTCGGCGGCGGAGATCCATCCCTCATCCTCAACAAATTTATCGTCCGAACGCAGATTCATTGTCAGCGGCTTCCCGCATTTCGGACATTTCGGAATCAGTTCCGCAGGGATTTTCATATCCCTTTGTTCGTCCATCATACGCCGTATAATTTCTTCGTTATCGTAGGTGTCTATGTCGCAGGGGATGCTGCATTGAAACAGTCCGTAATCTCCCTGTGTGTAAAACAAATGCTTTTTGTCAAAGCCCGCCTTCTGAAAGCAATGATCCACATTGGTGGTAATGACAAAATAATCCTTGTCCTTTACAAGCTCAAAAAGCTCCTGATATACCGGCTTCGGAGCGTCCATATAGCGGTTCACATAGATATATCGGCTCCAATACGCCCAATGCTCCTCCGGCGTTTTGTACGAATAAAAACCGCCGGAATACATATCGTGAAAGCCATATTTCTCCTCAAAATCCGAAAAATACTCGTGAAACCTCTCGCCCACATAAACAAATCCTGCGGAGGTGGAAAGACCTGCGCCTGCGCCGATCACAATGGCGTCGGCAGATTGGATTGATTCTTTCAGGCGGCTAATTTGTTCGGAGCAGCTTTTTGCAGATTTCGTAGTCCAAATCTTTGAAAACATTAAATATCACCTTGAATACCTCTTAAAATCGCAGGATACGTCCCTCTTTTCGGGGCTTTGGCGTCGGATGGGGATCACCCTCGCGGGGATAGCCGAGCAAAAGCTGCATAACGGCGTAGAAATCAACAGGGATTTCCCATTTCTTCAATATCTCCTGTCCATACGGGTCTGCAAATGCCGTCCAACCCTGTCCAATATAGCAGGAACCAATACCGAGAGAATCCGCCGCCAACATCATATTTTCGGCCGCAACAGCGCAGTCCTCGGCGGAAAAGAGAAAGTTTTTCGGAGCAAACATTGTAATAACGGCAGGCGCGTCGTAAAAAGCATTTGTCAGGTTCGGATCGTCGGCAATGCTGGGCTGTTCTTTGGAAACATAACTTGTGGCAGTTGCCATACGCGGCTTTGAATTCGCCCGTTTAATCCTTCCTAATCGCTCGTTGATTTCTTTTGTCTGACAAACGGCGAAAATAACTCCCTGTCGTCCTCCGGCGCTGGGTGCATACAGTCCGGCCTGTAAAATCTGCTGCAAAGCATCTTCTTCAATCTGCTTTTTCTCAAACCGTCGGATTGCTCTACGGTGCAGAATTGTTGCCATGATTTCATTTTTGATTGTTTCCATCTGTTTCAGCCTCACTTTCTGAATAAATCGCTGTTCTCATCTGCCCAGCACTGCGGATCGGCGGCATAAAAATCTCCGTTTGTTCCTTTTGCAACTGCGGGGCAGCCCCGGCAAAATGCAAGCAGCTTACATTTTGCACATTTGCTGAATTTCGTGTATTCCCGGTAACACTCCATATTTCCTACCCATATATCGGCAAGGCGGTCGGTAAAGATATTCCCTACATGGCTGTCCGCTACCCGGCGGCAGGCATAAACTTCACCTGTGGGAAGAATGGTGATATGGCAGTTTCCGCAGTTGCAGCCGCCGTAAATCATGCCGTCCTTTGCGTTTTCGGGAATTTTGAACTCTCCCGTTTCATATTCATACAGCGTCCAGAGATGATCCTTTTTGTTAAAGTAGGTATCACAGCCTTCCGCTTCGTATTCTTTGAATTTCTTATCGCACACGGCAAGCAGGTCACGATATTCCTGTGGCGTCATACTCGCATCAAGATCGCCGCCGCTGGGTACATAACGGGAAAAGGCAAATACATTCACGCCTGCTTTTACAACAGCGTCAATAATACCGGGGATTTCCATACGGTTTGTTTTGGAAACTGTTGTCATCACAACGCTGCGGATTCCGGCACGGTTAATACAGCCGATTTTTTTAAGAGTGCAGTCGTAGGAGCCGGGTTTCCGAAACCAGTCGTGTGTCTCACGCAAACCGTCGATTGACAGCTGATATTTCTCACAGCCGTATGCTTTCAGTTCACGGCAGACCTGATCGTTTAAATGGAATGGATTTCCGAGAATGGTAAAAGGTACGCTGTGTTCGTGAAACAGTTCCATAAGCCTCCAAAAATCAGGATGCAGAATCGGGTCGCCGCCCGTAATATAGAAATAAGGCAAACGGTTATAAACCTCGCAAAAATCAAGACAATTATAAAAAGTTTCCTGCATTTGCTGCCAATTCATAGAATCTATTTTTTTGCAGTTATCTCCCGAAAAAATATAACAGTGCTTGCACCGCTGATCGCACTCATCTGTAATGTGCCATTGAAAAGAAAAATATTGCTTCATATCGCATACCTCGCTTTATATACAATCGGTTATACCGAGTAACATCTAAATGTTCCCGGCGAGAGCGTTCCCGCCGGAAACAGCTTTGGGATAGAGAACGGAACAATTATTCATGACAATAGAAGGCCCGCAAATCGGTGATTCTATTGTTTGTCGCCAGCGCCGCAAGCAGATCCGCAAGCAGCAGGCTTCTCTTCCGGTTTGTCGGCTGCACCGCAGGCAGCGGGAGTTTCGGCAGGCTTATCACCGACGCCGCAAGCAGAACCGCAGGCAGCAGGCTTTTCCTCCGGCTTGTCAGCCGCACCGCAGGCAGATGCAGGAGCATCCTCCGTTTTCTTGTTCCATCCAAACAGATTAGAAAGTGCCATTTTTTAGACCTCCGTATAAGTATTCAGCGAGCTTTTTGCTCCCTGTATCTATTATTTTACCGATTTTTTTGCCCTCCACAAGTACGCACTTTTTTATTACCCAGTCACCTTTTTGTGACCTTTGCGTGATTGCAGGGATTTTCAAGCAAAAAAATTTTTGTGACATATAGAAGCCCTATTGAAAAACGCAGAATGTTATAGTATGATTAGAGTGCAACATTCAAATATGATGTAACATACTTTTGGAGGTTATTGGTATGCTGACTAGAGACGAAATGCCGGCTTGTCCCGTAGCGACAACTGTACAAATGATCGGGAGCAAATGGAAATTGCTCATTATGCGTAATCTTCTTGCCCGTCCGTGGCGCTTTAATGAGTTGAAAAAGGACTTGGAAGGTATCAGTCAAAAGGTATTGACAGACAGCCTTCGCTCTATGGAGGATGACGGTATTATCATTCGTACTGTATATCCCGAAGTCCCGCCTAGAGTAGAATACGCCCTGTCAGAACTTGGCGAATCTATGCGTCCGATTATTAAATCTATGGAGCTGTGGGGATTAGATTATAAAGCACAAAAGCACTGAATAAACTACGATAACAAAAAAGAGAACACCTTCTGAAATTTCTTTCAAAAAGTGTTCTCTAAACAGCAAGTGCTGCATTGCATTTTTGCTTTTCAACTATTCTTCCTGCGTCACAAGCATTCGTATCAATACGAAAAACTGTTGTCAATTTATTGTCAACTCAGGCTTGAAGTGCCGCAAGCCTGCATAAACACTGGCTTTATTTGTCGAGCGACTTCATCGTCGGGAACAGCATTGAGGTTTGTTTGTCTTTGTTCGTCTATTGCTATCTTTCTCGTAAAATAAGGGATTTCAAGCCTTTTACATATTGTTTTTGTTTCGTCTTTGTTCGTCATATTATTTTGATTTAGGGAAAAATATAGGGAAAGGAAAGCCACCCAAACACATATTGATATGCTTAAATGACTTTTCCTGCTGATTATCCAATTTTGATTTTGCCCTCTAAGTTCTTAAATGCCTCCTGCTTTTTACCCTCTGTAGCTTCTGCATAAACATTCATTGTGGTTGAAATATCACTATGCCCCATAATCTCTTGAATGACCTTTAAATTCTGTTCATTTTCACAGAATCTTGTACAAAATGTATGCCGGAGATTATGTACGGAAAAATGTCTAATCAATACTGGCTCTCTTTTCTCTTTCTTAGCGTTCTCCGTTTCTTCTGCATTATAATCTCTAATTATCCTGCCGATTGCCCTATTAAGCGTCATAGGATTGTGAACATATCCCTCACGATTAAGGAATACAAAGTTTGAATAGCCGTCAATCTCGCAATCGCTAAATCCTTTCTGCATCTGATTCTTTCGCTCTGTAAACAATGCTTTTCTGACCTCTGACAACATTGGAATTGTCCGTGTTCCTGCTTTAGTCTTTGGCGTTGTAATGTGCATTTCACATTTTCCATTGTCCTGCTGCCTGTAAATCAAATTATGATTGATTGAGATAACATTATTGTCAAAATCACAGTCACACCAACGCAATCCGATTAACTCGCCTATCCTGCATCCAGCACCCAATAAAACGGTAAATATCGGCAACCAGTGATTGTATATAGGAGATTGTGCCATATATCCTATAAATGCCTCTTGTTCCTCAATCGTCAGAGCGTGCCGCTTTGGTTTCTCCCAGTTATGGGATTTCTTAATTTCCTGCATTGCCCCATCACTCGGATTAGTTCGGATATATCCGTCACGAACTGCCAGTGTAAAAACTGGATGTAGAATTGTATTGATAATCTCCATTGAATTAGGTTTAAAGTTCTTTTCCTTT
The DNA here is from genome assembly GCA_910577605.1 of uncultured Butyrivibrio sp. Classification (GTDB taxonomy): domain Bacteria; phylum Bacillota; class Clostridia; order Lachnospirales; family Lachnospiraceae; genus Eshraghiella. Next base: position 57,204 of record CAJTON010000008.1, read on the forward strand.
ATCAGAGAAGTATAAAAGGCTTTCACATCTGAATACTTTATTTTACTTAATTTTTTCTTTCCTAAGCTATCATGAACATAATTTTTATACATATAGTTATAGTTTGTCCGTGTGGACTGTTTCAATTCTGTTTTTCCTGCCATATACTTTTTGAACATATCATTTAATGTGGTAGTATCGGCTTTTTTGCTGTCTACACCGTCCTCTATATCACGCTGAATCTGTCTTTCCTTTTCTCGCAATTCAGCTAAAGTCAAAGCGCATACTTCCTGCTGTTTTCCGTTCTCCTGCCAACGATAACGGTATCTTCCATCTGGTCTTTGGCTTTCTCCTGTCCTCAAATTCCTGCCCTTGTTATCTTTCCTTTTTTCTGCCATATAACACAACCTCCATTCTTTCAGATAATGCGAAAAAGGGGAAACAACACCCTTGTATTGCTCCCCCTGCCGCTTACCCCCTTACTCTCACTTTCAAGCCGGACAATTCCACATCAGAATAGCCGACAATATAATATTCTCCGTTCCGGCTCTCTACCCGGCTACAAGTCCATATCCCGGCATTTTCCCATTCGTCCGTATCGTAATTGTAGACTTCCTCGGTACGCAAAAATTCAATGCCGCTGCCGCTGGTGTAGTAGTGTCCTTTGTCCGTTTCATATCTGCCGCTTTCGTTGGTGTATATCCGGCTCACTTCCCGGATAGGCTTTTCAAAATAGGCAAGGTCGCTTTGTACGGTGTCCAGCTTGTAAAGGATATTGCGGTATTCTTCCAACTGCTGCCGCTGGTCTGCGGTCTTAATCTGCTTGTAATCGTCCAGCCCGGATAAATCATCATAATCACGATACCCGGAGATATAAAGTATTGTGTCAATCTGCTTGCGGAGCTTTTTCATTTCTTCGCATAATGCTCTAAAGTCTGCCATTTCTTACCTCGCTTTCTTAATCTTCTAACCATGTTTTGATGAATATGTAAATTTTCATCAGCATGGCTTCATTGTCTATGCGGTCTAATAATTCTATGATTAAATCTTTATACATCAGATACGCCGCCTTTCTCCACCGATAACATACCCATGATAAAGCTGTATGTACTTTCGATAATATCAAGGCTTTCCAGTTCGGACACAATGCGGATAACCTCGGCTTTGCGTTCCTGCGTTTCCTCACGCCCTTTCTCGTGTTCCTCTCTACGGTACTTTGCAAGAATATAGTGGTAAATCTTAAATAGATAGTCCCCATTGCTCATAGCAAGTACCATTTTAATAATTAAATGCTTATATCTCATTCCGCAACGCCCCTCCGTTCCATGTCCTTAATGCGCTTTACCGCCTGTTCTTCCCGGTATGCGCTTTTTGTTGCCCCATAGATGAATTGTAAAGAGGGAATGTCGGTCACATCTTCAAGCATGGAAACAATTTCTTTCTTGTAGTCCTCTACGCCCATCACTCGCTGTCCTCCTTTGTAATATTGATAATAGTCCGCTTTATCTGGTCTAAAATATAAGTATTATCAATACCCGAAAGAAGTTCGGCTATTTCCTTGCGCCCCTTGTCCTGCTCGCTATCGTTATATACCTCGTTCAATGTCTGAATAGCAAAAAATACTCCGTCAAGTGCGATATGCAGAAAATCATCAATCATATTCTGATTAGCCGCAAAATGCAAGGCTCCGTCCTGTGTGTTTGCTTCCTCCTTTTCCACTGTTTCAATTAAAACGCCTAAAACCGTCTGCATTAACTCCAATTTGGAAGTAGCGGCGAAAATTTGGTCTAAAATATCATTTTTGCTCATGCGTTGCCCTCCTGCGCTTCTTTGTAAACATCTTGCGTAAAAACATTGATACAATTCAGCATAGCAATATTTTTAATGTCATATATTGCCTTTAAAATCTCGCAACGGTAGAACATTGCCGCCTTTTCTTCAAATGTCATGCCCTCCGGCTCTGGCTGTTCCTCGTCCTCATGCGGTAAATTATGATGTTCTTCCCACATCTGCCGCAATTCCGCTGTTATGCTCTCTGGAAGTCTGGTTTTTCCGTAGACTTTCAAACCGATAAAGGTATAGCAGTAGTCAATGATGTTTTCTTCTTCCAATGCGGACACAAGGGCAATAAGTTTCTGTTTATTCTCCGTCACTGTGCCGCCCTGCCTTTCCTGCTTCATATCCCATGCAAAAGGCGGCTTGTATCGCTGTCCATAAAGCCATACCGCCCGGCTCTGCATATACCGCCATATCTACAAGGCTTGAAAAATCCTCACTTTTTAGCGATTCCAGAATATCCGCTTTATTGAGAATATCTTTTCGGAGATAGTCATACAATGCTTGAACCTCTGCAACATCTACATGACTTCTCTTTGCTTTCAGCTTTTTCATTATTCTTTTGACAATGTGCATAATTTTCCATTCCTTTCTTGTGCCAGATATGGTATGATTTTTATATCCGGCTTTTCCAAATGTCCGGGTTACTTGCCCTTGTCAGAGGTTGCGGCTCTGCGAGGGCATTTTTTATTTTTTTCTAATCTGTATGCACTTCCTTTCTATGGCTCGCCTTATATGGCGAATGGCATTGTTTACGGTTCGTGCGGCTGTCAGATAGCCAGATAAGAGAATAGACGTTATCCCATAAGAAAATGAGATGAAAAGCAATTTCCAAAATGCCTAATCTTCAATAATCACAATGTCCTTTGCCGATAAATCCAATGCTTTACAGATAGCAGGAACAACTTTTACTCTTCCCATTCTGTTACCATTCAGTGCATTAGATACCGCCTGTTGACTTACGCCTCCTTGCTTGGCTATCTCCGTAGCCGTCAAGCCTTTTTCAGCCATTGCAAGGTAGATTTTCTTTGTATCTAACCTCATTTTCATAGCATTACCTCCTATTTCAATATTTACAATCAAACGATTGAATTATTTATATTATACCAATCTTTTGATTGATGTCAATACTAAATTTAATCTTTTGATTTATTTTTCAAAACTTTTTTGATATACTTATGTCTGTGGAGGTAAAAAGAGATGAATATAGGCGATACTATGCGTAATATACGCAAGCAAAAAGGCATGACTTTACAACAATTAGCAGATATTTTAGGATGTTCTCAACAAAATATTTCTCAATATGAAAGTGGAAAAAGAACACCCAAGTTAAAAACTGTACAGAAAATAGCTGATGCATTAAATGTAAATGTAAATGATTTGCTGGAAAGTCCTCTTGATGATTCTCCAATCTATCAAGTATTAAAAAATGTTGATTACTCCGATTCCCCTGTATCCAGAAACTTTATAAATGCTCAATTAACTATACAGGTGCATGATTGGGAACAAATAGACATTGAATTGATAAAGACATTTAAGAAATTAAACGAAGATGGAAAAGCAGTAGCCTTTGAACGTGTTGAGGAATTGACTGAAATCCCACGCTACACCAAAAAAGAAAGCAATACGCCAGATAAAGAAGAATGAGGAAACAAAAAACTTCTTGCTTCCTGCCCCCGGATGTGCTATATTAGACATAAGAAAAGGGAAAAGCCATAGAAGCGGCTCTACCCCCGAATGAATGATTTTCTACCTATTCTTTTGAAATAGGCAAGCCGTCACTATTGCGAGTAGTGGCGGCTATTTCTTTTTTCCCTTGAAGATTGTATAGCATAATCCCACAAGGGCAACAATGAATATCCCAGTCTGAATCAGATCGGAGTATGTAACCATTGAATCACCCTCCTTTCTTTCGTCTGGAGGGCTACTTTGAACCCTCCGAAAAATAAGAGGGGTAAAGCCGCCTTTGGCTCTATGGTTTTCCCATATCGACAATATAACACAATTCTCTCTATTGGGCAATATCCTTTGTATTGATTCTTTTATATCGAGTTTTTCTCCTATTTCTGTGATATAATCAGACTATCACGAAAGAAGGGAGGGTGCATATGTTTGATTTACCAAGACCTAACATAACTGAAAGCATTATATCGGATATAGAACCTTTGCCAATGGCTTACTCTTATTCTGATACGCAATTCGAGATTTTATCAAAGCATATAAAAGCGTTTGAGAAAACTCTCGATTCAGAACATGAAGTAGGTCTTATACTTACTAATTTCGGTCAGTCTATAACCATGCAGGTAACGGAGATTAGCTACGAAGAATCGGTTTTAATGATTTTCAAGGGCTATGTAAACGGAAGAATGTCAACACTCATTCAGCACGTTAGCCAACTAAATTTCCTGCTTACTTCTGTAGAGAAAGAGCCAGACCGACCGAAACGAACTATCGGCTTTTCAGTGCCGAAAGAATAACTTCCTCAATGCGTTGCAGGATATGCTCAATATTCTGCAACGTGTTTTGTTGTTCTCCTAGTGTGTCCAAAATCCTTGCACCTGTCGATTCTGTAATCGTAGTGCGTTTTGCATCCTTAGAAACGCTATACTCTTTCAACACGTCTTTCTGCTCTGCTGTGTAGAATTTTGCTGTTTTGCTCATAATTACAAACCTCTCTTTCCATTATCCGGCTCGACACAATGTCGAACCCCATCAACTCTTTTTCTGTGCATTTCTTCAATTTCTGCCAAATGCCTTTTATATCGTTCCTCCGCTTCCAGTCGCTTTTCTGCTAAATGCTCCACTATGGAAGTAAAATTATGCTCTTTGTAGTTTGTCAAGCCACCCCGGAATAGTCCAGATTCAGCAATATCAAACTTTTCCAGTAGTTCACGCTTTGCCTTGCCCATCCGTAGCCGCCGCAGTCCTTTTTCCTTTATCTGGCGTACACTGTCAAAAGACAAACCTTGTTCCCTCGACACTTGCGCCATACTCTTATCATGTAGGAAAATTTCTTTGATTATGTCATTCTCCCTTATTGTTGTGTAACGCCCCACAATGCCCCATAATTCATTTTTAGAGTGTTCGGCATACATTTTATCTATCGTTTCATCTTCTATCCTAAAATCGGCTTGTAGCGTGTCTGCAAGTGTCAAGCTGTTATCCTCTGATATAGGAATGTCTAAACTGGACACCCCTTTCATATAGCCTTGTATCTCCTGCACTTGTCCTACTGATACGCCCAATAAAGCCGCTATGTCTGCCGCTGTCGGCTCTCTGCCCTGTTCCTGCCTTAACTGGCTTGTGGCTCTCCGTATGCGCGACATTTTCGCCCTTGTGTGGCTCGGTATGCGGACGATAGAACCGCAATTTTCAAGATACCGCTGTACTGATTGCCTTATCCAGTATGGGGCGTAAGTCATAAAAAGAACATTTGCAGATGTTTCATAATGTTGTACTGCCTCCCATAGTCCGAAGTAACTTTCGTTTAGCAAATCCTCCATAGGCTCATAGGCGGTATATGGTTTCACAATGTTTTTTATCAATGGCAGATTTTTTTCATATAGTGATTGCATATTATCTGTTGTGGAAATACCGTTTTTTATTTCAAAAACAAGTTCCTCATTATTCATTGCATTACACCTACTTTCTGCTATAATGAAAGTAGATAAATGCTGATATATAAAAAGGGAGACTAATTCCGTAATGAGGTTATAGCCTCCCTTTTTATTTTATGCTGTTTCCATACCGGCTCCGTTAAGTGTTTCGTATAAATCAGCGTTTTGTTTTTGCTCTTTTGCAAACATATCTCCGAAGAATGTATTATCTTCCAGTTCTGCTGCTTTCTGTTCTATAACCGTCTTGTCCTTTATTTTGCGAATATCCTGCATTGCTTTTTCTGCAGATCGGTACTCTGCCGCCTTGCCATTCTTAAAACTTGCAATTTCGTCATAATGCCCGGAAAACTCTGCCGCCATATTTGATATAGTGTTATCCTCTGCCAATCTGCAAAGAAGCATATTCCTAACTTCTCCCTTTGCATTTCTTAACACATTAGAAATAGCAATACCTTTCTGAATATCTGTGAACTGTGTTCGCACTGTGAAATATGCCTTGTCCGCTTTCTGACTATCACTTAATCTCCCAACCTTGCCGCCGTACATCTGCTTTGCCCTCTCCACGATTTCATCAGACAAATACAGATAATTTACTTTCGGTCTTTCCTCCAAGTCGTTTGTTCCGTAGTATTTGAAAATTCTGTTTAACTGGTCGGTCAACTGGTCTAAAACTGACATTTTTGTATCATATGTACTTTCAATGCCAATTTCTTCCGGGTCAATTCCGTTCTGCTCTGCAATGTCAGACAATGCCCGGCTCGCCCAATAATCGCCCTTTGCTCCGATTTTAGCCGCAAACGCCTTTAATTCAAGGGAAGTCATAGGAATATTAGCGATTGCCCGGATTTTTGCCAATAGAGGCTCATTTATACTCTGTACCCGGAAAAGTTCCTGCTCTCGTAACGCCTCTACATCCTGCAACGCTCTGTCGGCGGCTTCAACCTTTAATCTGGTAAGAGTAGAATCGCAAGCATTTTTAATCTGTTCTGTTCTCTCAATGAGCATTTTTGAACCCGGCTTGTAATTGTCGTTTGCTTCTTTCAGTTCCCTTTCCTTTGTCCTCTGGATTTCGTCATACCTCCTTTTGTATTCCTCTGCCTCATACTTCATACCTTCTGCTACAACTGCAATATTCGTTGTCATAATATTTTTACCTCTCTTTCTTGTTTGTGAATAAACTCATATTTCGAGCAATCGTCTTAATTCTGGTTTCCCGGTCTTGGATTGCCATGATTTCTTTTTGCTTCTGCTCTCTGGTCTTTTCATTCCGTCCTTGTTGCATCTTTATTACCTCATTCTTTCCGGCTTTTAGCCTTTTTTATTTTTTTAATAATTTTTGTTTTTGAAAACTTGCGGCTGGTTTTGTGGGTTAGCATAGAACATACGTTCGTGCTATAAAACCCCTCCCCGGTGTTTCCATAACTTATAATGTGTTTCCCTATGTTCTTTATTCGTCCTTATTTACTCTAATTTTCATGTACTTCTATTACTTCAAATGAATAGTATAATCATTCAAAAGCCTTTATTTACAAGCATTTAACGAGTAACCAACAATGTATTTATTTTGTTTTCCCTATCCTTTTCCCTAAATAGCCTTAAAAAGCCTGTTTCTTTATCTGTTGCCGGATAAAACATTGTTCATATTTATTAAATGTAACCGTACCCAACATCATATAGGTTTCTGTGTTCTTCAAGGCGTGGTATAGGCTCTTGATTGTATTTCTCCGGGCATGTCCTGCAATCATGCCATACTTCCAGACAAGCCGCCCTTAAACCGTCTATGACTTTCTTTTCTTCTGCATCCTCCGGCACTTTCCCCCAATAATCAAAATCAGTAAATGCCGGAATATCATACTCAATCAAAAATCTACCGTGCCAAAACGCCCACTTGTCAGCAGGTGTTTTCTCTGCATCAATCCGTTTTTGGTAGTCCTGCCATTGTATCTTATACTCTGTATCAAGCATAAAATCCGGCTTTCCGTCTGCTCCGATTATGTTTTTGTAATCTCCACTGTATCTTGGTTCGCTGTTCTTCACTTCCATACTCATGCCCGGATGCGGATAAAAGGGGTTGGGTGGTACTTCTGAAAATGTTCCCTCATATGACTGCTTTTCAATCGAATAAAGCACCTTGTAAGGCAGCATAACGCCCATACAGTGAAGTTTTGTAAATGCCGATAAATGAAACATCATAGCAAGCATTTTCTTGTGTTCTGTATCTTTCTGTTTTGCTAATGCCTTTATTGCTTTCTGTTTTTGTAACTCATTCATTCAATGCCCCCTTGTTGGTGTCGGGTATAAATTCGCCCTTTTCTTCATCCCATATCAGCCCGGCTTGTTGCACCTGTTCTTCAAGTGAAAGTTGTCTTTCTTTTGGCTTGTCACTTATAGCCTCAATCTTAAACTCGCTTGTATTGGTGTAACCGTGGTTATTGCAAGCATCAAACATAAATACTACTGGTGGTATTTGTTGGTGGAAACTCAACTCTTTTTTTGCTGCACATATAGCATTTTTTACTTGCTCTATGAAGTTCTTCCAGTCCTCGCCCCTTTGCCTCTCATAGGTTAAAATTGTCCTGCGTGTCAAGGATGTAAAAACCGCCCACCCCTCAATATCCGGGACTAACTTCTTTTCAATGTCCGGGTTTGCATTTACATCTTTTACATATTGGAAATAGTCAATAGTCGCTTGCTTAAAATCTTCAAGCCCTTGCGGTGTATCGGGATATGTAGGCGGTCTACCTGTTTTCAAACTCTCAATAGTTGTATTGAGTACCGCATCAAGTGTATTATCCGTTCCAATCGGTTCAGGTGTAAAACGCTTGTATTCCTTTGGTTGCAATTCATTTTTCATTCTTAAAGCCTCGCTTTCTGCAAAAATTTGATTATTTTATGTCTTTTTTCGTGTGAAGAAAGTATGCAAGGAACTTACATTTTCACGCTCCCTCTGCTGCTTTCTTATCTTCCCAAGAACGAAAACGCCGGTAATATCTATGAATTTTTTTGTGGCATCCGGCACAAAGCGAGACGATCTCGCTCATAGGTTCGTTCCCTAAATGTGAATAACAGATATGATGGACTTGCAAAATCGGCGTTTTACCGTCCTTTTGTAGTCCATTCGGTCTGCCACACATTACACACTTGTTATCATCAAGCTGTAGGCGTTCTTCCCTCTTTGCCGCCCATTCGTCCGACTTCATGTAATTATCGTATTCTTTACTATGTTTCCGCATTTTTACGCATCTCCTTATAAGCTCTTTCAAATTCATCAATAACCGCCAGTACAAGCGATACAATCAATTTGCACTCTCCGTATTTCTTTGAGATTGCACCGCTTTCATTAACAACCTGTTCCCAAAATTCATCATTATTCTTATCTTCTACAACTGCATATTTTTTATATAGCCTCCAGCAGTCTGTGAACATACCATATTTTTGTTTCAATTCCTCATTGCTCATAAATAGCCTCCTATACAAAACTTTTCCTTGAAAGTGCAAAAGTGCAGATTTTTTCTCAAACTCTTATATTTTTCATAAATACACACATATAAAGCCATATTTTATAAAAATCTCTAATTTCATTATAAAAAATGCTCGATTGCACTAAACCAATAAGAAACACTGTAAAATAGCGGTTTTGAGGGAGTGCAGTTTTCAAAATCCTCTTGCTCTCGTCCTGCACTTTATCCCTCAAATTCTGCACTACACAAAAGGCAAATCCTCCAACTGCTCTTGTGTGACAGTCATAAAACCGTCATTAGTGCAGTTTTTCAGTGCAGATTTTAAGCCCAAAAAGTACCGTTTTCCGTTGGAAGTGATTTCAGAGTAACCTTTCAATCGTAGGCTCTTATAGAAATTATTCTTTGTGAGTGCTTGCCTCTCGCTTTCCTCACAAAAATCAGAATAATCTCTATAAAGTTCTGTGCGTTCCCACCTGCATCCGTCCTCTTTCTCACATTCTTCCAATATAAAGCCCTCTACTGTGTCGCTGTCTGCTCTCAATCGTTCAATCTCATGTTCCGATGCAGAGGCAACTGTAATATTTTTCTGTGTGTACATTCTTTCAAGGGCTTGTACCGCAAGCATTAACAGATAATCTTTCTCTGCCTCCAACTTGTGAAATAAGTCCGGGTCTTTATTTTCAGGCACCTTATTCATAGGGAACACAATCAACCGCCTATAAAAAGCATTTGTTTTCTCTGACTTAATAACTGGTAACTCGTTTGTGGAAAAAATCAGCTTTGCATAATTCTTGAAAAATACAATGTCTTTGCCTTTTCGCTCGCCTTTTATGCTATCCTCTCCAACTAATTTTTTTATCATGCTTGTATCGGTCAACGCTCCAATTTCCAAGTCTGCACATGAATTAGCAAGCATCCCCATTAACTCAATACTTGAAAATCTCTGCTGAAGGTCGGTCAATGAAACATTAGATATATTTCTTTGCCCTACCAACATTTCAAAACACTTTATAAGTGTAGATTTTCCGCTGCCGCCCTCGCCTGTCAGAATTAAAAATTTCTGCTGTTTTGTATCTCTCGTCAAGGAATATCCCAAATACTGCAATAGCATTTCCCTTGTGTCCTCTTTTCCGTCACAAATAAAATTCAAGTATTCCTCGATAGTTCCACCTGCCTTTGGTGGCTTTTCCGGGTGGTATTCGTGCGGAATTTGATTAATGCAACAATATTTATCATCATGTTGTATCATTCTTTTATTAACTGGGTCGTACATTCCATTTTCAAAACAAATCCACTCTGCCGGATATGTATTGATTTCCTCAAAGGTTTTCTGTATTCTCCTATCTGTCAGAAACAACCGAAAAACCCTGTCAATAGTGGTGCTTTTAATCAGACGGTCATATATTTTCTCTCTGATTGAGGTTGACAGTTCCGCTTTCGTCCAGTCCGGAAAAAAGCAACCATTCCTATAAATAAAAGGAATACCGCCATATATAAACAATTTCTGATTTTCAATGATATAGTTTTCTATGGCAGCATCAAACACGCCAACCGCAACGCCTTTATCGTTCATCAAGTGAAACTTCATCTTGTCAAGTTCCTTGCCCTGTCCTATGTTCAACTTAGGGTTGTCCTGCTCGAAAAAGTTCTGTATCGGAGTATTTTCTTCCATTTCCTCCAACTGCTGCAATGTACCGCCATTCTGAAAAAAGTCTGCTATATCTGCCTTTTCCCTACTCTTATCCGGCACAATAACCTTGATAGAATTTGTAACATCTTTGAGTGCTGCTATAATTTCCCTTGTCAGCTTTTCGCCCGGCTGGTCGTTGTCCTGCAAAATAACAATGTCAGTACCTTTGAAATATGGTGCAAACTTCTTTCCCTTATACCGAAAATCGTTACTACTTCCAACCGTGACAGTATTCTTCATGCCGGAAGAACGGCAAGCATCAACGCACTTTTCGCCCTCGACAATATAAACCTTTTCGCCCGGTTCGTATTGCCGGAAATCTCCGTACATTGCAATATAAGACTGGTATTCGCCCTCTTTGAACTTGAACCGTACAAAACCATTATTTTCAATGCCTTGTATTATGTGTTTTTCTTTGTTCCCTTTATCTTTCAAAAAATCTATTCTGTATTTATCATAGAGTTTCTTTCCGTCTGCATCCTTATACAAATAGTGGTGTGTATCAATAATTCCTTTTACGGAAAAACCCTCCTGCTTTGCTTTCCGATATAATCCAGATAGAATGTGTTTCATATCCGGGGAAAGTTCCTCCTGCTGCCTCTCACTGTCAATCTCAATTCCGCACATATCCGCACCATGTTTGACGGCATCCGCAAAGGATAACCCCTCTAATACCATGATTGCATCAATAGCAGAATAAAGTTTTTGTGTACCACCAAAATCTTTTAAATAAAAACTACCTCTACGGTTATACAATCCCATACTCGGCGTTGCATCTCCGTTATTGTGTTCTCCTGCCTCGATTGCTCGATACTTTTTTCTTGTGTTATCATAACCATAACTTTCAAGAATCCGGCGGCTGTATGTTGTTTTTAATAGTTCTATAACTTCTTCAAATCTCATACTACACCGCCTCACATTCAAGTTGTTTTGCTGCCTCGATATTATATATTGCCCTGCGATAATGTTCGTTCATATCGTCAATACGCTGCATATCGTCTTGAATTATTCCGTATGCTTGCGGATATTCGCCTTGTAGTTCTTCCAGTTCTTTGTACTTATGAGAAAGCTGCTCTTGCTTTGTTTTCAGTCTTGATATTATTTCTTCCATGTAAAGCCACCTCCTCGCATCTGATTTTTAATTCTTGATAAATCCAGGATAATTCATTTCTGCAAGTCGGATAACTTCTTACTGCATCCGCGAAAGTCTCTTGCATTTCAGATAAAACAATGTTTTTGTCCTTGATACTTCTAATACAAGAAATCTTATACATATAGCAGTTATAGAAATCTGTTGAAATTTCTTCCATTGCTTTTAATACCTCTCTTTCTATTCCTTGTATGGCTCGCTAAAATATACTTTTGGTGTCCGTGTTTCAAAGGAAATTGTCAAATCCTGCCTTGTTTCGTTCTGTAAATCAAAAGTAATTGTGAAAAACTTCTCTGTATCGTCTGTAAATCCGGCACTTATGACATTTTCAAACTCAACTGCTCTCAACTGTTTTCTACTCTTTAATGGTTTTAAAATGATTTTTCCCATGCTATACCTCCCTTTTCAGCTTGTACTTTTAATAGTTGCTGATTGCTTTATCCATTGCAGGAATATCAATTCTTACTGCTCGCCCTATCCGGCGTACTGCCCCATTATCTTCGGCAATCTCCATCAGTTTTGTTCTTCCTAACTTATATCTTTCTTCTGCCTGTGGAACTGTTGCAAGTTTTGTTATTGTATTACTGTACTTAGGCTTATTCATTTTTCTTTCCTCCATTTCTGAAAATTGAATATTGCGCATATATCCGTCTTTTCTTGTTTACAGTTCTATTGTACCGTGTTATAATGTACTTACAAGTAATCATATTAGGCATTTCAATTTTATAGAAAGGTGGTTTTGCTGATTATGGAGTACAATTTTGAAAAAATTGGAGAAAGGATAAGAAGTGAAAGAAAAAAGAAAGACTGGTCACAAGAAACCTTAATTACTGAATTATCTGCAAAAAATGTCACTATTCATAGGAATACTTTATCGGATATTGAAAATGGATGTAAAAAAGGAACTTTTTCATTACCTTTATTAACCGCATTATCTGAACTGTTTAATTGTGAGGTTGGATATTTATTGTGCGAATTTGATTGTAAGACTAGGAGTGATACTGATGTTAGCAATGCAACTGGACTTACCGCTGATGCCGTAGACGGTCTTATGAATATGTCGCAACAGGATTTATTAGTTGTCAATACCCTTATTGAACGTGGAGACATTATATTATTTAGATATGCTTTGCAAAATTATTACAGAAAGTCATATAAAACAATTACTATTAGTGGTATCGGTGAGCAATCCCAAATAGAAACTAAGGAAAGCAATAAAATATTTCAATATCTAAGTGATGAATTTATTCACGATATATTTAATGGTCTTGTTCATGATAAAAGAATTACTAACTGCTTTATGAGGGAATCCGTTACAGAATATTGGAAAGCTTTTGAAAATGTCATAGAAGAAAATAATTCCTTGTTTGAGCAAACGGAGGAACGAAAAGAATTTATGAAAAAGAATAAAGAATTTATTCAAAGTAATATTAGAAAAAATGAAACAACTGATTATTATGAGGAATTTTCAAAAAAATAATCCTACTTTTTCTTCTCTATAATGTTATAACACAAAAAAGACTATCAGCAATCGCTGGTAGTCTTTTCTACACTTTCTACATCTTGTCTGCCCTATCAATTCCCTAAACATTTTCGCATTTAGGGAAAAGTTAGGGAAAAATACTATTTATCAGCTTTCTAACATTTCAATAAACACTGTATTTATCAGCATTTCAAGCCTTTTTACTTCTCCAAGCTCTTCATCGTCGGGAAGAGCAGTACGTCTCTTATCGCCGCCGAATCCGTCAGCAGCATAACCATTCTGTCGATACCAAAGCCGATACCGCCCGTGGGTGGCATTCCGATTTCAAGCGCGTTGAGGAAATCCTCGTCGGTATGGTTCGCCTCCTCGTCGCCCATGGCGAAAAGTTCCTCCTGCGCGGCGAAGCGTTCGCGCTGGTCTATCGGATCGTTAAGCTCAGAGTAAGCGTTCGCCATCTCCCAGCCGTTCATAAAGAATTCAAAGCGCTCTACATATTCGGGATCTTCCGGCTTTTTCTTGGTAAGCGGCGAGATCTCAATGGGGTGGTCCATGACAAATGTGGGCTGCACAAGATGCTCCTCAACAAAATCCTCAAAAAAGCGGTTGAGTATGTCGCCTTTTCTGTGGCGCTCTTCTATTTCAACATGATGCTCGGCGGCGGCGGCTCTCGCCTCGTCGAGGGTCTTTATTTCATTGAAGTCAACGCCGGAATATTTTTTGACCGCATCCACCATAGTGATGCGCTCAAACGGCTTTCCGAGGTCCATCTCTATTCCGTTGTAGACGATTACGGTCGTGCCGAGGACTTCTTTAGCAACATGGCGGTAAAGGTTTTCGGTCAGATCCATCATTCCGTGGTAATCTGTGAACGCCTGATAAAGCTCCATCAGCGTAAACTCGGGATTGTGCCTTGTGTCAAGCCCCTCATTGCGGAATACGCGCCCGATCTCGTATACCTTTTCAAGACCGCCTACTATAAGGCGCTTCAGATAAAGCTCAAGCGATATGCGAAGCTTTATGTCCTCGTCAAGCGCGTTGAAATGCGTTTCAAACGGTCTTGCCGCAGCGCCTCCGGCATTTGATACGAGCATGGGGGTCTCGACTTCCATGAAGCCCTGTCCGTCAAGATACTTGCGGATTGAGGAAATGATGCGCGAACGCTTTACAAAGGTGTCCTTCACGTCGGGATTCATTATTAGGTCTACATACCTCTGTCTGTACCTCAGATCCGTATTCGTAAGCCCGTGGAATTTCTCGGGAAGTATCTGCAGGCTCTTGGAAAGAAGCGTTATCTGCTCCGCGTGTATCGAAATCTCTCCGGTCTGCGTTGTGAAAACCCTGCCTCTTATTCCGACGATGTCGCCTATGTCAAGCTTTTTGAAATCGGCATAAGGCTCTTCGCCTATCGCGTCTCTTGCCACATAGGACTGGATAGTCCCCTGAAGATCCTGAACATGGCAGAACGAGGCTTTGCCCATTACGCGCTTGGACATAAGCCGTCCGGCAACGGAAACCTCCTTGTCGTTCAGTTCGTCGAAGCCGTCCTTTATCTCCTGACTGTGATGCGTCGCGTCATATTTTGTTATTTCAAACGGATTGCTGCCTCTCGCAACAAGCTCCGCCAGTTTATCTTTTCTAACCTGTATCAGCGCATTGGTATCCTGCTGCTGATTATTATTCTGTGATGCCAAAATAAGTTCCAGCCTTTCTTTTAATTTCTCGTGACCTTAAGTATCTTGTAATTCATTTCGCCCGAAGGAGTTTCAACAATGACCAGGTCTCCCGGCTTTTTGCCGATAAGCGCCCTTCCGAGCGGAGATTCATTGGAAATCTTGTTCTCAAGGCTTTTCGCCTCGGTCGAGCCCACAAGCTTAAAATCTATTTCTTCATCGTATTCTATGTCAAGAACTTTGACTGTGCAGCCAAGATTGACGGTTCCTTTATTCGCACTGTCGTCGTCGGCGACTTCGGCATTTTTGAGAATTTTCTCGATCTCCTCAATTCTGGCCTCAATATCCCTCTGCTCATCCTTGGCAGCGTCGTACTCCGCGTTCTCGGAAAGGTCTCCCTGCTCCCTCGCCTCTTTTATTTTCTGGGCAACTTCTTTACGCCTTACAACTTTAAGCTCCTGAAGCTCTTCCTCCAGCTTTTTAAGCCCTTCATAGGTCATTAGATTCTTTTTTTCTGCCATTTCACATACTCCTTCTGAAAAAGTACCCCGCAACACGGGAGTTGATACTGACGCCGGCGTAGCGCGCCATGCCTCTAAACGCACTATATCCCCGCCTAAAAGGCGGGGTTTTAGCTTTCTTATAATAATGCTATAAAATTCGGGATTTGTCAATGTTTGTTTTGGAGGGGGTGGGGGAGATTTTGGTGGAGAGAATTATTGTTTAGGACAAATGCGGAATCGCATTACGAGAAAAAGATGCAATACCGAGCTTAATAATTATACACTATGCGAAAATCAAACGCAGACTTCTATGTTATTACGCTTCATTTCTCAAGCGGTAAAATTAATGAATTATTGGGGTTTTCGCGTCAGCAGAACGGCTGTCTCCACATGAGTACCAAATCAGAACATATCCCCACAAAATCACGGAAATATGGGCAATATTTTTACAATACTAAGACCGTTCGTGCATCTCTTTTCCCACAAAAGCATTCATGCAACAGCATATTTACAATTATAAGGATTTGGTATAATACAAAATTTATTGTATCAAATACCATAATCATTTTTTATTTAAGCATGCACTTAAAAAAATACCCCATGCCTCAAACTCTTCTTTTTCCAATGCTTTCTTTTTTTCATTTATCTTTTTACGCTTCTTGTCTAAATCTTCTGCTAAGTCCTCTATATTTTTTAACAATGCACTTGGAAATTGGAATCTTCTCAAATCTTCCTCTGTTACCGCAGTTTGTCCGCTTGCTCCAGATTCTGCCTTATTAAACTGTAATTGACCCATTGGTGAGGCTAACAAATAGGCCATTGCTTTTTCAGATATTCCAACTGGACGTATAATAGCTACATGACTATCAACTGTAAAATTGTCATCTAAATCAAATATCGCACTTTTTCCAATTGATGTGCCACCGTCCATTGTCAGTAAAACATTACCTTTTTCAGTTTTCTATTTTCAAGGATACAATCAAAATCTTCTTCCGAAATATAGCGACAATCTTCTAGGTTTATTTGCAAATGCTGTATTGATAAAGTATTTATAACTGCAATTCCATCTGTTCCATCAATATATGGTGGCTGTCCTCCTTTAACTAATGGTTGCGGAATTAATTCTCCCAAGTAAAATGTGTCCTCTATATCAATCATTTTTTTCAATTCCGCAAATCTTTTTTTAAATTGCTTTGCATCACATCTTAACGAATGTGTCTTTCTGATCTCAGACAATTTTGTCTTAGTATGCATCGGATAATTTTTGCTTTTATCCATTAGTCCCATTTAACCTCCCTTTTTACAATATCCAAAACTGTAGTCGATTCTCCAACATCATAACTTACTGAATACGGTTCGTCACATAAATGCAAATTGTAAATTTTTTTCTTTGTATTATTTCCTATAAATGAACAAAGTTGGTTTGGTCTACTCTTTTCTTTCCTTTTGCTTAGTTTATACCTAACTTCATCTACAACAAATGAGTCAAACTGTTGATCATATGCTTGACTGGTTTTATCAAAAGCATATTTAAAAACTTTTCAATCGATGTAGATTTAAGTAAATCATTATAATAAAGAAATGTATCATCAATTGTAGCTATATCTGTTCTCATACGTACAGGAATAACTTCTGAATTCTTACCTTTTTTACTACCCAGTCATCTTCGTGTAATATTTCTCTAATCGCACTCACTACTGCTTTTTCAACCTCTTGTGCTGATGTATAACTCTTTTTCTTCATAGATGATACACAAACTTTTCCAGCTTTAATAGCTTTATTTGCATAATCAATATTTTTCTGCCATTCACTATCCTACTTTTCTATTTCCTGGGCAGTTTTTTTCTGAGCAAATAAAAGACTAGTTAAAGTTGGCGTATCAATAAATACGTTTCGAGGCAAGGATACGATTGCGTTGATTTTAAACATTCTATATAAAAACAACCCGACTTGCATATTATCAACAGCATTGAATACCGATTCTGGTAAAACTAATCCTAATCTGCCATTTGGCTTAAGCAATTGAAAGCATCTTTCAATAAATAAAGATTCGCTTGATGTAGATTCAGATAAAACAAAACTCTTTCCTAACCGTCTACCTCCTTAATGTCCTCTATTGAAATGAGCTAAGAGCTTTGCTCTCCAATCATTTCCTTTGTTATCAGTTGCTACTGGTTTACTAGTCTCTGGCTCCTTTTTCTCTAGAACGTTTGAACAACTCTTATTGCAATTTCCTGCGTATGGACAAATATGTTTTCCGCCATCAGGATTCATGGTTTCTTCCTACAAAACCGTACTCCTTGACTTTCATCAGATAGTCAAGGGCAGAATAGCCGCCGAAGCCCCTCGACCACCAGTACCATTTGCCGTTGGAAATCTTTAGGCTGTCATGCTCGGCGGTACAGTAGACGTTCGTCGTGCCTTTGACTTTGACAAGGTTGCTCGGCTCATAGGCTCTAAGATAGGAGAGTAAATCTATCTGCCTTGCCTGCTCAAGCACGTCTGGGTCAATCTGCACATAGGGTCTGTTACTTCTCATCCAAGCAGGCTCACCTCTCTTTCCCAGACAAAATCTTTTCCGTCTTAACCATATATGACTTAAAATCTGCGATGGTCTGGCGCAGCTCATCCATGTGGGAATCCTCCCGTCCAAGCCATTCCTCATAAACATCCTGCAAAAGATTCGGGGATTTCATAAGGGCTTTTGCCGCCTGCAGGGAATAATCCGTATTGGAAAAACAATCGGCAATCTCATTCTTCATGGCAATCTGATATGCGGCATCGTAAATTTCCTGCGGCGTTTTTGCCTGCATTTCTTCCCGAAAAGAGGAAAGCTCCCGCTGTACCCTGTCGGTCAGCCTTTGGTTAAGGGACTGTCTGTACTCTTGGTAATTCAATCACACACCTCCTTGAAAATAGAATAAGCCGAGGGATTTTCGTTATGAAAACCTCTCGGCTATGTAATAATTTTTCTTAATAAATATATCAGTGCATCAAACAAATCAATACATTACTGCTAAAATCACAAATACAATGCTTCATAATTTTTTGATTTAGTATTAAATGCTTCTTCAAAAATTTCTCCAATAACTTTAATTTTGTCGTAATTATCAAACGATTCTTCTTTATATAAATCCGTACAGACCGCATACAATTTTTGTACTAATACGGCAATTTGTTCGTCTATAATTTTCCCACAATAGTAGTCAAAACAATTATTGATAAAACACAACGCAATAAAATATGGTGTTGAATACATCAACCAATACAAATCTTTAATATCATCTCTATTGCCTTTGATATACTGAATATCCCATTTT
>CAJTON010000009.1:0-11669 GCA_910577605.1 uncultured Butyrivibrio sp.
CTTCACCGAGAGAAACGGTATCTACATTATTGACCTGCAGAAGTCGGTAGGCAAGGTTGACGAGGCTTACAACGCCGTTTACGACATTGCGGCTGACGGCGGCAGCATTCTTTTCGTAGGTACGAAGAAGCAGGCTCAGGACGCGGTCAAGACCGAGGCGGAGCGCTGCGGAATGTTCTATGTAAACGAGAGATGGCTCGGCGGTATGCTTACCAACTTCAAGACTATCCAGAGCAGGATCCGCAGACTTAAGGACATCGAGAAAATGGAGCAGGACGGAACCTTTGACGTGCTTCCCAAGAAGGAGGTCATCCAGCTTAAAAAGGAGCAGGAGAAGCTTCAGAAGAACCTTGGCGGAATAAAGGAGATGAAGAGGATCCCCGACGCTATTTTCGTAGTCGATCCCAAGAAGGAGAGCATTTGTATTCAGGAGGCGCATATCCTCGGAATTCCGCTTATCGGAATCGTTGATACCAACTGCGACCCCGAAGAACTTGATTATGTAATTCCCGGCAATGATGACGCTATCAGAGCCGTTAAGCTTATCGTGTCCAAAATGGCTGACGCTGTCATCGCCGCAAATCAGGGTGAGACGGCTGAGGATTATGAGGACATCGCGGCGGAGGAAGCTTATTCCGAAGAAGCTGCAGAGGAAGTTCAGGCTTAATATAAATATAATCAGGAGGATATAATTATGGCAGACATTACTGCATCAATGGTAAAAGAGTTAAGAGAAATGACAGGCGCCGGAATGATGGACTGCAAGAAAGCTCTCGGTCAGACTGACGGCGATATGGATAAGGCGGTCGAGTTCCTTAGGGAAAACGGACTTGCCAAGGCAGCAAAGAAGGCAGGAAGGATCGCGGCAGAAGGACTTGTTAAGGCTGTTGTCGAGGGCGACACCAAGGCGGCTATCGTAGAGGTCAATTCCGAGACCGATTTTGTTGCCAAGAATGCCGATTTTGCGGCTTACGTTGAGGAGGTTGCCAATCAGGCGCTTTCTTCAGATTCCGCAACGATCGAGGAGTTCATGGCTGAACCTTGGAAGGCTGAGGCAGGAAAGACCGTTGAGGAGGCTCTTGCGGGCAAGATCGCCGTTATCGGAGAGAATCTCAAGATAAGAAGGTTCCAGAAGGTCGAAGCTCCCGAGGGCTGCGTAGTATCATATATTCACGGCGGCGGAAGGATCGGAGTTCTTGTAAAGGCAAAGACATCGGTTGTAAACGATGAGGTCAAAGAGGCTCTTAAGAACGTGGCAATGCAGATCGCCGCTCTCAATCCCAAGTATACCTGCCGCGACGAGGTCGATCAGGAGTATATCGAGAACGAGAAGAAGGTTCTTCTTGCCGAGGCTAAGAACGAGAAACCCGACGCGAACGAGAAGATGCTTGAGGGAATCGTCACCGGACGTATCAACAAGCAGCTCAAGGAGATCTGCCTTATGGATCAGGTTTACGTTAAGGCGGAGGACGGAAAACAGCCCGTTTCCGCGTATCTCAAGGACGTATCAAAGTCAGTCGGCGCGGACGTAAGCGTAGAGAGCTTTGTACGTTTCGAGACAGGCGAGGGTCTTGAGAAAAAGAACGAGGATTTTGCGGCGGAGGTTGCCGCGCAGATGGGAATGTAATTTCCTAAAGCATAATTTTATATGAGTAAGTTTAACGCCGGAGGTCTGTGGGTTTCCGGCGTTATTTGTAGTTATGATATCTAAAATGCTTAAAATAAAGTAATATTTGTTACTGGTTTTGACTTCCCATTTTTAAAGTATTTATTTGCTCTCTTTTATTGCAAATCGGTACTCCTTCGGCGTGCAGTGCATATATTTGCGGAAGGTGCGGTTGAAATAGCTGATATTGCTGTAACCGCAGTCGAGCGCTATGGCGCTTACGGGCAGAGTTCCGTCACGCAGCATATCGCAGGCGGCGCCCACGCGGTAATAATTCAAATATTCGGTAACGGTCATGTTGACCTGAGCCTTGAAAAAACGGCAGAACTGTCCCTCGCTCATGTAAAACCTTTCGGAAAGCATGCGCAGGGTGAGAGGGCTGCCGTAATTTTCGCGTATATACTGTAAAACATCCTTTATGAGGGCAATTTTCGCGTCGTCGTTCCCGTATGAGGGAGGAACGAAAGTCGCGGGATATTGGCAGAGATAATGCCATATGCGCAGAAGGTCGGATTTTATAAGCAGCTCGTTTCCCGCGGCTCCCTGATTGTAAAGAAGGCGGATTTCCTCAAGCGGAGCGGCAATTTTTTTACAGGCATCCTCCTTTGCGCGAAAATGGTCGCAAAAAAGAAGACCGCCCGCCGCCTGCCTTTGGATATATTTTTGCTGAATATCGTCGCTGCCGTAGCTGTTTATCAGCTCGCGTCCGAAATCGACCGCGTAAAAACAAAGCGGCGTTCCGGTTTCCGCCGACAGAGAATGAAGATTTCCCGAATTTATAAAAAGAACGTCGCCCTCGCCGATCTCAAAACGGCGGTTGTTTATATGAGCTGCGCCTTTCCCTTGCGTAACCCTGAGCAGCTCAAATTCCTCGTGCCAGTGCGCGCTGACACGCTCGGGGCGAGTTATGTCCGAGGCGTATTCATGCAGCATCAGATGAAAACGCATATTTCCATGCTGGGAAGCCTCCCGAAATAAGTCAAAATCATTGCGGTTCATGCCAAAATTCTCCGTTTTATTAATGTATATCAAAATTGTGTTAGAAATAGCCAAAAAATATCAAGTTTTTTGTGTATGAGATTAGTATAATACAATTATAAAAGAATTGCCAGTTTTTACGGGAAAAATAAAAATGCCATTATGCGCGGAAAAACGGCGTATCAATAAGGAAACCCTCTACGAGGATACCATTATGCGCGGAAAAACGGCGCAATAACAAGGAAAGGAGCATAATAATGCAGTTTATTAAGGAGAACGGTGCGCTTATCGCACGCAACAACGGCGAGACGCTGCGCATCGAGGCGTGGGGGAAGGATTCCCTCCGCGTGCGCTCGACAAAGCTTTGGGAATTTACCGGTCAGGACTGGGCGCTTACCGAAAAGACGGAGCCTTGCGGCGCTGTTGTGGAAATCAATGAGGAAGAGCACTGGGTAGGCGACGGCACTGTCGACAAAAGGCAGATCGCGTCCATAACCAACGGACGAGTTAAGGCTACCGTAAATTTCAGAGGAATCATTACCTTTTACAGAGACGGAAAACAGGTACTGCGCGAATATTTCCGCGAATACGACGGAACGCTCAGCAAGGAAAGCCGTTGCCTGAAGGTCATCAACAGAACTTGGAAGGGAATAATCGGCGGGACCGAATTTAAGCTGAATCTTAAATTTGAGAGCAATGACGGCGAGAAGCTTTACGGAATGGGACAGTATCAGCAGCCGTATATGGATCTCAAGGGCTGCGTGCTCGAGCTTGCGCAGCGCAATTCGCAGATTTCCGTTCCGTTCATGGTTTCAAGCCTCGGCTACGGAATGCTGTGGAACAATCCGGCGGTAGGACAGGTTACCTTTGGCAAGAACTATACGGAATGGACCGCGCGTTCAACTAAGCAGATGGATTACTGGATCACAGTCGCGGACGCTCCCAAGCAGATTCTTGAGAATTATACGGCGGTTACAGGACGCGCGCCTATGTTTCCTGAGGACCGCATGGGACTTTGGCAGTGCAAGCTCCGTTACAGGACGCAGGAGGAGGTCCTTTCCGTTGCCCGTCAGTATCAGAAGGAGGGCATAAAAATCGACCAGATAGTTATCGATTTCTTCCACTGGACCGTACAGGGCGACTGGAAGTTTGATACGAAATACTGGCCCGATCCCAAGGCTATGGTGGACGAGCTTCACTCAATGGGAATCAAAGTCATCGTGTCGGTATGGCCTTCGGTCGACAGAAAGAGCGAGAACTTCGGACCGATGATGGAGCGCGGACTTCTTATCAGGACGGAGCGCGGTGCGGCTCAGACCTACGATTATCAGGGCGACTGCGTTGAAATAGACGTATTTAATCCCGAGACGAGAAAATATGTCTGGGAGGTCTGCAAAAAGAATTACTACGACTACGGCATTGACGCTTTCTGGCTTGACAATTCAGAGCCGGATTACGGAGTTTACGACTTTGAGAATTACCGCTATCTTGAGGGACCCGCGCTTTCGTGCAGCAATATGTACCCTCAGCTTTACAGCCGTATTTTCTATGATAACATGAAGGATATAGGGGACGGAAATGTTGTCAACCTTCTGCGCTGCGCGTGGGCCGGAAGCCAGAAGTACGGCAACGTCGTATGGTCGGGCGACGTTCCCAGCACCTTTGAGGCGTTCTACGACCAGCTTCAGGCAGGTCTTAATATGGGACTTGCGGGAATACCGTGGTGGACGACCGACGTCGGCGGCTTTATGACGGACGACGTAAACGATCCCGATTTCCAGCAGCTTCTTATCCGCTGGTATGAATTTGCGGTCTATTCGGCGGTTCTGCGTATGCACGGCGACAGAGGACCCTACAATATTCCGCCTTTGGACGACCGTGACTGGGGCGGCGGATATCTTCACACCGGACAGCCCAACGAGCTTTGGAGCTACGGTGAGGAAAATTACCGCATAATGAAGAAATACTACGATATCCGCATCAGCCTTCACGACTATATCAGGGATCTTTACAAGGAGGCGTCAGAAAACGGCGCGCCGCTTATCAGAACCATGTTCTTTGAGTTCCCTGACGACGCGAAGTGCTGGGAGCTTCAGGATCAGTATATGTTCGGAAGCAAATACCTTGTAGCGCCGATCTTCCATCTTAACGAGTTTGAGCGCGAGGTTTACCTTCCCGCCGGAACATGGAAGGATACAAGGGACGGTAAGGAATATCAGGGAGGTCAGACTATAAAAGCCGACGCTCCGATCGATTCGATTCCGGTATTTGAAAAAATGTAAAGCAGTTTGAGAGAATGACGCGCGGGGCGGCTGCCTCGCGCGATTTTGGATAAAAATGCGTGAGGCGGAAAAGCTGACTGATTTTAAGGATTGATTGAAACGGCTTAAGACAGAAACGGAGGAAGCAATTAATGATGGAATTAAAAAAAGCAGCTTCATCGGATGCTTTGGTAATAAACAGTATTTCCAAACGTGCATTTGACAGTGACATACTTGTAGGTGCATCATCAAAAGGCGGTCCTCCCGGATATATGTCCGCAAAGTTTTATACGAAAATGGCAAACGCGGGTCACTTATATAAATTATTATCGGATGGTCTAATTGTAGGCGGTGCCCTTGTTTTTTCGGAGGGAGCGCAGCTTAATATAGGCAGGATATTTGTAGATCCTGAATATTTCAGAAACGGATACGGCGTATTTATGATGCGGGAAATTGAAAGGATCTTTTCTGATGCGGAAGAAATATTTCTTGATACGCCTATTTGGAACATTCGCACAAATTCTTTTTATAAAAAACTGGGCTATACCGAGTATAAGAAAGATGCTGAGTTTGTTTACTATATTAAAAAGATATGCAAAGGAGTTTAAATGTACTATAAAAGAACGGATGGCAGTGACAAGGATTTTATAGAAAACTGCGCGCTTCTCGATATGGATCTGGACAGGCGCGTCGGGAAAGCGATAAAAAGAGACAAATATAAAAAATTTAACCTACTTGACGAAATACGGCACGCGATAGTCGTTTATGAAGGCGATACGCCCGTCGGCGGTGGCGCCATAAGAAGATATGACGACGAAAATATTGAATTAAAGAGAGTTTTCGTACATGCGGAATATCAGGGACAAGGGATAGGAACCAGGCTTGTCTCTCTTTTGACGGAATGGGCGGCTGAACTGGGATATAAAAGAATGATCCTTGAAACGGGAGAACTGTTAGCCGAGTCCTGTGCGGTATATAAAAAATCAGGTTTTAAGGTGATACCTAATTACGGTCCGTACGCGGATATGCCGGAATCATTGTGCATGGCGAAGGATTTAGAGGTAAATGAAAAATGATAATAAACAAACTAGATTCTGTTGAATTCAGACTTAAAGAATCGCATGATTTTACTTGGTTAAAAAAATACGGCACGGCGTTCTGGAGCGTTGACGAAACCGGTTCGGGCTGTATCTGCATCGGTATGGAGGATTCAGGTAAAAAATATTTTTGTAAAATTGCGGGCGTAAATACGATAGAGGCGGAGGTATCGCCGGAGGAATCCGTCAAAATACTAAAAGAAGCCGTTCATTTATATTCTGACCTGAGCCACCCGAATTTAGTGAAAATTATTGACGCTTATGAGTACGGTCAGTTTTATGCCGCAGTTTTTGAGTGGACGGAGGGCGAGTGCCTGTTCGACCACTGGAATTTTGAAAAATACCAAAGAGATAGCGCGCTCAAAAGCCCTAAAGAAAAATTCAGGCAATTATCCGTCGGTAAAAAGTTAAACGCGACGGACGTGATATTTTCTTTTTTACGGAATGTAAATAAAAAAGGCTATACGGCTGTCGATTTTTACGAGGGAAGCATCATGTATGATTTCCCGACGGATAAAATCACGATATGCGATATTGATTTTTTCAGGGAAAAGCCTGTCGTGAACGATAAAGGCGCCGAATGGTTCGGAACAAAACGTTTAAAAGCGCCCGAAGAATATGTTAAGGGCGCCGTTATCGACGAGCGGACGAACATTTTTACGCATGGCGCGTTGATTTTTGAATTCTTCGGAAGCTTTTCTGACGAAGAAATTATGCAAAGATACCAGAACAACCGCTTTGTTCCCTGTTCATTTTCCGATTGGCAATTAAACGGGGAGAGCTATCGGGCTGCGGTCAGGGCAGTCAGCCCTGACAGAAACGGGCGCTATGGGACGTTTGACGAATTTTTTGGGGAATGGAAGGCGGCGGTATGCGGATTATTTTGACATGGCGGCGAAAATGTGCTAAACTGTACGCGTGAGCAGTTTACGCTGCTTTATCAGGTACAAAGGAGTGAAAAAATGTCCGCTAAGAATGAAACAGAGGTTACAATAGGTCAAAGGACTTATACGCTCAGCGGTTACGAGAGCGAGGAGTATCTTCAGAAGGTCGCGGCGTATATTAACGGGAAGATGTCGGATTTCAGGAAGTCGGATTCATACAGAAGACAGACCCTTGATATGCAGGCAGTCATGCTCGAGCTTAATATTGCCGACGATTATTTTAAGGCCAAAAAAACGGCGGACGAACTGGAGTCCGACATGGATGCCAAGGATAAAGAAATTTATGACCTTAAGCATGAACTTATATCGGCTCAGATCAAGCTTGATTCCGCCAATCAGGAGATAGACAAGCTTAAGGCGGAGATAGGTGAGAATCAGAAGACGATCGTGCGCCTTGAGACTGAGCTTGACAATGTTAAATAGTTTGTATGTCCCGTCCGGCGCGCAGCGCCTTGCGGGAATGTGAAAAGTGAATTTCGGCGGGTATTTTCGTATGCGGTTTGAGTGCGGATATACCCGTTTTATTATTGCAGGGGCAGGACAGTGGATAATTATTATATAAAAAAAGAAAATTCATATTGCGGTTTGCAGCAGACTTCAAAGCGCCCGGCCGCCGAGGTGCTTGCGCCAGCGGGCAGTTTTGAGATTTTCAAGGCGGTGCTTGCGGCGGGAGCGGACGCGGTCTACTTAGGAGGAAACCGTTTCGGCGCGCGGGCGTACGCGGGAAACCTTTCGGATGCGGAAATTCTTGAGGCGATCGACTATGCTCATATTCACGGGAGAAAAATGTACCTTACCGTGAATACGCTTGTCAAAAACAGCGAGCTTTCGGGACTTTACGATTATATAAAGCCGTTTTACGAGGCCGGTCTGGACGCGGTCATCGTTCAGGATCACGGCGTTATGAGTATGATAAGCCGGTGCTTTCCGGGACTTGATATTCACGCCAGCACTCAGATGACGGTGACGCATAAGGAGCATATTGATTTTCTGCGCGGATACAATGTCACGAGGATCGTTCCGGCGAGAGAGCTTTCGCTTGACGAGATAGGCAGACTTCGGGCTTATGACAAAAGCATGGAGCTTGAGTGTTTCGTACACGGCGCGCTGTGTTATTCGTATTCCGGTCAGTGCCTTATAAGCAGCTTTCTCGGAGGACGCAGCGGCAACCGCGGGCGCTGCGCAGGGACGTGCAGGCTTATGTATGAGGCAAAAGGAAACAAACGGGCGCTTCTAAGCCTCAAGGATCTATGCACGCTTGAGATCCTTCCGGATATACTGGAGGCGGGCGTATATTCGCTTAAAATAGAGGGACGTATGAAGAGCGCCGAATACGCGGCGGGAGTGACCTCAATTTACCGCAGATATGTCGATATGTATTTGCAAGACGGGCGCGGCGGCTACCGCGTGGACGAGGACGACATACGCAGTCTGCTGATGCTTTTTGACAGGGGCGGAATGACGAAGGGCTATTATTTTGCTCATAACGGCGCCGATATGTCTGCGGATGCGGACCGATGCGACAAGTCACAGACCGATAAGACGGAGTATGAGAACTTAATAAAATCGCAATATGTCGGTAAAACTCTGAAAGAAAAAATTAAGGTTTCCGTAAAGCTTTCCGTCGGAAAAGACGCTGTAATGTCTCTGTACGACAGCGAGGGAAATAAGGTGAGCGTCGTCGGCGCAAAGCCTGATAGGGCGGAAAGCCGTCCGCTTTCAAAGGACGACATATCAAAACAGATAAACCGGTTCGGAAATACGGACTATGAGGCTGAAAGTCTTGAAATAGATGCGGACGAAAACATTTTCATGCCGAACAAGGCGCTCAACGAGTTAAGGAGGCAGTCGGTGGACGCGCTTAATTACGCAAGACTTGCCGCGTACAGACGCGAGCAAGCAAAGCCGTTTCGCGAGTCGGCGGGGGTGGAAAAAAGCGAAAGGCATAAGTCTTATTCTTATAAAGCGGCGTCGGAAGGTGGCGCGGGCAGCAGATTTTCCCCCGCGGTGTCTGTGCGCGCAACGACGGCGGAGCAGGCAAGGGCAGCGGCGCGCGCGGGGGCGGACAGGATATGCGTCGAGACCGAGCTTATGAGCGTTGAAGAAATAAAGGAGATCAGGGAGCTGTGCGGCAAAAACGGCATTTTATGCTTTCTTGCGATGCCAAGAATAATGAGGGAGGGCAGATTTTCCTTTATAGAGGAGAATATTGAAAATTTCCGAAAGCTTGATTTTGACGGATTTATTATCAGAAATATGGCAGAATATGAATATCTGCGAAAAAACGGCTTCAAGGGAAAATTCGCGGCGGATTACACAGTGTACGCCTTCAACGACGAGGCGGTCAGGGCGCTTGAGGAACGCGGCTTTGAGGGAATGGCGTATTCTGTCGAGTTGAACGCGGGCGAGCTTTCGGGGCTTTATTCTCTTATGGAGAGCGAGCTTATAGTGTATATGCGCACGCCGCTTATGATAAGCGCGAACTGTCTTGACAGGACTCTCGGCGAGTGTCACGCGCCCAAAGCGCGTTTCGGGATGTTTAAAGACAGAAAAAAGGCTGCGCTTAAATATTTTAGCTGCTGCAGGTATTGCTATAATATAATTTACAACAGCGTGCCGACGGTGCTGACGGACCGGGTTGCCGAAATAAAAAGGCTTTCGCCGGATTATCTGGGGCTTGCTTTCGCTGACGAGAGCGCGGCTTTTGTTGAAGACACCATAAGGGCGGCAAAAGAGGGAACGCCCGTCGCCTTTGTGCAGGCGGACGCTTCAAACGGCGGTTTTACAAGGGGACATTTCAGTCACGGAGTGGAATAAAAATGATAAGGGTTCTATTAAGATTATCCAAATACATACTGATTTTTCTGATGCTGTTTTACACATATCTGTGTTTCAGCATTAATGCCGGCAGGCGTCAGGACAGACTGCGCGGAAAATATCTGCTTCAGAATATCCTGACAATGCTTATTTTTACAATATCGTCGGCGATAATAATATATTACAAGCCTTCGGTCAATTCTGTTATTTTCTTTGCGCTTGAGTTTGTGTATCTTTTGCTGTTCGTGCTGCTTTACAGGCTCATATATCCCGACAGCTCAAGACTGCTTACGAACAATATGGCGATGCTTCTCGCGCTCGGCTTTATCATGGTGCTTAGGCTGTCTCCGGCAAACGCTTTCAAGCAGTTCGTGATAGTGGCGGCGGGCAGCGCGGCTTCTTTTTTGGTTCCGGTGATAATGCGCAGAAGAGCTTTTCTTATCAAGGCGAGGTTTTTCTTCGCGGCGCTCGGCATAGTGCTGTTAGGCGTTACTCTTGTGCTTGGAAAAACGACATGGGGCGCGAACATATCAGTAGATATAGGCGGTTTTTCGTTTCAGCCGTCGGAATTCGTAAAGCTTATTTATGTGCTTTTTGCGGCGGCGATGCTTACGAAGGCGGAGAACTTTAAAGGTCTTGTAATATCGGCGGTCATCGCGGCGGCGCATGTTCTCATACTTGTCGCCTCAAATGACCTCGGCGCGGCGCTTATCTTTTTCGTCGCCTATCTTGTGATGCTTTATGTCGGAACGGGGCAGCTCAGATATATGATAGCGGGAGTTCTTGCCGGCTCAGCCGCCGCGGTCTTCGCGTACAATTTCTTTTCTCATGTCAGAACAAGAGTCGCGGCTTGGAGGGACCCGTGGAGCATAATAGACGACGGCGGCTATCAGATAACGCAGTCGCTTTTTGCCATAGGGACGGGCGGCTGGTTCGGAATGGGGCTTTATCAGGGGCTTCCCGGCAAAATTCCGGTGGCGGTCAAGGATTTTGTTTTTGCCGCTATATCGGAGGAGTACGGAATGATCTTTGCCGTGTGCGTTATTCTCGTTTGCTTCAGCTGTTTTATAGGGATAATGAGGATCGCTTCAAAAAGCCGCGATATGTTTTATAAGCTGATTGCCGTAGGTTTCGGCGCGCTGTATATTTTCCAGTGCTTTCTGACGATAGGCGGAGTGACGAAATTCATACCGCTTACGGGGGTAACGCTTCCCTTCGTAAGCTACGGCGGCAGCTCGATTCTTTGCTCGCTTATCATGTTTGCGATGGTGCAGTCAGTTTTTATACTTGTGAAGGAGAATGAGAATGAAGAGGAACAAAAAAACGAAGCAGCGTAAGCGGATAAGGTCGTCAAACCGCAGTATAGTCGTGACCTCGTATGTTTTTCTCGCGGTCTTCGCGGGACTTATCGCGTATATGGTTTATTTTAATATAGTTAGGGCGGATGACGTTATCAACAATTCCTACAACAAAAGGCAGGGTATACTTGAGCAAAAGATAACGAGGGGACAGATACTTACCGCCGACGGCAATGTGATAGCGACGACGACAAAGGATCCCGGGGGAAACGACGTAAGATACTATCCGTACAACAATCTTTTCGCGCACGCGGCGGGATATATCAATAACGGCGGTTACGGTATCGAAAGCAGGGACTGTTACTATATGCTTACAAGCAATCAGAATCCATTTGAGCAGATAGTAAACGACATCACAGGGGAAAAGAGCATGGGCGATTCGCTGGTCACGACTCTTGATTCGGGCTTGCAGCAGGCGGCATACGACGCTCTCGGAAACAACCGGGGCGCGGTGATAGTCACCGAGCTGTCCACGGGAAAGATCCTCGCCATGGTTTCAAAACCGGATTTTAATCCGAATACTCTTGCCGCGAACTGGGCGGAGATAA
>CAJTON010000009.1:11679-51766 GCA_910577605.1 uncultured Butyrivibrio sp.
CGGCGGAGAACGCCGACTCGGTACTCGTCAACCGCGCCTCACAGGGACTTTATCCGCCCGGCTCCACTTTTAAGCTTGTGACGGCGCTCGCGTATATCAGGCAGAACGCGGATAGTTTTAACGAGTACGAATATGACTGCGACAGCCTTTACGATCTGGACGGACATAAAATAAGCTGCGCCTTCGGAACGGCTCACGGCGTTCTTGATTTAAGGCAGTCCATAGTAAATTCGTGCAATACTTCTTTTATAAATATGGGACTTGGTCTTGACATCGACGGATACCGCGATACGGCGCAGTCGCTTCTTTTTAACGGAAAGCTGCCGCTTGATATGGAATATAACGAAAGCAGCTTTGCTCTGGATGGCGAGAGCAGCGAATGGGAGATAGCTCAGACTTCGTTCGGACAGGGGCGCACGCTCATAACGCCGATGCATCTTGCCATGATAGGCAATGCGATAGGCAATGACGGAGTTTTGATGAAGCCTTATCTGACCGACAGGGTGGAGAGCGTAAACGGCGTTGTGATAAAGCGCTTTAAGCCTGAGGAGTACGGCAGTCTTATGTCAGAAGAAGAGGCGGCGATACTGAGGGACGCTATGACGGGTGTAGCGCAGGTGAGCTTTGAATGGCTTTTCGGCGGGCAGGAATATACCGTCGCCTGCAAATCCGGAACGGCGCAGTACGGCACACAGGGCTATGAGCATTCGCTTTTTGTCAGCTTTTCTCCTGCCGACAGCCCCGAAATATCGGTGACGGTGCTGATAGAGGGCGGCCCGCAGCGCGATACAAGCGCGGCCGAGGCGGCGAAGCTTATCTATGATTATTATTATTCGCGCTGACGGTCTGCTGACGGCATTTTTTGCGGCGCGCCGGACGTATCTTTGCCGTCAAAAATTTCCGTTGCCATATTCACGCTTTGGTTGTATACTTAATTCAGGTCTTTAAGACACACCATACAGGAGGAATTGCAATGATAGAAGCAACTAGCTGTGGGGGTGTGGTAATTTTTCGAGGAAAAATACTTCTGCTTTATAAGAATTTTAAAAATAAGTATGAAGGATGGGTATTGCCGAAGGGAACCGTTGAAGCCGGAGAGGAATATAAGGAAACGGCGCTTCGGGAGGTGAAAGAGGAATCGGGGACAGACGCCGAGATAATAAAATACGTCGGCAAAAGTCAGTATACTTTCAGCGTGCCGGGAGGCATAGTTGACAAGGAGGTGCATTGGTATCTGATGATGGCGGGCAGTTATTACAGCAAGCCGCAGAAGGAAGAGTATTTTGAGGATTCGGGTTATTACAAATATCACGAAGCCTATCATATGCTCAAATTTGCCAATGAGCGTCAGATTCTTGAAAAGGCATACGAGGAATACCTTGATTTGAAAAGACAGAACCTTTGGGGAAGCAGGAAATATTACTGACCGCGGTTCTGGCGGCACATATGTGTCAGTACCACAAAGCGTTACAAGCCGGACGGAGCATTCCGTCCGGCTTTTGTTTTACTGCCGCTAGGTATTCGGTTGCCGCGTTTTTATTTATCTCTCAATTCTTTTTGAAAGCGGAATATATGATAAATTAAGGTACATAAACAGAACTGTGACATTTTTAAATCCTCAGACTCTTGACAATCAATTTTGTGAGGTTTATAATCTATATAAAGATATATTGCGTTACAAATCAAAAAGGAGGAAACAAAGTGAATTGTCAGAAACCATTTAGACGAGCTTTCATTGCGCCGGCACTGACAGCCGTTACAATAACATCGCTTTTTCCGACAGTAAAGACTGATGCGGCGGAGAGTATGCTTTCGTCGTGCCGTGAACCGTGGTCCGAGACTTTTGTTGACGGCTGGGAGCTTGAGTGGGAAAGCGGCGAATGCTTCGATACCCTTCTTAGCTCGGTCAACGGGCAGTACGATATTTCATACGAATATGACGGAAACGGCAGCCGCTGTGCCAAAACCGTGAACGGCGTTACGACATATTTTGTATATGACGAAAATTATTTTCTCCTTAAGGAAACGGCACCGGACTATGTTATTGAATATAATTACGGATATACCGAAGAGTTTGACTATATCCTGACCGGATTTACATATAATGATACGGAATATGAATACGGCTATGCGGACGGAAAAATCGCGGAGATACTATTAAACGGAGATACCGTCGCTAAGTATCAGTATTATTATGATATTTGCGAAGCGGTTCTTGGAAAGGACGAGACAGGAAACTGGACCGATTGCAGCGACGATCCTGACTTTATAGGAAATATAAACCGTATCCGTATGAAGCAAAGCTATTGCGACCCCGAAACGGGCTGGTATTACTGCGGCAGATATTACAGCCCGAAGCTTATTCGTTTTATAGACGGGATAAGCGAGGAAAGGGCGGAGGAAATAAAGACGGAGAATCCCGAATATTACGATTACGAGGTGGATTCGAAGATATATACCAACGGTGTGAATCTGCGCCCGGGAAAGGGGCGAGCTGCGCTTTCGCAGGAGGAGACCGTGAGAAGGGTGATAATGCTGGAGTCGCCGGAAAATGAAGTGGATCAGGACTGTGTGGGCTGGGTGATAAGAAACAGACAGCGTTCAACGCTGCCGGAATTTCAAAATGTAAATACGGTGTACGGTGTTGTGACGCAGATAATTGATGGAGAATATATGTTTTCAACATATAAATCTAAAGAATTTAACAATTTCAGTGAGTTTGCGTCAAAGCTC
Source organism: uncultured Butyrivibrio sp. (assembly GCA_910577605.1). Classification (GTDB taxonomy): domain Bacteria; phylum Bacillota; class Clostridia; order Lachnospirales; family Lachnospiraceae; genus Eshraghiella. The sequence goes on from CAJTON010000009.1 coordinate 14,413, forward strand.
TTATGGGTGCATACCCATAAAATATATGCATTTCTGATGGCAAATGCGCCCTATATAGATAAACCTGCAGGCTACACTGACCAGTTGTATTTTTCCAGTATAAAGACATTCATGGCATACAACAGAGTGGTTGGAGGAACATTTTATTATAAAAGGTCGGATGGTAAGAGTAATACCTATACAAACTGTTGGTGCATACCGACCGGAACTCTTACAAGCGCGAATGTTTCGAGGCTTACAGCGTCAATGAAGTACTGGGGAGTTTATAATGTGTTCTGTGAAAAACATTTTGGTGTTTAAAACAAGGGGGAAAATTATGAAGAAAAAAATATTGATATTATTAATGTGTTGCATTGTGCTTGTGGCTCTCACTGCCTGCGGAACAAAAGGCTCATATACAAATGGCGGTGTACAGGTAGGGGAGGCTGTCGGCGATAATACGGCAGAACCGACGGAAAGTCTTCCGCCCGAAACCGATAAGCAGACTGATGCGACTGAGCCGACTGAGCCGACCGAACCGGAAACCGAGTACAATGGAAAGTATTGGAAGGTAAAAACATCTGACAGGGAAGGCACCGTGGACTGGGTAAAGGTTCGGGAGTTTAAGGGCAAACTGTATATAGAATACGACGGTAAAGAGGTAACGGTTCCTTGGGCAACGCAGGAAATCGAGCCAGGATGCGGGGGGAGCTTTTATGTGCAGGATGTGACGGGCGACGGCTATGAGGATCTGATTGCGGCAATGAGCATCAGGGAGATTCATGTATTTTTTGTATACGACCTTAAAAATGGAAAGGATCTGTCGCCGTATTACTGTAAAAATCTTGACTTGTATGATGGTTTGTATACGTATGAGGAGTATGCTTCGCCGATAAATCAGGCGCTTAAGCCCGTGCTAGAGCCGGACAGTCCGTTGGATGTAAGCAGTTTGAGTGTTGTTGAGCTTAGCTGTCATGCGATACGAGGAGAAAATGACTTTTTTGAAAACGGCGTGCTGACATTTAGATATGGCAATAGCGGACTTAGTTGGCATTGCACTGTAGAGTTTGACTTTACGGGCGGAGAATGCAAGATGAAAATTTTGGAAGCCGGAACGCAGTACAGCAGGCTTAAAGAGATATTTGATGTTAATGGGGAACATATTATAGAAGCGGAGGTTGACCTGTCAGGAAATAAAGTAGTTGCCGCGAATGAGGATATAGAGATAACTGTTACAAGTAATTATTTTGTAGGTGACGGTGATGTAATTATTAAATATAAGGACTGGGATTCTGAGAAAACCGTAGAAGACTGGTATTTTGATTACGATTCGGATAAGGTTTACTTTGAGCTTTACGATTACGACAATGACGGAACCGACGAGCTTTTGTACCATACTGTCATGGACGGCGAGGATAAGGTGCAGGTGTATGAGTTTGAACAGTGAAGACTTTATTATGATCTGAACTTTGAAGGCGTACTGCCGTTGCGGGCTGCGGCTATTGCCGCAGTTCTTTTTTTGTGGTAAGATGTACTCAAAAATCCAGCCGCTTCGCGTCTGCCGCGCTGTGCGCTCAAAAATCCGTCGGTCCGACATGAGCTGCGCGGAGGAAGGGAATTATGAACGAAAGTACCGATTTACCGAATCAGCATGAGATAGAACTCAGTATACGCAAAAAATTCCACAAGAATATATGGTGTCGTTTCACAAAGGCGATAAACGAGTATGAGCTTGTAAAAGAAAACGATAGGATCGCGGTCTGCATTTCCGGCGGCAAGGATTCGATGCTTATGGCGAAACTTTTTCAGGAGCTTAGGCTTCACAATAAATTTGCTTTTGAAGTAGTTTTTATAGTGATGGACCCTGGATACGCGGGCGAGAACAGGCGTATGATAGAAGAAAACGCCGCAAGGCTGGGAGTTCCCGTGGATATTTTTGAATCGGATATTTTTGAATCCGTGTTTAATATCGAAAAATCGCCGTGCTACCTTTGCGCGCGGATGCGGCGCGGGCATTTGTATAACAGGGCAAAGGAACTCGGCTGCAATAAAATCGCGCTCGGACATCACTATGACGACGTTATCGAAACCATTCTTATGGGAATGCTTTACGGAGCGCAGGTCCAGACCATGATGCCGAAGCTTCACAGCACCAATTTTGAGGGTATGGAGCTTATAAGACCGATGTACCTAATACGCGAGGACGACATCAAGGCGTGGAGGGATTATAACAAGCTGCGTTTTCTGCAATGCGCGTGCCGCTTTACGGAAAAATGCGCCGTCGAAAACAACGAAACCGAATCAAAGCGCCTTGTCGTGAAGGAGCTTATCAGGGAACTGAAAAAAGAAAACCGGTACGTTGAGGGAAATATTTTTAAAAGCGTGGAAAACGTTAACCTGAGCACGGTGATAGCGTATAAAAAAGACGGGATAAGGCATCATTTTCTTGAGACTTACGACGCTGATAAAAGCGTGGAGGAAGAATGAAGGAACAGTTTGAAAGGACGGCGCTTCTTTTGGGCGAGGACGCCGTGGAGAAGCTTGCGGCAGCGAGAGTAGCCGTTTTCGGAATCGGAGGGGTGGGCGGATATGTCGCGGAGGCGCTCGTAAGGAGCGGCGTAGGAAGCTTTGTCCTGACTGACAACGATACGGTTTCGGTCAGCAATTTAAACCGGCAGATAATTGCGCTTCACAGTACGGTCGGAAGATATAAGACTGATGTTATGAAGGAAAGGATACTCGACATCAATCCCGAGGCGCAGGTGAAGGTAAGACAATGCTTTTTTCTGCCCGAAAACGCGGATTCCTTTGATTTTACACAATACTCGTATGTGGTGGACGCCGTCGATACCGTGACCGCGAAGCTTGAGATAATCATGCGGGCGAAGGCTGCGGGAGTACCTGTGATAAGCAGTATGGGAGCGGGCAACAAACTCGACGCGACGGGATTTCGCGTTGCGGATATATACGAAACCAAAGTGTGCCCGCTTGCGAGGGTGATGCGCCGTGAGATGAAGAAAAGAGGCGTTGAAAGCCTTAAAGTAGTATATTCGGAGGAGGAGCCGGTAAAGCCCGTTTCGGAAAATTCAGGTGAAGGCAAACGTGCGCTGCCGGGCAGCGTGGCGTTCGTGCCGTCCGCGGCGGGGCTTGTGCTTGCCGCAGAGGTGATAAAGGATTTGCTTGGGTGAAATGAAAGGAGCGCTGTATGCATAAAGACAGGATAAAAGAAGTGGCAAGGATAATGAGAGAATTGGGAATAGGGCAGATAATAGTGACCGATCCGATGTCGGTATATTATCTCACCGGACGCCTGATACGGTGCATGGAAAGAATGATGGCGCTTTATATCAACAATGATGGATGGTCGCTTCTCTTTCTATCGAAGATATTTCCGCAGCCCGCCGATATATGCGTTGAGGTAAAATATTTTGATGATACGGAAGACGCGGTCGAGGTGCTTGCGAATACTATGGAAAAGAAAGGCGTTACAGGCGTGGACAGAAGCTGGTCCGCCGGATTTCTTCTGCGGCTTATGAAGCTTATTCCCAAGGCCTCGTACATCGAGACATCCTATATTGTGGACGGGATGCGCAGAATAAAAAGCTTTTCTGAGCAGGAAAAAATGATAGAAGCGTCAAGGTGCAACGATCTTGCGATGGAGAGGCTCATCGGGCTTGTTCCGGAGGGGCTTACCGAGCTTGAAATGGGAGAGAGGCTTCTGAAAATATACCGCGAGCTGGGAGCTGACGGGCACTCCTTTGAGCCGATAATCGGCTACGGCGACAATTCCGCCGACCCTCACCATGAATCTGACGGTTCTCTCGCAAAGCCCGGAGACAGCGTTGTGCTTGACGTCGGCTGTATAAAGGACGGATACTGCTCCGATATGACGCGCACCGTGTTTGTGGAATATGTGAGCGATGAGGCGAGACGGATCTACGAGATCGTAAAGGAAGCCAACAGGCGCGGAAGAGAGGCTGTAAGGCCGGGAGTGCGCTTTTGCGATATTGACGCCGCGGCGAGAAACTATATTATCGGGCAGGGGTACGGAGAATACTTTACGCACAGGCTCGGACACGGAATCGGAATCGAGGTGCATGAACGGTGCGACGTATCCGGCAGAAACACGGATATCGTCAAACCGGGTATGTGCTTTTCAATCGAGCCGGGAATATATGTTCCGGGCGTTGCGGGCGTAAGGATAGAAGACCTTGTGCTCGTAACGGAGGACGGCAGAAAGGATCTGAACGATTTTGACAGGGAACTGAGAATCGTGTGAGACTTTTATAACGGCGCGGTATTTCTGGCGGCTTCGACAAAGCGCAGAACGTCTTCGGGCGCGTCGAAGCTGTAAAGCAGACCGTAGGGAATGCTGTAATCCCAGTTTACCGGAATGGAAACAAGACCGGGATGTACCTCCTGCCAGCATTCAAGCGTCAGCAGGACCTTATCGGTCTGCGCGCAGCGGTTGAATACGGACAGATCGTAGAACATGGGCGTGTCCTCAATGCGAATAAGAGGATGATTATTTTCCAGGTCGTTTCTTATGGAATCATTGATTTTTGAATCCCCGCGTTTTACCATCATGAGCGTTTCGCCGTAAAGCTCTTCTATATCCAAGCGGCTTTTCTGCGCAAGGCGGTGCTCCCTTGACACGGCGACCATTTTTTTGTAGCGTCCGAGGGGCAGGAAGCGGCAGCGCGAAAGCCATTCCTTTGAATCGCATACTCCAATGAGAAAATCAAATTTTTCACCCAGCTTTTCAATTTCCGAAAGTATTCCTTCATGTTTATCCTCAAAAGGAACAAGATGAAGCTTGTATTCCGGGAAACTGCTGTTGACACGGTACCACAGATCCATAAACGGCTTCGCCGGATTCAGCAGAGATGTGCCGACGCAGAAAACAGTATCGTCCGCGTGGAGAGCCGCGCGCGCCGCGGATACGGATTTTGAGGAATAGTCTTTAATAAATTCAGCGTCGCGGTATATTATCTCTCCGGCTTTTGTCAGTCTGATTCCGGAGGACGTTCTTTCTATTAACTTTAGATCAAGGTGATTTTCATAAGAATTCATTTGCTTCATAACGGCGGTGGGAGATATAAAAAGAACCTCCGCCGCTTTTGTAAAGCTGCCGCAGTCCGCGACAGCGATAAAGGTATCCAAAAGCGGATTATACATAAAACGCCTCCTTTGTATAAACTTTTAGTTAATACAATAATAACATATAGGAGATTCCGCGTCAATAAAAGCGGTGCTATCATATAGGCATAAAAATACGGAGGTGCTTAAAATGTCAAAAAGCCTGATAGCGTTCTATTCAAGAGCGGATGAAAATTATGTGAGCGGTGAGCTTAAACGGCTTGAGACCGGGAATACAGAGGTCGCGGCGGGGATAATAAAGGAGCTTACGGGAGCGCAGACATTCAGGATAGAACAGGCGCAGCCTTATTCAGCTGATTATAACGAGTGCATCGAGCAGGCGAGGTCGGATCAGAAGCGGGACGCGCGCCCCGAATTAAAGTCGTATCCCGACGGAATTGAGGATTACGACACGGTTTATCTCGGTTATCCTAATTACTGGAACACAATGCCGATGGCGGTTTTTGCCTTCCTTGAGCGTTTTGATTTTGACGGCAAAATTATAAAGCCGTTCTGCACGCATGAGGGGAGCGGAATGGGAAACAGCGAGAAGGATATAAAGCGTCTGTGCCAGGGCGCGAAGGTCGAAGAGGGGCTTGCAATTCGCGGAGGCAGCGTAAGCCGCTCAAGAGAGCTTATCGAAAAATGGGTATAGTCTTTAAGTCAAAAAAGGAGGAAAAATTATCTATGAGAAAACTGATCGGTATTATTCTTATGGCGGTAATGCTTATATCGCTTACCGCGTGCGGCAGTTCTTCCGCTGACAAAACAAATACTACGGGAAACGCTGCGTCTAAGGAGACGGCTGGCAAAGAAACCGCGGGTCTGTCGGATACGCCCGCCGATGCGCAGACCACGGCTTCTGAGCCGGGCGGGGAAAAAAGCCGTATCCTTATCGCTTATTTTTCATGGTCAGGCAACACGGAACAGCTTGCGGGAATGATAGAGGAGAAGACGGGCGGCGATCTATTTAAAATTGAGCCACAGACGCCGTATACGGACGATTATAACGAACTTTTGGACGTTGCAAAGCAGGAGCAGAGCGACGGCGCCAGACCGGAGACGTCCGCGAAGGTGGAGAACTGGGAGGATTACGACGTGATATTTGTCGGGTATCCGAACTGGTGGAACGACGCTCCGATGCTTATCCTGTCGTTTCTTGAAAGCTATGACTGCGCGGGAAAAACCGTTGTGCCCTTCTGCACAAGCGGGGGCGGAGGCTTCGGGCGCAGCGAATCAAGCGTTAAGGCAAGCGCGGACGGCGCGGCTTTCGCCGACGGATTCCATGTAAACGGAAATAACGTAGGAAACGCCAAAGACAGCGTAAACGCATGGCTTGACGGTCTGGATATATTAAAATAACAAGGAGTATTGTATGAAGCCGAAAATGACAGTAAAGATCACAGCCGACATTCTGATGACAGCCCTGATGCTGTTTCTGATGGGCTACCATTTATGGGGAGATACGGCGCACGAATGGGCGGGCGCGGGCGTCTTTGTCTTGTTCATACTGCACCATATCCTCAATTTCGGATGGTATAAAAATCTGTTCCGCAAAAAATACGGACCTGTCCGCATCTTGCAGACGGCGGTTGACATATCCGTATTCGCGGCGATGCTCGGGCTTATGATAAGCGGAGTGATACTCTCGAGAAAGGTGTTCGCTTTTCTGCCGATAAAGGGAGGCATGGCGTTTGCGAGAACGCTTCATATAGCGGCGACGCACTGGGGTTTTGTCCTTATGTCGCTGCATCTCGGACTGCACTGGGGTATGTTTGTCGGGCTGGCGAAAAAAGCGGCGGGGCTTAACAAGCCCTCCCGTGTCCGCGGAACCGTATGCTTTCTGATTGCGGCGGCAATCGCGGCTTACGGGATATATGTCTTTATCAGCCGGGATTTTCCCGATTATATGACATTGAAAACGAAATTTGTTTTTCTGGATTATGAGGAATCCAAAATAAGGTTCTACCTCGACTATGCCGCGCTTATGGGGGCGTTTGTCTTTATCGGGCATTACGCGGTCAGGCTGCTTGGACTGTCGGGAAGGAAATCCTCATAGAGAATACTGTTATGCGCAAAAAACAGCGCGGGAATAAGGAAAGGAGCTTCTAAACGATGAAAAAAATAACTTCGGTCCTTTTGACCGGTATACTCTGCGCGGCTTTGACGGCTTGCGGCGGGCAGGATTCGAGATCCTCTGCCACCGTATCCGACAAAAATAACGGCACGCAGTCAGATAAAACGGAAAACGGCACGACGGGCGGCAGTGCGGAAAATTCCGCCGCTCCCGAAGGTTTCGTTCGGATAACCGGAGGAAGCTTTTTGATGGGAAGTCCCGAATCGGAGGCGTGGCGCGGCGCAGACGAGACGCAGCACAGCGTCACCGTGAGCGATTTTTATATGAGCATATATGAAGTCACGCAGAAGGAGTATCAGGAGATCACGGGCGATTCTCCCAGTAATTTTAAGGGCGAAAATCTCCCTGTTGAAACGGTGTCGTGGCTTGACGCGATAGTCTACTGCAACTTGAGGAGCGAGAAGGAGGGGCTGACTTTGGCATATACCGTGGACGGTCAGACCGTAAGCTGGGACCGGAGCGCGGACGGATACCGTCTGCCCACTGAGGCGGAATGGGAATACGCCTGCCGCGCTGGCACCGATACGCCCTTTTATATGGAAAATTCGCCCGGAGCGAATGAAGCAAACTATTACGGTCATTATCCGTATATGATAGAGGATAATTATTTTTCGCAGGAAAATTTACAGGTGAAGCCGGGAGAGTACCGTCAGACCACGGTTGCTGTGGGCAGCTTTTCTCCCAATCCCTTCGGACTTTACGATATGCACGGCAATGTTTCGGAGTGGACTTGGGACGCATACGGCGCGTATCCTGACGGCGAACAGACGGACCCGACGGGAGCGGAATCGGGGACGCGGCGCGTTTACCGGGGAGGCGGCTGGAATGATTTTGCCAAAAATATGCGCAGCGCTTACCGCGCTACTACGGATCAGGACAAAAGCAGCTTTAATATCGGGATACGTCTTGTAAGAAACGCGTCTGCGGGCAGCGGAAACGTTTCAGGCGGAGGCTCGCAGAATACAGGCGGCGAAGAGGGCAAAATACTGATAGCGTATTTTTCGTGGGGCGGCAATACGAAGGGTGTCGCCGAGGAGATTCAGAGACAGACGGGCGCGGACATATTTGAGATAACGCTCGTACATCCGTACTCCGACGATTACAACACCGTCCTTGACGAGGCTCAGCGCGACCAGAGCGTGCAGGCAAGACCGGAAATCGCGGGGCGCGTTGAAAATATGGAGCAGTATTCCACCGTGCTTTTAGGCTATCCGAACTGGTGGGCTTCGATTCCCATGCCGATAGCTTCGTTCCTTGAGCAATACGATTTTGCTGGAAAAACGATCGTGCCGTTTTGCTCGCACGGCGGCGGACGCTTCGGACAGAGCCTTACGGCGATCGCAAAGCTCGCGCCGGACGCCGTTATGGGAGAAGGCTTGTCAATACATTATTCCGGCGGTTCTTCGCTCGGACCGGACGTGAGCGACTGGCTGGAAAAAAATAATATCACCGAGGAATAAAATACCAAGGAGAGAACGATATGAGAATAGGCGATAAAGAAGAGTTTGATAAGCAGAATATGTTCGGACTAGGACAGGACAATACCGCGTTTGCGGATTATTTTACGGGAAATTCCTATCTGAATCCTCTGAACGACCCGAAGAAATGCGCGGTGTTTCTGGCGAACGTGACCTTTGAGCCGGGCTGCCGCAACAACTGGCACATTCACCATGCCGCAGGCGGGGGCGGTCAGCTTCTTATCTGTACTGCCGGAAGCGGCTGGTATCAGGAGGAGGGAAAGCCTCCGGTAAGTCTTGAGCCGGGAACCGTCATAACCATTCCGCCCGAAGTAAAGCATTGGCACGGCGCAAAGAAGGATTCGTGGTTTTCGCATATCGCCGTCGAGGTTCCCGGGACAGAAACCTCCAACGAATGGCTGGAGGCGGTAGACGACAAAACATATTCGGAACTGGAGTGAGACCTATGAAAAGAAGATTAGTTTATGCGGTCGTGCTGATATTGGCGCTTAGCTTTGCGGCGGTCGGCTGTACGGGAGCGACAAGCGGGACGTCATCGTCTTCAACGGAGAATGTTCAGGAGGATAGTATGAAGATCACAATAGGCGATACGGTTCTGACGGCGGAACTGGCTGATAATTCATCTGTGGACGCGCTTAAAGAACTGCTTGCAGGCGGTCCGCTTACAATAAATATGAGCGATTACGCCAATATGGAAAAGGTGGGCCCCATCGGCTCGTCGCTTCCCCGCAATGACGAGCAGATAACGACAGGAGCGGGCGATATTATTTTATATCAGGGCAATTCCCTTGTTATTTATTATGACAAAAATTCTTGGAACTTTACGCGCATAGGAAAAATAAACGGCGTTTCCCGAGACGAATTAAAGGAAATTCTCGGAGACGGGGAAGTGACAGTTACGTTTTCTTTGGAAGGGAGGGAATGAAAATGAATTACCATGAAACCGATCCGGAATTTGCGGAACGCATGGAGCATTTTGCCTTTGAGGAGGCGGTGAAGGAACCGGGGCAGGAACTGCCGGACGATGCGCGTTATATGGCTGTCCTTGCGGCGCTTTTGGGCTGTCAGGGTACCGAGGTTTACAAAGAGATGCTGCCCGAAGCGCTGGATAAAGGGCTTTCTCCCGTTGCGGTAAAAGAGATCGTTTATCAGGCGGTCGATTATCTCGGACTCGGTCGGGCGCTGCCTTTTCTTATCGCGACCAACGATATTCTGACGGCGCGCGGAGTTAAGCTGCCGCTTCCTTCGCAGGCGACGACCACTATGGAGGACCGTCTTGAAAAAGGCGCGGCGGCGCAGGCGGAAATCTTCGGGGAGCATATGAAAGAGTCATGGAAGAAGGGGCATATAAACCGATGGCTTGCCGCTAACTGTTTCGGCGACTACTACACAAGAGGAGGGCTTGACTTAAAAGAACGCGAGCTTATCACATTTTGCTTTCTTATGGCGCAGGGCGGCTGTGAGCCGCAGCTTACCGCGCACGCAAAGGGAAACATGAATCTCGGAAACGATAGGGATTTTCTTATCCGCGCGGTATCTCAGTGTCTGCCGTATATCGGCTACCCTCGCAGTCTTAACGCGATAGCCTGCGTGGATAAGGCGGCGGAGTAGGATCGGGAGGCAGGAGAAAGCGCAAAAAGCAGGCTGATTTCGGACAGTGGAATAAGCGGTTATTTCAAGGGCAGAAAACGCCATTTTCCGTTAGACAGCCATTCGTTTTTGTCGATTTTCCAGCCGTCCGCCGTCTTTACAAGCAAAGAACGGTACTGGCTCAGTGTTAAATCGTCCCGTTCACTGTATATATAAAATTTTTTTGATGTGATCTGTTCTGCGTCTGTTACACGGTAATCACGGTACGGCGGTGTCTGCGATTCGGCGGCTGATATTTTTTGACGCCGTTCAAGGCCGCTGTAACCGTGATTTTTACAGTAATCCGAATAGGCGGAGGTGATGAAGCGGCTCCTGTCATGAGTTGGTTTTTGACTGGTTTCATAAAAGTCCTTCAGCAGTTGTGCTGCTTCTTTGGCGGACGCCTCGTCAACGGACAGCTTTTTTTTCAGATTCCGGCGCTGGGCTGCCCGAAACAAAGACATACCCGCCCTGTCATGCCCGCAGATCACGTCAAGAGCCGTATTTACGGCTAATTGCGGCAGGGCGCCGCCCGTAACCTTCGTATCGCTGACCGTTAAGGTTTCGAGCGTCGGAAAGGACAGAAGCATGAGTATATCGGAATCCTTAAAATCCGTTCCGTTTAAGCGCAGTATGCGAAGCGGCGAGCCTGCGGCGCGGGCGGTCACGGCTCCTGAACATTGCGCGTTTCCCGTTAGATCAAGTATCTCCAGCTTCGGTGTCCCCCCGAACCATTCAAAATCACTGTCTGCAACATTGCAGTTTTCAATTATAAGACAACGCAAGGAGGAAGCGGATAACAGAACCGACAAAGCGCCGGGTTCTATTTCACAGCATTTAAGATCAACAGTGTCAAGCGAGTTCTTATATTGCGAAAGAGGCTGAATATCCGCGCGGCTGACAGAAACCTTTTCAAATTCTATGCTTGTCAGCTTTGCGGGCCAAGGTATTTCCAAATTTTTTGCCAACCCCTGTTTTAAATGACGTATGATCAGCTTTCCACCGTTGCATCGGATAAAAGTCTGCCAGTCCGGTACGGTATTTCCCATATGCCCTCCTATATTATCTCAACCAGTTTTTTACAAAGCAATACGAGGTCATAGCGTATTCCTTTACGGCTGCGCCAGCTTCTGTCGGACCATTCCTCCGACGAAACGTCGTCGCCGCCGTATATCAACGCTCCGTAATCAAAACCCCTGAATTTTGCGACTGCGATACAGCCCGACTGCTCCATTTCTACGATCTTTGCGCCTTCTTTTTTTCTGTGCTCGACTCTGTCTGCGGTCTCCCTGAAAATAGCGTCCGTCGTCCAAGTCAGACCGCGGATATAGGAAACAGAATTTTTTTCCAGATAGCCGACGATTTTCTCGGTCACTTCGGGATCGGTGTAAATATATCTTGAAGGCTCTATGTAATGGTATGAGAATCCTTCGTCCCTTATAGCTCCGTCCACCACTAACAGCTGACCTACCTCTATGTTTTTGTCAAGAACGCCGCCGCCACCGCAGAATATGACCTTCGTAATGCCCATGGCGTTAAAAAGGTCGAGATTGCCCGCGCAAGCCGGACACCCGACAAAACCGAGCGTTATGAGAATATCCGCGTCAAGGAAACGGTATACTTCAAGCGGGTTTTCACCGGCAACCGTTCTTTCAAGAGTTATTTTTTCTTCGGCTTTAAGTTTATCCATGACTTCGGGAAAGAAGGTGATTATCATCCTGTCCGTGTCGAAAGAGCGGTCGGCAAAGGCCGTGGGGTTCAGCTTTGCCGTTTTATTGTCGTCAAATTCAAGTATCGGGTAATTGTTTTCTGCTATCATATTCTGATTCCTCCTTAATTGTCGGATTTAAAAAATATTATATAGCATAATTTACGCGCTATCAAGAATTTTGCGGCGCGCCGCCGTGCGAATCCCGTCATGTCCGAAGCCGTAGCGACATATATTTAACTGATTAAATAATTGCGGTAGATATTTTGAAAATTTCAAAAATAAAAAGTTTGCTTGTTGTCCTGACCGCCGCCTTCATGCTGCTTTGGCAGACTTCGGGCGCTTTGGCGTCATCGGGCGCGGTCTTTGGCGGAGTCGTGTATGGTGACAAAACGGCGCCGCAAAACGACGCGTCGCTTGAGCTTTACGCCCGTTCTGCGGTCCTTATCGACGGCGCCAACAACCGTATTTTGTACGGCAAAAACGAGAATGAGGTCATGCCGATGGCGAGCACCACTAAGATCATGACTTTGGTAATAGCGCTTGAAAACGCGGACCTTGACGGAGTTGTGACTTTTTCTCCGTACGCCGCCTCGCAGCCGGACGTACAGCTGAACGCGGTCAAGGGCGAGCAGTACAGATTAAGCGACCTGCTTTACGTCATGATGCTTAAATCGTACAACGACGTAGCGGCGGCGATAGCCGAGTATGTGGGAGAGGTGCATTTAAACGGGGAGCAGGATGCGGAGGGGGCGTCAAAGAGAAGCGTTGAGGAGAGCAAAAGATATGTTGCCGAGTTCGCGTCATTGATGAACGAAAAGGCAGAGAAGCTAGGCTGTGCAGATACTTATTTTATAACGCCGAACGGACTTGACGCACAGGACGACGACGGTACGCACTCGACAACCGCGTACGAGCTTGCAAAGATCGCGGCTTACGCTGTTGAAAACGAAACGGTGACCAAAATCTGCACTACAAGGAATTATTCGTGCAGCGAGCTTCATGGAAAAAGAAACGTTAGCGTTGCGACCACGGACCGTTTTCTTGACATGGTGAATGGAGCGGTCGGGCTTAAAACGGGATTTACGGGGAACGCGGGCTACTGTTTTGTGGGCGCGGTAAAGCATGAGGGCAGGACGTTTATATCGGTCGTGCTTGCGAGCGGCTGGCCTCCCAACAAAAACTACAAGTGGAGCGACACCAAAAAGCTGATGAATTACGGGATCGACAATTATTTTCCGGAAAAAATTTTTGTCGCCGAGGAGGAGCATAAGAAGATTAGAGTGGAGGACGGCACTGTTGAGGAAATCGGAACGTATATTCCGTTTTCTCTGGAAATGCTTATTCGCGAGGACGAATCGGTTAAGGTGGTATATGAACTGAGGGAGAGCGTACCGGCGCCCGTCAGAGCCAACGAACAGGTGGGAACCGTGTACATATATCTGAACGGAGAAAGTTTCAGGACTTTTCCTATACTTGCGAAGGAAAGCTCCGCAAAACGCGATTATTTTTGGTTCCTGAAAAAAATATGGAATATTTTCTGTCTTTAAAATAAAATTTTGTAAAAATATGTGGTATAAGTCAGATTAGTATGCTAAAATAACTTTTAGATTGCGCCCGGGGAGCGGGTGGAATAATGAAACCCTCTGCGAGGGTACTATTATGCGCGGGAAAACAGCGCATAAACATTGAAAGGAGCATATTGATCTATGCAGTACGGTTTTTTTGACTTAACCAACAAGGAGTACGTTATTACAAGACCGGATACTCCCGCGCCCTGGGCGAATTATCTCGGCTCGCCTGAGTACGGCGCTATCGTTTCCAACAACGGAGGCGGCTACAGCTTTGTGAAGAGCGGGGCGAACGGACGTATCGCTAGATACCGTTTCAACTCCAATATCGGTCTTCCCGGAAGATATGTGTATATCAGGGACAACGACGCAAACGATTACTGGTCGGCTACATGGCAGCCCGTAGGCAAGCCTCTTGATCAGTACAAGACCGAATGCCATCACGGAACCGCATACACGGTGATAAAATCAGATTACGCGGATATCCATTCGGAGCTTACTTATTATGTGCCTCTTAACAAGACCTATGAGGTATGGAGGACAAAGGTCACCAATAATTCGGACAGATTCAGGAAGCTGTCGCTTTTCGGCTTTATAGAGTTTACGAACGAGAACAATTACGAGCAGGACCAGGTCAATTTACAGTATACGCTTTTCATCACGAGAACTTCTTTTGAGGGCAATAAGATCGTTCAGCATATAAACGAGAACAGCGGCAAGGATGAGAACGGCTCCAACTGGAGAGAGCGTTTCTTCGGAGTTGTCGGCGCTCCCGTAAGCGCGTATAACGGCGACCTTTCGAGCTTTATCGGCTCATACAGGGATTACGGAAATCCCATTGCCGTTGAGCGCGGTTTCTGCGACAATAAATGCAATTACAATTCAAACGGCTGCGGCGCTCTCCAGTCCGATATCATGCTTGCGCCCGGCGAGACTGCGGAGCTTATATATGTTCTCGGTCAGAAGAATCCCAAGGCTGCGGACGAGATACTTGAGACATATAAGGCCAAAGGACAGGTTGACAGAGAGCTTAAGGAGCTTATTGATTACTGGCACGGACAGCTCAATAATTTTCAGGTTGACACGCCTTCTCCTGAATTCAACAATATGGTCAACGTATGGAACGCTTACCAGTGCTTTATTACTTTTATCTGGTCGAGAGCGGCGTCGCTTATATACTGCGGTCTGCGCAACGGCTACGGTTACAGGGATACGGTGCAGGATATTCAGGGTATCATCCATATCAATCCTGAGCTTGCAGCGGACAAGATACGCTTTATGATCTCGGCGCAGGTTGACAACGGCGGCGGACTTCCGCTTGTTAAGTTCGACCATAACGCCGGACATGAAACCTGCCCCGACGAGAACGACGAAAATTCGCTTTACGCAAAGCAGACCGGACATCCCTGTTACAGGGCTGACGACGCGCTCTGGCTTTTCCCCACGGTGTTCAAATACATCGGCGAGAGCGGCAACAAGGCTTTCCTTGACGAGGTCATCGTTTACGCGAACGGCGGCGAGGACACGGTTTACGAGCACCTCAAGAAGGCTATCAATTTTTCGATGGAGAGGCTCGGAGCGCACACTATGCCCGCTGGACTTTACGCCGACTGGAACGATTGCCTGAGGCTCGGCAAAAAGGGAGAGTCCACTTTCGTCGCTTTCCAGCTTTACTATGCAATGAGCATAATAAAAGATTACGCACAGGACAGAAACGATACCGAATATGTTTCGTATATAGACGGAGTTCAGCCCGAACTTGGAAAGAGCCTTGCGGCTTGCTGGGACGAGGACAGATTCATCCGCGGATACAGGGAGAACGGAGAGGTAGTGGGGGCAAAGAAGGACCCCGAGGCAAGCATGTGGCTTAATCCTCAGTCATGGTCGGTCATTTCCGGCTTCGCATCAAAGGAGCAGGCTGTGACGGCGATGGACAAGGTCCACGAGATACTCAACACTCCTTACGGCGTAAAAATTATGGAGCCGCCTTATGTGGATCATTATTTTGA
This sequence comes from uncultured Butyrivibrio sp., assembly GCA_910577605.1. Classification (GTDB taxonomy): domain Bacteria; phylum Bacillota; class Clostridia; order Lachnospirales; family Lachnospiraceae; genus Eshraghiella. Next base: position 30,063 of record CAJTON010000009.1, read on the forward strand.
CGGCGCTCTTATGCATATATTCAATCCCGATACCAAGGAGAACGGCGGTATTTTCTCACAGACACAGGGCTGGGCGATACTCGCCGAATCGCTTCTCGGAAGAGGCGACAGGGCGTTTGAGTACTTCCTTGAGTCGTCGCCCGCAAGCATGAACGACAAGGCTGAGACGCGCGTGCTTGAGCCTTACGTTCACGGACAGTTCACCGAGTCCACGCGCTCGCCTTACGCCGGACGTTCCCATGTGCACTGGCTCACAGGAACCGGCTCGACCGTAATGGTAGGCTGCGTCGAGGGTATCTGCGGAATGCGCCCCAATGCCGACGGACTTGTTATCAGTCCCTCGATACCCGCAAAGTGGGACGGCTTTAAGATCGAAAAGAACTTCAGAGGAAAGCATATTTCGATCGACGTGCAGAATCCCGACCATGTTCAGAGCGGAGTTAAGTCCATGACCGTAAACGGAGCCGCGGTAAACGGAAACCTTCTTACCGACGATATGCTTACGGAGCAGACAAAGGTTATAGTCGTACTCGGATAATTTTTACAGACAGTAAAATCAGAAGCAGTGTCCGGCTGGTGGAGACGGGGATATCCCCGTTTCTGCCAGCCGATTTTTTGCGATGAAAAAGAAACATATATATGAAAAAAATATGTCGATTAATAAATAATGAAATGTAAATGAAATTATAAGTTGATTTTATGCGTAAAATATTTATATCTATATTATAAAAATAAATATCCTATATTTAAATAACAATATTTGAATTGACTGTCTGTAAAAATTGAGTATAATATAATTTAAGAAGTTGAGGAGGCTTATTTTGATGAAAAAAATTAAATTAGCAGCACTGAGTTTCCTGATATTGTCAATTGTTTTTATGCGACCAGTGTATGCCGATAGCATAGATGAAGATAGCACAGTTGATTATACTTATGAAGCGATGTTAGCTCTTGACAATTACTATAAATCTGAGGAGAGAATCTTTAATGATGTGATTTCTGAAAGTGAATACTGCGGTTTCAGTCTTAAGTGGAAGCATTCAGAAAATAGTTTGAATGATTTATTGATGCAGGTTGAGAATGCAAATGGTAAGGCGTTATACCAATATAATGAGGAGAATTTAAGAGTTGCTAAAAATGATAATGGTAATATAACAACTTATACATATGTTAATGGCAGAATAAAAACAGAAAGAAGTTCTAATTATGAAGTTATATATTTTTATGATGAAGAAATTCCTATAGGATTTTTCTTTAATGATAAGTGCTTTGAGTATAAATATACAAATAATTATATTACTGAAATTTTATGCGAAGGTAAAGTAACTTGCCGATATTTATATGATGAAAACCTGAACATTCATTGTGCGTATAGTGACATATATGAAGTTGATGGAAAAAAAGTAAAACTAGACGATGTAAATAATATTGTATATAACGGAGTTTATACTGATCGTGAAACAGGTTGGGTATATTTTGGAAGATATTATGATATTAAGACTGGACGGTACATTGATGGTATTAGCAGAGAAAATATGCAGGAATATATCAAAAAATATGGTAAAGTTACAGTTGAGATTATAAGCAATATTAATGATATTGACGGGGATTCTTCAAAGTATTTTCTGTATGAAAACGAAAAGTCTTCATTATTGTCTGGCACTTCTTTAAGTGTGGAAGATAAAATCAATATTATAGCTAGAACTATATATTTTGAATCTTCTATTGATGTTTTTGATCAAATTGGAGTAGCGTCAGTTGTGCGTAACAGAATGGAGAAAAAGGGAAAGACAGCTTACGAAATTGTGTCTGAAAACGGTGAATTTGGGGGCTATGAAATGGCTATTAACAGTTCATACAAGGTAGCCACCAGAAGCAGTTGCTGGAGTCAGGCGTTGGCAAACGCCAATAGATTATATTATGGGAATCCTCTGGTATATTCCAGTTATTATTATGATGATTCATATGATTTTAGAGCTTTAAAAGGAGCTGCAACAAGTGATGTGCCCAAATTTAAACTGATTAATAATATATTATATGTAAGAACTCAAAAAACTGGAAGCAGTACATTTGAATACATAGTAAAAGTTAAAGAATTATATTGTCCGGTACAGGAAAAAGTAAATAATGATTATTATATAAATAAATATGTTTCATATAACGAATTGGTAATTCTGGAAAAAAGATATGGAAAAATGGAAAAGTACAATGTATTTTTTAAATGCAGTTGAGAATTGAGAGGAGTTAAATTATGTGGAAAAAATTGATTTTATGCGCGTTTGCGTCTTCGCTTTTTCTTTTTACGTCATGTCAGAAGCAGGACCGCGAAGAAGGCATCACTGACATATCTGCTGATAATAGCGGAAATTCCGAGATTTCAACTTCTTCCGGCGATACAAAAGACGATCGTCCCACAGGGTGCGAATGGACTGATGAGGATAAAGAATATAAGGATGTGCTTTATCCCGGATTTGAACTCGGCACTGTCGTGATAGACGGAGTAAGCTACAGGACGTTGACCGCGGATAACGGCTGTGTGATAACGGATAACGGCAATGTTTTTCTTTCCCCGTACAAAAACGACTATTCCGGAGTATATACTTTCACATTGAAATACAGTGGTACTTCTTATCCTTATACCGAAATCATGCGAACGCCGATAGGCGGATATACCTCCGGAAATTTCGCGTCAAGGGTCCCGCGCGTATCAATGACGGACGTGACAGGGGACGGCGCCGAGGACATAGTTATAAGGGTAGAGGACTATGATAAGGACGATGGCAGTACAAAATGCGATATTTTTGTCTATGACTGTAAGAAGGAAACGTCCGTCAGGATTCCCGTTGACGAGATAAAGCATATGCTATCTGACAAATTTGTATCTGACAAAATGACAGTCGAAGGTAAAACAGCGCGTACTTTTGTAAAAACTCCGGACGGAAAGACAAAAATTGATTTTGAGTACGAGATGCCGGAAAATGCGGAGGCACTTTCCGACATAACAGTTATACCGTATTCGGACTATATTCTTGTAGGGGACAGTACGATTTACTGCGGAGTGTGGCTCGGCTCGTATATTGATTACGAGGAGGGGTATTATCCCGTGACGGGAAATTACACTGCTTATGCGGCGGCGCTGTATGTGCCTTTGGTATACGACGAGGGCAGTGTCTCTTTCACGGCGGGAGATATGGAGGATATTGTGCTTATACCCGCCAAAACAACATTGAATTACGCGTGTAACAAATGAGGTAAAATCGTATGGCAATGTGGAATCCGTGGCGCGGCTGCCACAGACATAGCGAAGGGTGCAGGTATTGCTACATCCATAAGGGCGATCTCAAGCGTGGAATTGATACAAACAATATTATAAAGACAGATAACTTCTATGCTCCTGTCGCTAAAAATAAATCGGGAGCATACAAAATCAAATCGGGACAGTTGGTGTATCTCTGTTTTTCTACGGATTTTCTGATCGAGGACGCCGATGAATGGCGTTCTGAATGCTGGCGGATGATACGGGAACGTTCCGATCTGCATTTTTTGTTTCTGACTAAGCGCATTGAACGGTTTATGGATTGTATCCCGAATGACTGGAACGACGGATACGATAATGTTACGGTCGGATGCACGGTGGAAAATCAGGACAGGGCTGATTACAGGCTTTCCATTTTTAATGAACTGCCTATAAAACATAAAAATATTGTCTGTCAGCCGTTGATTGAGGAAATAAACCTTACCGCATATCTTGATGATGTTGAGTTAGTGGTGGTTGGCGGAGAGTCGGACAGAAACGCCAGACCGCTTGATTATGCGTGGGTGCTTTCCATACGGGAGCAATGTATCGCCCGCAAAGTACATTTTGAGTTCCGGCAGTGCGGGACACATTTTATCAAGGACGGAAAAAGCTACACATTATCCACCCGTGACTTATGCAGTCAGGCGAGAAAAGCAAATATCAATTATTGAACGGTCCGCAAAACGGATTCACAGGCGATTTTCTGCGCCGTTGTTGACAAAAATATGAAATAAAGGTATATTTAAGTGACGATTTTACAGTGCGGATTTTGTGTCAGGCGTTGTTTTGTGCAGAATTTTCGCAGAATTTCGGAGGACAGGCTTAAATGCTTTTTAATTCGTATCAGTTTCTGATATTTTTTCCCATAGTTGTACTGATATACTGGGCGATACCGCTGCGCTTCAGATATATATGGCTGCTGGCGGCAAGCTATTATTTTTATATGTGCTGGAACGCGAAATACGCGCTTCTTCTGTTATTTTCAACGGCGGTAACATATGCGAGCGGGATTATAATAAATAAGATTAAATCTCTTGAGATCGAAGAGGGGAAACGGACGCGCTACATGAAGCTCTGCGTCGCCTTCAGCTTCGTCATTAATATCGGGGTTCTCGCGTGGTTCAAATATTTTAATTTCATTTTTGAAAACGTTCAGAAAGTATTTGCGCATATAGGAATCGCGCTGTCGTCGCCGGCGTTCGACATTGTGCTTCCGGTGGGCATTTCCTTCTATATTTTTCAGGCGCTCAGCTATACGGTCGATGTGTACAGGGGAGATATTTACGCGGAAAAGAACTTTTTAAAATACGCTCTTTTCGTATCGTTTTTTCCGCAGCTTGTGGCGGGACCGATCGAGCGCTCAAAGAATCTGTTAAAACAGGTAGCCGAACCGCACAGATTTGACTACGAGAAATGCCGAGAGGGTTTTCTTCTGATGCTTTGGGGCTTTTTCCTCAAGCTTGTGATAGCGGACCGCGCGGCGATAATCGTCAATACGGTTTACAATGATTACGGCAGCTATCCGGGAATGTACCTTGTCGTCGCGACGGTGCTTTTCGCCTTTCAGATATACTGCGATTTCGCGGGATATTCGACGATCGCGATGGGGGCGGCGAAAATAATGGGCTTTGAGCTTATGGAGAATTTTGACTGCCCGTATTTTGCGAAATCTGTTTCGGAATTCTGGCGCAGGTGGCATATTTCGCTTTCCAGCTGGTTTCGGGATTATCTTTATATACCGCTCGGCGGTAACAGGAAGGGTACGGCGCGCAAATATCTCAATATGATGATCGTTTTTCTGACGAGCGGTATGTGGCACGGCGCGCAATGGTCGTTTATCGTGTGGGGAGGGATAAACGGTCTTTATCAGATAATAGGCGAGAGGCTCATGCCTGTGAGAAATAAGCTTAATAAGCTTCTGCGTCTGAAAAGGGAATCCTTCGGTCATAAGCTTTTCAAGGTCGTAACGACCTTTGTTCTCATTGACTTCGCGTGGATATTTTTCAGGGCGAACAGATTCACAGACGCGTTCGGAATAATAAAAAGCATGTTCAGCGTCCGCAACTGGTGGGTGCTTTTTGACGATTCACTGTTTACCCTCGGACTGGACTGGAAGAATTTCGTGCTGCTGATTCTGGCGATCGTAATACTTCTTGTTTCGGACATATTCAAATATAAGGGAATCAAAGTGAGAAAAGTCATTATGAGACAGGAGCTTTGGTTCAGATGGTCGCTTTATATAGCGGTGATAGCCGGAATACTTGTATTCGGCATATGGGGACCCGGTTACGACGCTTCGGCCTTCATATATTTTCAGTTTTAGCAGAAGAGGGGCTATGTCATGTTCAGGAAAAATATAAGGCACGCCGTGCATATCCTGATATTTTTCATACTGTTATGTATTGTTGTTCTGAAAATAGAGGATATGCTCGAGCATAAGTACAGCGCCGGCAAATACGGGGATTTTTTCACAAAAGACACCGGATACGAGGTCTTTTTCATGGGCAGCAGCCATGTGCAGCTCGGCGTAAACCCTATGGAGCTGTATAAAAAATACGGGATCTCCTCATATAATATGGCAAACAGCGCCGGAAGGCTCGCGGTTACTTACTGGACGCTTGTAAACGCGGCGGAAATACACGAGCCGGAGCTTGTGGTGGTCGATCTGTTTCTTTTGGACGAGGACACTAAGACACATGAAAATATAAATTTCGCGCACAGGGCTTTTGACGCTTTTCCGCTGAACCGCAGCAAATGGCGCGCGGTAAACGACCTGTTCGACGATTCTGGTGACAGGACGGAGATGCTTTTTCCGTTCGCTAAATATCATTCAAGATGGAGCTCGCTGGACGAAGGCGAGGGAATTGTATCTTCGCTTGGTTTTGAATTCGGCGACGCGCTTTTTTCCGGAGCCGAAGATCCGGGGAATGTAAGCGAGGACGTTTTGCCAAAGGATTATACGGTGAGCATGGAATATGCCGAAAGGCTTATAAATTTCTGCAAGGAGAGGAAAATAGATGTGCTTCTTTGCTATATTCCGTGTACGGAGCCCTTGGAAACGCAAGTTTATCATAATTACGGATATGTTCTCTCGCAAAAGTACGATATAGATTTTCTTGACCTTTCAAGACGGAAGGATATTGTAAATTACAGGACCGATTTCTATGACGCGGACGGTCATCTGAATCTGTCGGGCGCCAAAAAAGTGACGGACGCGCTCGGAGAATATATTGATGCAAACTATGATATTTCCGACTGCCGCTCCTCGGAGCAGTCCGGTGTGTGGAACGGTTTTTATGAAGAATACATGAAAACATATGCGGAACGTCTCAAGGGGCTTGAAGCTGTCTCCGAATATCTGATGATGCTGAACAACGGCAATTTTGAGGTCGGTATTTATCTGGACGGCAGCGTGAAGGAAAGTGATTATCCTCTTATTTTTGAACTGATAGACAATCTTAAAGGAGTTAGTCTTAAAACCTTTGAGCGCGGGGAAACGCGGGCGGAAGCCAAGATAGAGATTACAGTGCGCAGGAGTGATACGGGCGAGACCGTAGACAGCAGAAGCTTTGACCTCGATAAATAAGGTGAGGTATTTTATGAAAAATATAAAACATATTCTTCATATTGTAATATTTACGGCGATTCTGGCGCTTGTACTTTCAGGTATCGGCAATATTCTGAACCGTAAATACAGCAGACAGAAGCACTGCGGATTTCTGGAACAGAAGGTGGATTACGACGTGCTTTTTCTGGGGACGAGCCATGTCATAAACGGAATGAATCCGATGGAGCTTTACAAGGAGTACGGCATATCCTCCTATAATCTGTCCAACCACGGCTGTCCGATGGCGCTTACCTACTGGGTCATGATGAACGCGTTTGAGATTCAGGAACCAAAGCTTGTGGTCGTTGACCTGTACGGACTCCGCTGGGAGGATAAACTGGATAAAAACACCGAATATGCTCATGACGCGCTGGACGGATTTCCGCTTACACTGACAAAATGGAAAAGCGCGTGGGACCTTTTCGATACGGTTGAGGACAGAATGCAGTTGGCGGTTCCTTTCGCAAAATATCACGGAAGATGGAACGAAATAGATAAGAAGGATTTTATTTTAAACAATAATTTCGCGGCGGGCTGGCAGTTCAGAATGGGAATAAGTGCGGACATTCAAAGACCGCAGCTGCCTGACGAGGGTCTTTTGCCCGAAAAAAGGACTCTCAGCATGGATTATTTAGAGAAGCTCGTGAACGAATGCAGAAGCAGGGAGATAGATGTGCTTCTGTGCTACATTCCGTGCGCCGAGAAAACGGAATATCAGGTGAGCGGGAATTTCGGATATGTCCTGTCCGAAAAATACGGGATAAACTATCTGAATCTCGCTAAAGACGAAACGCTTGTGAATTACGGTACGGATTTCGGGGATTCCGACGGGCACCTCAATCCGTCGGGCGCCAGAAAAGTCACCTCTGCGATGGGAAAATTCATAAAGGATAATTATGATGTAGCGGACTGCCGTCTGACTGAAAGCGCAGTTTTGTGGTCGGGCTTTTACGAAACATATTTTAAAAGCTATATTGCAAATACACAGGCGCGAAAGACGGTCTATGAATATCTTATGATGCTCAATAACGTCAATCTTGAGGCGGAAATACACCTGAGCGACGATATTGATAAAAACAGTCATCCGCTGCTTTTTGAACTGATAGACAATCTTAAAGAGGGCAGTCTTATAACTCTGGAAAGGCTAAAAACGCAGGACGGAGCCGATATAGAGATAGTGGTCCGCAGGAAAGATACAGGAGCGGAGGTAGGTAAAAAAAGCTATAAACTGAATTGATGCGTAGCTGGAATGCGCCGCGAAGTGTCCCCGCGAAGGGGGCATTTTTTTGCCAAAAACTGTCAAATTACTATTGATTATTTTTAGCTATAATATTATAATATACTTGGTAAAAATTGCGATTTAAATAAATGGAGGTCTGAAATATGAGCACTACTACACAGACGTCAGCGGGCAGAAGGATCGAAGCCTTGCTTGACGATTGCAGCTTTGTCGAAATCGGCGGACTTGTCACGGCAAGAAACACCGATTTTAATCTGGCTGACATTGATACTCCGGCGGACGGCGTCATTACGGGATACGGCACCGTTGACGGAAAGCTCGTGTATGTGTACAGTCAGGATCCTGCGGTTTTAGGCGGGTCCATCGGCGAAATGCATGCAAAGAAGATAGTTAATATTTACGACATGGCTCTTAAAATGGGAGCGCCTGTGATCGGCATGATCGACTGCGCGGGACTGAGACTTCAGGAGGCTACCGACGCGCTCAATGCGTTCGGTCAGATATATCTCAAGCAGTCCGAAAGTTCTGGCGTTATCCCGCAGATAACAGCCGTTTTCGGGACCTGCGGGGGCGGACTTGCCCTGATGCCTTCCCTTACTGATTTTACTTTTATGGAAGAGAAGAACGCTAAGCTTTTTGTGAACAGTCCCAACACGCTTGACGGCAATAAGGATCTTAATACCGCTTCGGCGGCATTCCAGTCGGAGCAGGCGGGAATCGTGGACTTTGTCGGGGACGAGGCTTCGATTTTCGACGGAATAAGAGAGCTTATATCGCTTCTTCCGTCCAATAACGATGATGAGGCGGTCGCTGAGTGTACCGACGATCTGAACAGGATATGCGACGGGCTTGAAGGCTTGAAGGCGGACCCGGTTCATATGCTTTCCTCCGTATCCGATAATAATGTTTTTGTGGAGACAAAGAAGAATTTTGCCAAGGAGCTTGTGACCGGATTTATCAGGCTCAACGGAGCGACCGTGGGTGCCGTCGCCAACAGAAGCGAGATATTTGGCGAAGACGGAAGCGAAAAGTCGTTTGACAAGACGCTTACGACGGGCGCGTGCTATAAGGCGGCGGAATTCGTTGATTTCTGCGACGCTTTCGGAATACCTGTGCTTACTGTTACCGACGTAAAGGGCTTTGACGCTACTGTGGCGTCCGAAAGGTCGGTCTCAAAGGCGGCCGCGAAGCTTACTTACGCTTTTGCGAGCGCTACGGTCCCCAAGGTTAATGTGATCGTTGGAGAAGCGTTCGGAAGCGCGTATGTCGCTATGAATTCCAAATCAATAGGCGCAGACGTTACCTACGCGTGGCCCGACGCTTCTATCGGAATGATGGACGCGAATCTCGCCGCCCGTATCATGTATGCCGACAGGCCGGAGCTTATTGACGAGAAAGCGGCTGAATATGCCGTTCTTCAGGACAGCGCGGTATCCGCGGCAAAGAGAGGCTATGTTGATTCCATAATTGAACCTGCGGACACGCGCAAGTATCTTATCGGCGCTTTTGAGATGCTGTATTCCAAAAAGCCGGTGTGTGCCGACAGAAAGCACGGAACGGTTTAGCGAGGTGAATATATGATAGTTTTGGAAACATTGGGACAGAAAATGGCAGACGCGGGACTTAATTCACTTGTATGCATAGGGGTCGTATTCTGCGTGCTTATTTTCATTTCCCTTATAATAAGCCTTTTTCAGCTGATTCCTAAAGCGGAGAACGCGATCGCAAGGAAGAAGGAAGCGAAGAAGAAGGAAAAGGCGATCGGCTCTGATGCGGTGGACAATGCCGTTTCCCAGCTTGAAGCAAAGGAAGAAGAGCTTGTGCTTGAGGACGAATTTGAGCTTGTCGCGGTTATTTCCGCCGCTATCGCCGCATCAGCGGGAACAAGCGCCGACGGTTTTGTCGTAAGGTCAATAAGAAAGATTAGAAGATAACAGGAGGACTTATAATAATGAAAAATTATACTATAACAGTCAACGGAAACGTATATGACGTAACAGTTGAGGAGGGAGCTTCATCGGGCGCGCCCGTTCAGGCGGCGGCGCCGAAGGCCGCTCCCAAGGCTCAGGCTCCCAAGGCGGAAGCGCCCAAGGTATCGGGAACGGCGGGCAGCGTTAAGGTGAACGCTCCCATGCCCGGCAAGATCGTTGCGGTCAAGGCGAATCCCGGCGATAAGGTGAGCAGGGGACAGGTAATACTTGTGCTTGAGGCGATGAAGATGGAGAACGACATCGTTGCTCCGCAGGACGGAACCGTAGCCAGCGTTAATGTCACAGTCGGAAGCTCCGTTGAATCAGGCGAGACAATAGCGACATTAAACTAATATTGGAGGTATCAAAATGATTCTTGATACATTGCAGAACCTGCTTAACCAGACAGGTTTTATGAGCCTTGAGTGGGGAAATTACGTCATGATCCTCGTGGCTCTGATATTTCTTTATCTGGCGATAGGAAAAGGTTTTGAGCCCTTGCTGCTTGTCCCGATCTCGTTCGGTATGCTGCTTGTCAATCTTTTCCCCGACATTATGCAGTCCATTGCGGACGCAAAGGCGGCGGGAAACGCGGCGGCGGGTCTTTTCCACTATTTTTATCTGCTTGACGAATGGAGCATATTGCCGTCGCTTATTTTCCTCGGAGTTGGGGCAATGACGGATTTCGGACCGCTGATCGCCAATCCCAAGAGCTTTCTTTTGGGCGCGGCGGCGCAGATCGGTATTTTTGCCGCGTATTTTTTTGCGATACTTATGGGCTTCAACGGAAAGGCTGCCGCGGCTATCTCGATTATCGGAGGAGCCGACGGACCCACATCGATATTCCTTGCGGGAAAGCTCGGACAGACCGACCTCATGGGACCTATCGCTGTCGCGGCATATTCGTATATGTCGCTGGTTCCTATCATACAGCCTCCTATAATGCGTCTTCTTACAACGAAAAAAGAGCGCGCTATCAAGATGGAGCAGCTCAGACCTGTTTCCAAGCTTGAGAAGATTCTTTTCCCCGTCGTGGTGACTATCGTTGTGGTCCTGATACTGCCTACGACCGCGCCGCTTGTGGGAATGCTTATGTTAGGCAACCTTTTCAGGGAATCGGGAGTCGTAAAGCAGCTTTCGGAAACGGCGTCAAACGCGCTTATGTACATCGTCGTTATACTGCTTGGAACTTCTGTCGGAGCTACAACAAGCGCCGCGAACTTCCTGAATATCAGCACGCTTAAAATAGTAGCTTTGGGACTTGTGGCGTTTGCCGTGGGCACTGCCGCCGGCGTCCTTTTCGGAAAGATAATGTGCAAGGCGACGCACGGAAAGGTCAATCCTCTTATCGGCTCCGCCGGAGTATCCGCGGTTCCGATGGCGGCGCGTGTTTCGCAGAAGGTCGGCTCGGAGACGGACCCTACCAACTTCCTTCTCATGCACGCTATGGGACCTAATGTTGCCGGAGTTATCGGTACTGCGGTCGTCGCCGGAACCTTTATGGCGATATTCGGAGTCGGTATTTAATATATTAATGTGATTTCCGTGCGGCGCGGGCGCTTCGCGGGAATATTAGGAGGACAAAATTATGGCAGATGTTAATGAAAAAAGACCGGTTAAAATAACCGAGACAATATTGCGTGACGCCCATCAGTCGCTTATCGCGACGAGAATGACGACGGAGCAGATGCTCCCCATAATCGGCAAGATGGACGAAGTGGGTTATCACGCGGTCGAGTGCTGGGGCGGAGCCACGTTTGACGCCTGCTTGAGATTTCTCAAGGAGGATCCTTGGGACAGACTCAGAAAGCTCAAGGACGGTTTCCGCAAGACCAAGCTTCAGATGCTTTTCAGAGGACAGAACATACTCGGCTACCGTCCTTACGCGGACGACGTCGTAGAGTATTTTGTTCAGAAGTCAATAGCGAACGGAATAGATATTATCCGTATTTTTGACTGTCTCAACGATATACGCAATCTCCAGACGGCGGTAAGGGCAGCTAACAAGGAGAAGGGTCACGCTCAGGTGGCGCTTTCCTATACTCTCGGCGAAGCGTATACCCTTGAATACTGGGAGAAAATGGCAAAAGAGATAGAGGAGATGGGAGCGGATTCCATCTGTATAAAGGATATGGCGGGACTTCTGGTGCCTAACGAGGCTACCAATCTTGTCAAGGCGCTTAAAGCGGGAACGAAGCTCCCGATAGAGCTTCATACCCACTATACCTCCGGCGTTGCCTCCATGACCTGCATGAAGGCTGTCGAGGCAGGCTGCGATATAATCGATACGGCTATGTCGCCTCTTTCCATGGGAACGAGCCAGCCCGCCACCGAGGTTATGGCGAAAGCCTTTGAAGGAACGCCTTACGATCCCGGCTTTGACCAGAACCTTCTCGCGGAGATCGCGGACTATTTCAGACCGATGCGCGAGGAGTGGATAAAGAGCGGACGTCTTGATCCCAAGGTAATGGGAGTAAATATCAAGACGCTTCTTTATCAGGTGCCGGGCGGAATGCTCAGCAACCTTGTGTCGCAGCTTAAAGAGATGAAGGCGGAGGACAAATACGACGCCGTTCTTGAAGAGGTGCCGAGAGTGCGTAGCGATTTCGGAGAGCCGCCGCTTGTAACGCCGTCGAGCCAGATCGTCGGAACTCAGGCAGTGCTGAATGTGGTGCTCGGAGAGCGATATAAGAACCTTACCAAGGAATCAAAGGATCTGCTTCTCGGAAAATACGGCAAGACCGTTAAGCCCTTTAACCCCGAGGTTCAGCAGAAGGCGATAGATATTACGGGAGAGCAGCCCATAACCTGTCGTTTTGCCGATACTCTTGAGCCGGAGCTTGATAAGCTTGAGGCTGAGATGAAGCAGTGGAAACAGCAGGACGAGGATGTGCTTTCATACGCTCTTTTCCCTCAGGTCGCAACTGATTTCTTCAAGTACAGAGAAGCACAGCAGAGCAAGATCGACCCGTCTGCTGCGAAGGACGGAGCGTATCCGGTATAGGCTTTGACTGATATTTTATAAATAATGATCTCAGAATGCCCAAAGGTCTTTCGCACGCTTATATTTTGCGGGTGCGAGGACTTTTGGGCATTTTTGCCGTCAATACGGCGCGGAGGCGGGAATGGTTTATTTATCAAGATTTTCTTTTCCGGATAAAGAACAGGAATACGATCTTTTTTTCAGTTTGAAAAAAACCTGCTACGACACCTTTTACCCTTTCGGGATCCTTTCCCGCAACGGGCTCAGAGTCCTGGATTTTGAACCGATAACGATACTTTACGGCGGCAACGGGTCGGGCAAATCGACTGCGCTGAACGTTATCGCCGAAAAACTCGGAATAAAGCGGGACACGCTCTGCAACAGAAGCAGTTTTATGGAGGATTACACATATATGTGCGATTTTGAGATGTTGTGTTCTCTGCCGCCGGAAAGCGGGATAATAACGAGCGACGACATATTTGATTTCATGCTGAATGTCCGGGCAGTGAACGAGGGAGTCGATATAAAACGCGAGGCTCTTTTTGAAGAATATCAGTATAATAAGCACGCCAAGTTCCGCATGACATCTCTTGACGATTACGACCGTCTCAAAAAGATCACGGACGCGAGGCGCATGACGAAATCAGGTTACGTCCGTGAAAATCTTGCGGGCAATGTACGCGAATATTCAAACGGGGAGAGCGCTTTTTTATTTTTTGCGGATAAAATAAAAGAGAACGCTCTGTATCTTCTTGACGAGCCGGAAAACAGCCTTTCGCCCGGAAAACAGCAGGAGCTTATGGAGTTTCTTGAAAACAGCGTGAGATTTTTCGGCTGTCAGTTTATAATCGCCACGCACTCGCCCTTCATACTTTCGCTCAGGGGCGCCAAAATATACGATCTTGACGAAGATCCCGTCGATATAAAGAAATGGACAGAGCTTCCTAATGTCGCCGCTTATTATGATTTTTTCAAGAAGCATGAGAGGGATTTTGAAAGATAACCGAAAGTATTACAAATATTGCAAACGGAGGAAAACGCATGAGGATAATCCACTGTGCCGATCTGCACCTTGATTCGGCGATGCTTGCGAACCTTGACCGCAGTAAAGCGAGGGAACGCAAAAATGAGCTTTTGCAGACCTTTGACAGAATGATAAGATACGCCGCCGACAATGCAGTGGACGCGGTAATAATAGCGGGCGACCTCTTCGATTCGCCGAGGATCTCGTCCGCCGCCGCAAATACGGTATATAAGGCGATAGAGGGCAACCCCGGAATAGATTTCTATTATCTTAAAGGCAACCATGACGCGGACGGTTTTATCGACGGATTTGACGTTATTCCTAAGAACCTTAAGCTTTTTGACCGCGAGTGGAGTTACTATTATACGGGCGAGGGCGGCGATGTCTGTATATGCGGACTTGAGCCGGACACTAGCGGAGCTTTCGGCGAAAACTTGAGCGGACTTTCGCTTGATACGGACAGGTTCAACATAGCGGTACTTCACGGGCAGGAAACTGCGGGAGGGAACGCGGAGGGCGCAACGGATGCCGTAAATCTTGATCTTCTCAAAGATAAGGGAATAGATTATCTTGCATTAGGACATGTTCATGGCTATAAACGGGAGAAGCTCGACGCGAGGGGAGTATACTGCTATCCGGGCTGTCTTGAGGGCAGGGGCTTTGACGAGTGCGGGGAGCACGGTTTCGTGCTGCTTGAGATCGACGGGGACAGACATACATATTCAGATACGTTCGTACCGTTCGCGGGAAGACAGCTTTATGAGCTTGAAGTAGACATTTCGGGCTGTATGACGACTTTTGACATAACGGCGGAGATAAGGAGCGGACTCGGAGCCGCCGGATACAGCCGCGACAGCCTTCTCAAAATAATACTCACGGGCGAAATGTCTTACGACTGCGAGAAAAATATTGATTATCTTCTTAAACAATTTGAGCATGATTTTTATTTTGTTAAAATATACGACAGAACGAAATACAGAGTGGATTATAAGGATTTTTTGCTGGACGAATCGCTTAAAGGAGAATTTGTCCGCGCGGTCATGGCGGACGCGGATCTGAGCGAGGAGGACAAGTCAAGGATAATACGTTTCGGGATAAAAGCGTTAGCGGGGGAGGTGTCTGAGATATGCGGCTTATAAGCTGTCACATAGAGAATTTCGGGAAGCTTTGCGGCGAAAGCTTTGATTTTGAGAAGGGGCTTAACCGCGTATGCAGTCCTAACGGCTCCGGAAAAAGCACGCTTGCCGCTTTTTTAAAGGTCATGCTTTACGGCTTTAGTGACGAAAAAAGCCGCGATGATTACACGAATGAAAGAAAACGCTTCAGACCGTGGCAGGGCGGTACATACGGAGGACAGCTCACTTTTGAAGTGTCTGGAAAAATATATACCGCGTCAAGAGTGTTCGGAAGCAAGGAAAAAGACGATGTTTTTGAATTGAGGGACGCGCGGCAAAACACCGTATCCGGCGATTTTACCGAGAATCTGGGAGAGGAGCTTTTCAAAATTGACGCGGAATCTTTTATCCGCACCGTTTTTATTTCCCAGAACGACTGCATGACGGAAACCACCGACGGAATCAACGCGAAGCTCGGCAATCTTGCGGAGAATACGGACGATATAAACAACTACAAAAAAGCGGACCGGGAGCTGCACGATCTTTTGAACCGTATGAGCCCTAAGCGCTCAACGGGATTTCTGTATAGGATGAACGCGGAAATTTCGGAGCTTGCCGTCAGGGTAAGCGGCAAAACGGCGCTTGAGAAAACGGCTGCGGAAATAACGGATAAGAGGAACGGCTGCGACGCAAAGCGCGCCAAGCTTGACGCGCGAAGACGCGAGCTTGCAAAGCAGCAGGCGGAGATCGCCGCGTTGAAGGACGCTCAGGCGGGATATGAGAATTACAAAAATCTTTGCGGCGATGCTGAAAGCAGACAGAAAGAGTATCTTGATGCCGTAAAGGATCTGCCCGGAGAAATTCCTGACGATGAAGAGATAACGTCTATGATCTCAGAATGCCGCGGACTGTACGGACTTGAGCGAGAAACGGAGTTCACGAAGCTTTCTGAGAATGAGAAGAATAAGCTTAGCGGGCTTGATGCCCGGTTTGCGCAGGGCGTGCCGGACGACGGTGAGATCGAACGGCAGATCGGGATATGCGCGGAATGCGCGGAGCGGGAGCGCGGACTAGCAATAAAGCGCGCGGAGTTTGAAGCGGCGCAAAGAGAAGCGGAGCAGTCCGCCGCGGGCAGAAAGCATACCGGAGCATGGACGGCGATGTTTATAGCGGGACTTGCGGCGGGTCTGATCGGAGCTGCCGGGGTCGCGGCGGGAATCGCATTGAAATCGTCTTTGACGCAGATAGGCGGAATATTCTGCTGCATAGGAATAGTTATGCTTTTTATCTGCGCGGCGCATTCTTTAAGGGCAAAGGAAAATGGCGGCGCACCGGACGGCGGCGGGGAAATCGAACGGTTGAGTAATGAGCTTGACGCAGAGAAAGCTTTTGTTGATTCCTGTCAAAAAGAAAACGCGGATTTTCTTTCCGGTTTCGGTATCAAGTGCAAAGAAGGGCAGGCCTTGCCGCTTTTATATGATTTAAAAAGGCAGAAATCAGATTATACGGAACTGAGGGAACGCCATAGACGGCACAAAGAGGCGGCGGACGCATACGCGGGTCTGAAGGACAGAATATGCGATTATGTCAGAGGTCTTTCATTTGAACCCGAAGAAAATTTGCAGAATCAGCTTATCGTGTTACGGGATAAAGAGCGGAATATTGAACGGTGCCGCGTGCTGCGTGACAGTGCCGCGCGCTCAAGAGATGCTTTTGCCGAAAAAAACAATATCGCGGAGCTTGAGAGCGCTGCGAAGCGGAGCATTGCGAAAAGCTTTGAAGAGCTTAACGGCGAGGCTGAAGAAATCGACATGCAACGTGACGAACTGCATAGGAAAATCACCGCTTACGACAGGGAGCTTGAGGAGGTTTATGAAAAACTTGAGAGGATAAATGAGGAAAGCGAAAGGCTTGACGCTCTCAGGCAGGAATACGCGGATAAAGCAAGCGATTACTTTATTCTTGAAAAGACGAAGGAATTTCTTGCAAAGGCGAACACATCTTTTACAGCGAGATATATGGAGCCGGTAACGCGCGGATTTGAAAAATACTATAATATTCTTGAGAACGCTGAGGCAAAAAGCTGTGCCATAGACGCGAACGTAAAGCTAACGGTGGATGAATACGGTCTGCAAAGGGATATAAGATTTCTCAGTACCGGATATAAGGATCTGATCGGAATATGTATGAGAATGGCGCTTGCCGACGCGATGTACTCCGGCGAAAAGCCGTTTCTCATATTTGATGATCCTTTCGTCAACCTTGACGACGGCAAATATAAGCGCGCCGCCCTTTTTCTTCAAGAGCTTGAGAAATTTTATCAGATCATTTATTTTACATGCAGAAGTGAACTGATATAATGATTGGAAAGGACTTTTAAAATGGTATGAATGAAAAAATCAAGACGGCGATAGCGTTTTCGCTGCTGGGAGTATTTTTTGCTGCTGGCATTATCCTGACGGTACTGGATCGCCGGACCGATGTATATCCTGATGAAAATACAGCGATAATGCTTTATGGGGAAGCCCACGGATATAAGGAATATTATGATATAGAGGTTGAATTATGGAGGGATTGCTATGAAGAAGGATGCCGGAATCTTTTTGTTGAACTTCCGTATTACAGCGCGGAATTTATAAATGTTTGGATGCGGGAAAATTCCGATGAAAAGCTTGATAAGTGGTTTGAAGAAATCCATGATACATTGTCCGGCAATGAATATTATAAGGAATTTTTTCTCGAGATCAAAGAATACTGTCCGGATACGGTGTTTTATGGTACGGACATCGGTCATCAGTTTGACACGACAGGCGCAAGATATTTGAAATATTTAGAGGACAAAGGCCTTGAAGATTCTGAAAAATATAAACTTGCGAAGGAGTGTATCAGACAGGGGCAAGAATACCGTAATGAGGATACTGAACATAATGGGATATCGTCGCTAAGAGAAACTTATATGGTCTCGAATTTCATTGACGCATATACGCGGTGCGGCGGTAAAATCATGGGTATCTACGGAAGCTATCATACGGACCTTGAAAATCCGGATCTGATGGCGGGACGTTTGAAAACGCAATACGGAAATGTAATCAGCAGCGTGAAGCTAAGCGCCATTTCATTTGGGACAAGGCACCCTTACAAACTTGGTTTTTGTATCACAGGCGTTATATTTCTTCTTATGCTTTTTATTCCCAACATTATTTGGGCTGCGGGTAAAAAACCGGAGGGCTATGAAAATGCTTCGGCTAATGAAAACAAGGTTCTGGCGCTGTTAGAAAGAATCGGCGAAATAGGTACTACGGTCACACTTTTGATATTTCCGGCTTTTGATCCGTGCATAAGGAAGCTTCCGGAGGGGATATTTTTCGAGTGGCGTATAATCTTTTGGGCGTTGGCATTTGTGCTGATGATCCTTTATGAATGTTATTGGATCCGATACTTTAAAGGCTCCAGAACAATGAAGGACATGTATTCTTCATTTGCCGGGTTTCCTGTTGCCGGAGCAACGCTTCCGGTAATAGCCGCGCTGCTGCTTAGCGTTTACTCCGGGAATCTGATTATGACAGCGGTTTCGGTTATACTTGGAATCGGACATATCGGGATCCATTTTATTCATAAGAATGAGGCGAAGAACAATTTAGTGTAAGATTAGACCGGAAGTTAATTTTTTACAGGAGGTATACATATGAAACGGGAACTTGGTATTGCGAGATGCGGGCTGGCGTGCTGCTTATGCTCGGAAAACGAACGCTGCGGCGGGTGCGGTTCGGGAGAATGTCCCGATAAAGACTGGTGCGAGAACCGTAAATGCTCCATTGATAAAGGAATTGCGGGCTGCGCCGACTGTGATGAGGAATGTAAGAAGGGTCTTTTAGGTAAAATAAAGCCTTACGCTTTTACTGTGTTTGTAAAACGTTACGGTATAGAAGCGCTTTTGGACTGCCTTGAGCGCAACGAAAAAAACGGGGTGGTATATCACCGCGAAGGCATAAACGGGGATTATGACGATTTTGACGACGTTGAGAAGCTGATCGAATTTATAAAGACGGGCATCCGGTCATGATTCTTATAAGATGTGCAGCATAGATCAGCAGCGGTATGGTTTACCGTAAAGAAGCCTTGATATTGTGAAAAAAAGCCTGTGTCCTTGCGGACACAGGCTTTTTGTATCAGGTTATTCCGTTCTAAGCGCGATAACGGGATCTTTTCTGGACGCTACCTTTGCGGGTATAAGTCCGGCGATAAGCGTGAGCAGTACGCTTATGGTTATAAGTATAAGCGCGCCCTGCCACGGCAGAGAAGCCACATTCGGTATTTTGGTAAGGCTCTTTATCACGATATTGATAGGTATGTCAAGAAGCACCGTGATAAGTATTCCCATTGAACCGGATACAAGCCCGATTATCATTGTTTCGGCGTTGAAAACTCTGGAAACGTCGTGCTTTGACGCGCCGATGCTTCGGAGGATACCTATTTCCTTCGTGCGCTCAAGCACCGAAATGTAGGTGATGATTCCTATCATTATGGACGAAACAACGAGTGAGATCGAAACGAAGGCGATCAGCACATATGATATCGTGTTGATAATAGTGCTTATCGACGACATCATAAGTCCTATATAGTCCGTGTAGCTTATCGTAAGATTGTCATGTCCCTCGCCGGCGACTTTGCGGTTGTATTCCTCGATTATAGAGGTGATCTCGTCCTTCGCGTTGAAATCCTTCGCGTATATATTGATAGAAGAAGGCTTATCGGTATCGGCGTAACCGAGTTTTATGAGATTGTCCTTGAAGGTCGAGGCGGAGGATGTCTGAAGCTGTGACTTGAACATCTCAACGATCTGCTCCTCGGTCATCATTTTAAGGTAGAGCTGCATTGCCTGCTGCTGATCTTCGGGAAGAGTAGCGATATATGCGTACACGTCGTCGATCGTTATCTTTTCTATTTCTTCCGAATTATCGGCAAAAGGAAGTCCGGTGAAAATGTCGGTCTTTTCATCGGCAAGCTGCGCCTTAACCACTTCGGCTTTCTGGGTGGCGTCAAGCACATAGTCGGTGAGCGCCTTGGTATATCCGATAGAGCCGGTTATTGAGGTGGCGACCGCATCCTCCTTTGCTTCAATTATGCCTACGATCTTTATTTCCTTACCGTTTGCGATAAGATTTTTGACATATTCCTCATTGGTGCTTTTGTCGTTCCATCTTTTGTTGGCTTCGTCATACTCATAGTAATCGCTTGAAAGAACGAGCTTAAAAGTGAGGTTCATCAGCTCCTCGTAGGTGTAGCTTGTGTCGTCGGCTTCGATTTTATTGCCGGAGCCGAGCTGAGAGAGGATGTTGTCAAGCTCCGCAGCGTCTCTCAGACCGAGAGCGTAAAGCGTTACGTCGGTTATCGTCTTGTCGTTGGTCACAAGAACTACCTCGTCGTAATTCTTGGGCCAGCGTCCGGCGAGAACGTTGTACTGCGAGTCAAGAAGCTCCTGATTGTCGATCATTTGGACCCACATATTGGAGTTGCTGTAACTGGACATCATGGTCGAATATCCGCTGTCGCCGGATATCCCCCATATATCTTCAAAAAGCGTGCTAGGGTTCACCTTTTTGATGCTTTTGGAGGTATCCGAGGAATATATATTGAGATCCACGTCATAGCCGTACTGTATGTCGGTGGTGAACTCGTGTATATTGCAGTCCGGGCTCTCAAAATAAGATTTGAGCTCGCCCAGGCTGTTGGTCTTTACCTGGGACATCATGCTGTTGATCATTTCTCCGAGGATCGAATTCGTGTAGATCCTTCCCGGCTCGTGCTCGACCTTATTGTCGATCTTGCCTAACATCGTTTCCATAAGGCTGGTCATATCCATCATTTCGTCCTCGATGGTGATGGGATATGTAGAGATCGTATCCTCCTGGACCCTGTCGATGTATGACTGGAAACCGTGTGAAAGAGAGAGGATAAGCGCTATTCCTATGATTCCGATGCTTCCGGCAAAGGAGGTAAGGAAGGTGCGTCCCTTTTTGGTGAGAAGGTTCTTAAAGCTTAGAGAGAGCGCGGTAAAAAACGACATGGAAACCTTGCCGTGTTTTTTTCTTTCTTCTTTAACGCGGGCGGCGGAAACGGAATCCTGCGAATCCGCCAAAGAGCTGAAAGGATCGCTGTCGCCCGTTATTTTGCCGTCGAGAAGCCTGACGATACGGGAGGAGTATTTTTCCGCGAGATCGCCGTTATGAGTTACCATGATTATAAGCTTTTCGGCGGAAATCTCCTTGAGAATATCCATGATCTGCACGCTTGTTTCAGAGTCGAGAGCGCCTGTCGGTTCGTCTGCAAGGATGATGTCGGGATTGTTCACGAGCGCCCTTGCTATAGCGACGCGCTGCATCTGACCGCCGGACATCTGGTTCGGCTTTTTATGGAGCTGGTCGCCGAGACCGACCTTTTCCAGAGCCTCGGACGCGCGCTTCCTC
>CAJTON010000009.1:51784-54321 GCA_910577605.1 uncultured Butyrivibrio sp.
ACGCCGGAGAGAGTGAGGGCAAGCTCGACATTGGCTAACACCGTCTGATGCGGGATCAGATTGTAATTCTGAAAAACAAAGCCGATCTTGTGGTTGCGGTAGGCGTCCCAGTCCTTATCCTTGAATTCCTTGGTGGAGCGCCCTCCGATGACGAGATCGCCGTCGGTGTAACGGTCAAGACCGCCGATTATATTAAGCATAGTGGTTTTGCCGCAGCCCGACGGACCGAGTATGGACACAAACTCGCTTTCGCGGAATTCGATGGTAACGCCCTTTAAAGCACGCACCTCGGTATCGCCTGCGACATAATTTTTGGTTATGTTTTTTAATTGAAGCATTAGGGATTCTCCTTTTGTCGCTGATTCGTCTGTTGGATAAAAATATACATATCTATCATATTTTATCAACTCAGTCAGAAATTACAATAGAAAAAATATGAAATAATTCTTAAAAAAATATAAAAAAAAGAAAAAATGAATTATTTTCTTTTAATCTCGTGCAATGTGTGGTACAATTCTTAGGGAAACTCCGCATAAACTTCAATGCGGACCAACATTACAAATAAGGATAGGGTTTATGAGCGGTGAAGAAACAAAGGAACTGGCGCGGCGGCGTAAGAGGGTCAAGCTTTATAAGCGCATCATAATATTTATTATTATTTCCATTATTATCCTGCCCACGGTCTTGTGCGTTATCCTGTTCTGCAAAATGAACAGTATGCATAAGGAGATAAGGAATCTTCAGGCAGCGTTTGATAATAAAGATAAAGTGTCCGATAATAAAGGAAACAACGTTTCACAGGAGGAGACTCCCGGAATATCGGACAATACGGGAACGCCGAACAAAGCGGATAACCCGACGAAACCCGACGACGGTTCCTATAAGGAACAGACCAAGCCGGAGGAGACTACTTCAAAAGACGAGCCGCAGACTACGGAGGCGGAGACAAAAGACCTCTCTCCCACAGGACAGAAGCAGATAGTCGAGAAGGCGCTTGCCGAAGGACGAAAGGTGGTATACCTTACGTTTGACGACGGACCTTGCGGCAATACCGGAAATCTTCTGGACGCGCTTGACGCGGCGGGAGTAAAGGCGACATTTTTTATCAACGGGCACACCGGATACGAAGATCAGCTTAAAAGAATGGTCGAGGGAGGGCATACTCTTGCCATGCATACATATACGCATGAATACGAGCATGTCTACCGCAATCTTGACACCTTCGGCGAGGAGATAACAACTCTTAGGCAGTATATATATGAAGTTACCGGATTGGATACGAACATATTCCGTTTTCCGGGAGGCTCAAGCAACTCCAAGGCGGTGCTTCCGATATCCGAGTACATAGCTTACCTTGAAAAAAACAATCTGGTATACTATGACTGGAACGTATCGTCCGGAGACGGCTCCGAAGGGCTGACCGCGGACCAGGTGTACGGCAATGTCATGAGCGGCATTGAAAGGCAGGACGTTTCGGTTGTGCTCATGCATGATTCCGTAAACAAGCTGAGTACATACGAAGCTATTCCGAGAATTATAGAAAGCTTACAGGCTATTGATGCGTTAATATTACCGATTGCGTACGATACAACGCCTGTCCATCATAATGTAAAATAACAGGAGGAATTGATAAAATGGGATTTTTTAAGGATTTTAAAGAGGATTTGTCGCAGGCGGTGAACGAGCTTTCCGATGACGCCGCTAAAATCGCCGGAGCGGGAAAAGCTGAAGATAAGCTTCCTGAGGACGATGCTATGGTAAATACGCTTGCCGAGGAAGAGACCGATGTAACGGATGCCGATCTTGAGGCGTCTCTTTCAAGAGTTTTTGCGCAGGAGGCGGAGCCGGAGATCAAGGAAGACGCAAAACCTTCCGTTAAGGAGGAAAAGGATCCTGTAAGGACCGCGCGTAAGGATAAAGAAAGTCCGGCAAAGGAGTCTCCCGCAAAAGAAGAGCCGGAGGAGCCTGCCAAGGACGCGGCAAGCGACGAGACAGCTATAATCACTCCGGGACTTTCAATCAAGGGCGATATCAATTCCGCAGGCTCTATCGAGCTTCTCGGAAAGGTCGAGGGAAATGTAAACTGCAAGGGAAAACTTGTTGTAAGCGGAGTTATAAAGGGTAATTCCGCGTCGGCGGATTTCTTTTCAGATAAGGCTGAGATCACGGGAGATATTACCTGCAACGGTCCTGCCAAGATAGGAAGCGGCTCCGTTATTATAGGAAATCTTGTGGCGACCTCTGCTGTCATCGCGGGAGCCATTAAGGGAGATATAGACGTTCAGGGACCTGTTATCGTGGACACTACGGCTATCGTAATGGGAAATATCAAGTCAAAGCTTGTTCAGATAAACAACGGAGCTGTAATTGAAGGTTACTGCTCACAGTGCTATTCTGACAACAGTCCCAAGAAATTTTTCGGCGAAATGTAACGGAGACAATAAAAATGAAAGAAAAAAGAATATTTATCAAGTTAAGCGGCGAAGCTTTGTCAGGAGAGCGGCATACGGGCTTTGACGAGGCGACGGTGCTTGATC
>CAJTON010000009.1:54332-70329 GCA_910577605.1 uncultured Butyrivibrio sp.
GAGATACACGACCGCGGCGCGGAGATCGGAATAGTTACGGGCGGTGGCAATTTCTGGAGAGGCCGTACGAGCGGCAATATGGACCGTCCCAAGGCCGATCAGATAGGAATGCTCGCCACGGTGATGAACTGCATTTATGTGTCCGAGATATTAAGGAGCGTCGGGCTTGATACGGAAATACTTACGCCGTTTGAATGCGGGAATATGACGAAGCTTTTCTCAAAAGACAGGGCGAATAAATATTTCAAAAGAGGCTGCGTGGTATTTTTTGCCGGAGGAACAGGGCATCCTTATTTTTCCACGGATACGGGAATCGTGCTTTACGCGGTTGAAATGGACGCGGATGCAATCTATCTGCTTAAAACAAGCGACGGAATATACGACAGCGACCCCAAGCTGAACCCTGAGGCGGTCAGGTACGACAGCATAAGCATTGAAGAGGTGGTCGATAAGAAACTCGCTGTTATGGATATGACCGCTTCGGTTATGTGTATGGAAAACAGAATGCCGCTCGTGGTGTTCGGGCTTGACGGAAACGACAGCATAATAAACGCATATAACGGAGATATAGGTACGGTTGTTACCGTATAAATAACTTAGATCCCGACTGGACGCGTTTGCGTATCGCGGGAATGCAACGGAGGCATAATATGAACGAAGAGATTAAGATTTTTGAGGAAAAAATGAGCAAGACATGCGACGCTCTGTCGGCTGATTTTATGACTATAAGGGCGGGAAGGGCGAACCCCCACATACTTGATAAGCTTGCGGTCGATTATTACGGAAGCCCTACTCCGCTTCAGCAGGTGGCGAACATATCCGTTCCCGAGGCAAGAATGATACTTATTCAGCCGTGGGAAGCATCGCTTGTAAAGGATATTGAGAAGGCGATACTTACCTCCGATCTCGGACTCACCCCCACCAACGACGGCAAGACCATACGTCTTGTATTTCCGGAGCTTACAGAGGACAGACGTAAGGAAATGGTTAAGGATATCAAGAAAAAGGGTGAGAATTCCAAAGTCGCAGTGCGCAATATAAGGCGCGACGCCAACGACACGATCAAGAAAAACAGCAAGGCTAACGATATGTCGGAGGACGAGGTAAAGGATCTTGAAAGCGAGATCCAGAAGATTACCGATAAATTTATCGCGGAGATCGACAGTATTGTCGATAATAAGACGAAGGAAATAATGACGGTATAGCGCCCGCTATACCCGGATGCGTGTTGTTATATGAATATATATAATGAAAAGCTTGGTCTTGACGTTCCGGAGCATGTCGGTATTATTCTTGATGGCAACGGACGTTGGGCGAAAAAAAAGCATATGCCCCGCAATTTCGGGCATCTTCAGGGCAGCAGGGTTTTGGAGCAGATATGCGACGACGCGGATGAAATAGGCATAAAATATCTCACTGTCTATGTTTTTTCCACGGAGAACTGGAAACGGTCTGCCAAAGAAGTTGACGGCCTTATGAAAATTCTGCGCAATTATCTCAAAGACTGCATCAAAAGAGCCAACAAAAATAATATGAAGGTCAGGATACTCGGGAAGAAAGAGCGTCTTGACGATGATATCATAAAAAGTATTGAGGAACTTGAAAGAGCCTCCGCGGACAATACGGGACTTGTTTTTCAGGTTGCGCTCAATTACGGCGGAAGGGACGAGATAGTGCGCGCCGCAAGGAAGCTTGCCGCAGATGTCAGGGAAAAGGGACTTGATCCCGCTTCAATTGACGAAAAGATGTTTGAAGGCTATCTTGACACGGCGGGAGTTCCCGATCCCGATCTGATAATCAGGACCAGCGGAGAAAAAAGGATATCCAATTTCCTTATGTGGCAGAGCGCATATTCGGAATTTGATTTCCCCGAGATACTCTGGCCTGATTTTAATAAAAACCGTTTAATCGAAGCCGTTGAGAGATATAATAAGAGAGACAGACGTTTCGGCGGAGCGGAGGAGGAATAATATGCGTACCAGGATAATAAGCGGCGCGGTGCTGTTTTTTATTCTTGCGGGTGCGGTTGCCGGAGGCAGGATCACGATGTTCATCCTTTCGCTGGCGATCACATGTCTGGGAATGTTTGAATTATACAGGGTTGTGGACATCCATAAAAGCGCGCTGGGAATAACAGGGTATCTTCTTGCGGCCGCGTATTACGCGCTGCTCTGGTTTGATCTGATGGAATATATGCAGTATTACTGCGTTGGCAGCGCGGTGCTTATAATGTTCGCGTATGTCTGCTCATTCAAGACTAAAAAGGCGAATCAGGCGGCTTTTGCGCTGCTTGGAATTTTTTATGTGGCGGTGCCTCTGTCGTATCTGTACAAAATAAGAATGCTTCCCGATTACGGGATATATCTTTTTATTCTGCTTTTTGTATGCTCATGGCTTGCGGATACCTTCGCGTATTTTACGGGCGTTACTCTCGGCAAACATAAGCTTGTTCCGCATTTAAGCCCGAAGAAATCCGTTGAAGGCGCGGTGGGCGGAGTGGTCGGCGCGACTTTGATGGGACTTATTTACGGAATCGTGCTGAGCAAATGTCTTAATGTAAACGCTCAGATACCTTTTACGGTCACAAGCGCGGCGGGAGCCTTTATCTCAATATTCGGGGACCTGGCGGCCTCCGGCATAAAACGTAATTACGACGTAAAGGATTACAGCAATCTTATTCCCGGTCACGGAGGGATACTCGACCGTTTCGACAGCATGATATTCGTGGCTCCGGTGGTATATATCGTGGGCGGTCTGCTCATGCATGTCATACAGTAATTTGGTGATTTTTTATGAAAAAAATATCCGTTTTAGGCTCTACGGGCTCGATCGGGACCCAGACCTTGGATGTAGTTAGAAATAATAATGACATTGAAGTCGTCGCGCTCGCCGCCGGCCGCAATATAAACGCTTTGGCGAAACAGATAAGAGAGTTTAAGCCAAAGCTTGTTTGTGTTGCAAAGGAAAGCTCCGCCGCGGAGCTTAAGCTTCTTACCTCCGATCTTGAATATGAAATATGTTTTGGAATGGAGGGGCTTGTGCGAGCCGCCGTTGTTCCCGAAGCCCAGATCGTTGTTACGGCGATCGTGGGAATGCTCGGGATAATACCGACTATAGAAGCGATAAAGACGGGGCACGACATAGCCCTTGCCAACAAAGAGACCCTTGTGACCGCCGGACATATAATAATGCCTCTTGCAAAGAAGCATAATGTGAGGATACTTCCGGTGGACAGCGAACACAGCGCTATTTTTCAGTCCTTAAACGGCGAAGATCCTCATAGTATAGAGAAGATACTGCTCACCGCGTCGGGCGGACCGTTCAGGGGCAGGACAAGGGAGCAGATGCGGGACGTCAGAGTAGAGGACGCTCTGAAGCATCCCAACTGGTCCATGGGCCGTAAGATAACGATAGATTCGGCGACAATGGTCAATAAGGGACTTGAAGTAATGGAGGCAAAATGGCTTTTTGGAGTGGAGATGGACGACGTCTGCGTGGTGGTCCAGCCGCAGAGCGTAATTCACTCTATGGTGCAGTTTGTTGACGGCAGCGTAATAGCGCAGCTCGGATGTCCGGATATGAGACTTCCGATACAGTACGCGCTCTATTATCCCGAAAGGCGCTTTATGAATACGGAGCGTCTTGATTTCGCGAAGCTGGCGGGAATCACGTTTGAAGCACCGGATGCAGAGAATTTTAAAGGGCTTTCGCTCGCGTACGACGCCGGCAAAAAAGGCGGAAATATGCCTACGGTGTTCAACGCGGCGAACGAATACGCGGTAGCGCGTTTTCTGGAGGGCGGTACGGGCTTTCTCGGAATAACGGATATGATTGAGCGGGCGATGTCGAGCATACAATATATAGATAACCCCGATGTGGAGCAAGTATTGGAAACGGAGAAAGCGGTTTACGAACTGCTGAGGTAGAAATATGAAATATCTTTTGGCTTTTCTTGTTTTAAGCGTCATAATTATAATTCATGAATTAGGGCATTTTATAGTGGCGAAGGCGAGCGGCGTGGCCGTGGTGGAATTTTCGCTGGGCTTCGGTCCGAGACTTCTCAAATTCAAGCGTAAGGGAACTATGTACAGCATCAAGCTTTTTCCGTTCGGAGGAAGCTGCCAGATGCTTGGGGAGGACAGCGATGAAACCAAAGAAGGTTCTTTCAATTCGGTTTCCGTATGGAAAAGGATCGCGATAATAGCGGCAGGTCCGATAGCGAATTTCCTGCTTGCTTTTGTTCTGTCGGTGTCGATAATAGGCACGATAGGCTATGACGCGTGCGTTATTCACAGCGTTGCCGAAGGCTCTCCGGCGGAGGACGCGGGACTTTTGCCGGGAGACCATATTGTTAAGGTAAATAAACAAAACGTCAATTTCTACGGAGATTACAGTCTGTATCTGATGGAGAACCCAGGTACTGTGATGAATATCACATATGAGAGGGACGGACAGAAATACACGACGCAGCTGATTCCCGAATATGTGAGCAGGGACAGATACCTTATGGGCGTTACGATAAATGCCGAGGAGCCGTCGTTAAATTCTGTAAACGCCGATACTCCGGCGGAGAAGGCGGGGCTTAAAGCGGGCGACCTTATACTCAGCATGGACGGCAAGGAAGTGAGATCCTCGGACGATATAACGGATTTTCTTGTAAATCATACCGGAGGCGAAATAAAGGTCACCGTCAAAAGGGACGGCGAGGTGCTTGACTTTAAATTTGAGCCTGAAAAGGTACATCAGGAATATTATGACATCGGAATGTCAATGGCCAACGCGTACCAGAAATGCAGCCCGGCTAAGACAGTAAGCTATTCCGCCAAATATACGGGTTACTGGATGAAGGCGGTGTTCAAGAGCTTCAAGCTTCTTTTCACGGGGAAGGCCTCGGTAAACGACGTGTCCGGTCCGGTAGGCATAGTGAGCGCTATAGGAAACGTAGTAGAGGAAAGCAGCAGCGACGGTTTTCTCTGGGTATTTATCAACCTTGCCAACTGGGGAACCATGATAAGCGCCAACTTAGGAGTTATGAATCTGCTGCCGATCCCGGCTCTTGACGGCGGACGGCTCATGTTCCTGATACTTGAAGCGATAAGGAAAAAGCCCGTTCCCAGAGAAAAAGAAGGCATGGTCCACTTTGTGGGCATCGTTCTTTTGATGATCCTTATGGTGGTCGTGCTGTTTAACGATATAAGAAAGCTGTTTTAACGGAGGAAGCAATGTTCAGAGAGCATACGAAGACTGTCCGCATAGGGGACCGTGTGATCGGCGGAGGCAATCCCGTACTGATCCAGTCAATGACAAACACGCGGACCGAGGACGCGGACGCGACGATACGTCAGATACTTGCGCTTGAGGCGGCGGGCTGCGAGATAGTGCGCTCCACAGTCCCGAACGCGGAGGCGGCAAAGGCTTTTTCGGTGATAAAAAAACATATTCACATACCTTTGGTAGCGGATATACATTTCGACTATAAAATGGCTTTGGCGGCTATGGAAAACGGAGCCGACAAGATACGCATAAACCCGGGCAATATCGGCGGGCGCGATAAAATAAAGGCTGTCGTGGACTGCGCGAAGGAGAGAGGCATACCGATACGCGTCGGCGTAAACAGCGGCTCCCTTGAAAAGGAGCTTCTCTCAAAATACGGCGGCGTTACCGCAGAGGGGCTTGTCGAAAGCGCGCTTGACAAGGTGCGTATCATAGAGGAGTTTGGTTACGATAATCTCGTTGTCAGCATAAAATCATCGGACGTTATGATGTGTGTAGAAGCCCACAAACTGATCGCGCAAAAGTGCGCGTATCCTCTTCATGTAGGGATAACGGAATCGGGAACCGTATATTCCGGCAATATAAAGTCGGCTGTCGGATTAGGGCTTATACTCGGACAGGGAATAGGGGACACGATACGCGTTTCGCTTACAGGCGATCCGGTTGAGGAGATACGCTCCGCAAAGCTTATTCTTTCAACGCTGGGACTGAGAAAAAGCGGTATCACCGTCGTTTCATGCCCGACCTGCGGAAGGACGCGCATAGATCTGATAAAGCTCGCGGGAGAGGTGGAAGAGCTTGTGCGCGGCTACGACCTCAATATTAAAGTCGCTGTCATGGGCTGCGCGGTGAACGGTCCCGGAGAGGCGAAGGAGGCCGATATCGGAATTGCCGGAGGCGACGGCGAAGGTCTTCTTATCAAAAAAGGAGAGATCGTCAGAAAAATACCCGAAGATCAGATGCTTGCGGTTCTTAAGGAGGAACTGGATAATTGGAGGGAATGATTCAGAATGGAAGAAAAAGGTTTTTTCGAGGTTTTTCCCACCCTTGAGCTTAAAAACGACGTAAGCGGTATTTTTGCCGATTCTGTTGTCACCCATATGACGATGAATTCGGCAAAAACATCGGTCAAAATATATATAAGATTCAAAAGGCTTGTCGGGCGCAGCGTGATTGTATATGCAGAGAACGAAATAAAGCGTCAGATACGGCCTTTTTTTGCTATGGAAGTAAAGATATGCGAACGTTTTGACCTTTCAAGGCTTTATACTCCCCAGAGCATACTTGAAGAATACGGCGAGAGTATTTTATTTGAACTTGAGCGGCAGAATATGATAAAATGCCAGATTTTCAGGGACGCACAAATAGAAACGGAAGACGGATATAATATCCATATGAATGTGCAGGACACTTTTATTTCAAGACAGTATGCGCAGGAAATCGCGGACATGCTTCAAGACATAATGGAAAACCGTTTCGGATTCGAGGCGGGTATTGAGATAATTTATACCTTGCCTAAGGAGAGCAGGCACAAAAAAGAAGCCGAATATAAAATGGATCAGATGATACGGGAGATCTCAGAGAGGAGCGCGCTGCGAAACGGAGACGGCAATATAAATGCTGACGTGTCCCAAAAACCGCATAAGCCGCAGGAAACCCCTGGATCCGCGGCGGTTATGCAGCATAAAGATACTTCGTCACCGCGCAGGACATCTGCCTCTGCGCCTAAGGAGTCCCGCAGACAGAGCGGGCTTTATCAGAACGACAACAGGAGAAAACGTCCATTGAAACGCTCGGACAATCCCGACGTTATCTACGGCAGGGATTTTGAGGACGAGCCGATAAAGCTTGAGACCGTGACGGGCGAGATGGGAGTTATAACGTTTCGCGGGCAGGTCATGTCCGTTGACAAGCGTCAGCTCAAAAGCGGCAAATTCCTGCTTATTTTTGACGTGACGGACTTCACGGATTCTATCACCGTAAAGCTTTTTCTTGAGCCGGACGATGTCGAGGAGCTTGAGGGCAGCATTAAAAAGGGAGTTTTCCTTAAAATAAAGGGCGTTACCAACATCGACTCTTTTTCGGGCGAGCTTAACGTCGGCTCGCTGACCGGAATAATGAAGTGCGGGGATTTCAGGGTAAAAAGGACCGATATAGCGATGGAAAAACGCGTGGAGCTTCACTGTCACACGAAGATGAGCGAGCTTGACGGTGTTTCGGACGCGGGCGCCATCATAAAGCAGGCGAGCGAATGGGGGCATCCGGCGCTCGCGATAACCGACCACGGCGTTGTACAGGGCTTTACCGACGCCTTCCACACCAAGCTTGACAATAAGGATTTCAAGATAATCTACGGAGTAGAGGCATATCTTGTGGACGATCTCGGCCGCATAATCGAGAATCCGGCGGGGCAGGATTTCGACAGTACATATGTCGTCTTTGACTTAGAGACTACGGGGCTTTCTCCGGTAAACGACAGGATAATAGAAATCGGAGCGGTCAAGATAACGGGCGGGAAGATAACGGACAGATTCTCTGCGTTTGTCAACCCGCAGACCCCCATTCCCTTCAATATCGAACAGCTGACGGGAATCACCGACGCCATGGTCGAAAACGCCGAAACGATAGAGAAGGTGCTGCCGGAATTTCTGGAATTCTGCGGCGGAGCGGTCATGGTGGCGCACAACGCCGGCTTTGACGTGGGCTTTATAAAAGAAAAGGCGAAAACGCTTCTCGGACGGGAATTTAACTGTACCGTGGCGGACACGGTCGCGCTTTCAAGGGCGCTTCTGCCGTCTCTTGGAAGGTTCACGCTCGACCATGTGGCAAAGGTGCTGGGGGTTCCGTCTTTTACGCATCACCGCGCCGTCGACGACGCGCAGGCTTGCGCCGATATTTTTCTCGCGCTTGTTAAGAAGCTTACGGCGCGGGGAATAAACGACCTTGACGGCATCAACGAGATAAAAGAATTTAACACTAACGCGATCCTCAAGGCTAAGACATATCACGCGATCATCCTTGCCGCTACGGAGGAGGGAAGGGTAAATCTTTACAGACTTGTTTCTATGTCGCATCTGACATATTTTAATAAAAGACCGAGGATCCCCAAGAGCGAGCTTTTAAAGCACAGGGAGGGGCTTATCCTCGGCTCGGCGTGCGAAGCGGGCGAGCTTTTTCAGGCGGTTCTAAGAGGCGTTTCGCACGAGGAGATAGCAGGTATCGTTGATTTTTACGATTATCTGGAGATCCAGCCCTTGGGTAATAACCGGTTTATGATAGCGGACCCTAAGCTTGTTCAGGTGCAGTCTGACGATGACCTTATAAGGCTGAACAAAAGGATAGTGGAGCTTGGGGAGGAGTTTGGCAAGCCTGTCGTGGCGACCTGCGACGTGCATTTTCTTAATCCTGAGGACGAGATATACAGACGTATAATAATGAAGGGACAGGGCTTCGGAGATGCCGACAATCAGGCGCCTCTCTATCTGCGCACGACGGAGGAGATGCTCGCGGAATTTCAGTATCTCGGCGAGGACAAGGCTTATGAGGTCGTGGTCACGAATACGCGCAGGATCAACGATATGATAGACAGAATCGAGCCCGTGCGCCCCGACAAATGCCCTCCGGTCATTCCGCATTCAGACGAGACGCTCAGGGAGATATGCTATAACAACGCCCATAAGCTTTACGGGCCGGAGCTTCCGGAGATCGTAGTGAACCGTCTTGAGAGGGAGCTTAACTCGATAATTTCAAACGGATATTCCGTTATGTACATAATAGCGCAGAAGCTTGTGTGGAAATCGAACGAGGACGGCTATCTCGTGGGATCGAGAGGCTCGGTCGGCTCGTCCTTTGTGGCAACTATGTCGGGAATCACCGAGGTCAACCCGTTAAGCCCGCATTATCTTTGCCCGGAATGTCATTACTGCGATTTTGACAGCGATGAGGTAAAGACTTTCGCGGGAGGCGCGGGCTGCGATATGCCGGACAAGCTGTGTCCTGTCTGCGGTCACAGGCTTGACAAGGACGGCTTTGACATTCCGTTTGAGACCTTCCTGGGCTTCAACGGCGACAAAGAGCCTGATATAGACCTTAATTTTTCCGGAGAATATCAGGCGAAGGCGCACGCTTACGTCGAGGTCATTTTCGGCGAGGGACAGACCTACAAGGCAGGCACGGTCGGCACGCTTGCCGACAAGACCATGTACGGCTATGTGAAAAAATATTACGAGGAAAAGAACCAGCACAAGCGCGACTGCGAGATAAACCGCATAGTTGCGGGAGGCGTGGGCGTAAAACGCTCGACCGGACAGCATCCGGGCGGAATCATCGTTCTTCCCTACGGAGAGGAAATACATTCATTTACCCCGATACAGCATCCGGCGAACGATATGTCGAGCAATATCGTGACGACGCATTTCGATTACCACAGCATAGACCACAACCTTCTTAAGCTTGACATACTGGGGCACGACGATCCTACGATGATAAGGATGCTTCAGGACTTAACGCAGAAGGACCCGAAGTCCATCCCTCTTGACAGTCCGGAGGTGATGTCTCTTTTTCAGGGAACGCAGGCGCTTAAAATAACGCCGGAGGATATAGGCGGCACTAAGCTGGGCTGTCTTGGCATACCCGAATTCGGGACCGATTTTGCCATGCAGATGCTTATTGACACGAAGCCGCAGCATTTTTCCGACCTTGTAAGGATCGCGGGGCTTTCCCACGGTACGGACGTATGGCTCGGAAACGCGCAGACGCTTATAGAGGAGGGCAAGGCGACTATTTCCACAGCTATATGCACGAGGGACGACATAATGGTGTACCTTATCGGAATGGGTATCGAAGCCGGAAAAGCGTTCACGATAATGGAATCCGTGAGAAAGGGCAAGGGACTCAAGCCCGAATGGGAGGAGATAATGACTCAGGCGGGAGTTCCGGACTGGTACATATGGTCCTGCAAAAAGATAAAATATATGTTCCCCAAGGCTCACGCCGCCGCCTACGTTATGATGGCGTGGCGCATCGCCTACTGTAAGGTTTTTTATCCTCTTGAATATTACGCGGCTTATTACAGCATAAGGGCGGACGATTTTTCATACGAGCTGATGTGCTTCGGGCGAGAAAGACTTGATTATTATATAGCCGAATACAGGCGCAGGGACAAGCTTTCCAATAAAGAAGAGGGACAGCTCAAGGATATGAGGATAGTGCAGGAGATGTACGCGAGAGGCTTTGAGTTTCTGCCCATTGATCTGTACAAGTCCCATTCAAGGAACTTCCAGATAGTTGACGGAAAGCTTCTTCCGCCGTTTAAATCCATCGACGGGCTTGGAGAGGTGGCGGCGGACGGAATATACGAGGCCGCCAAGAACGGACCGTTTCTTTCGGTGGAGGACCTTGTAAACCGCTCAAAGATCTCAAACACAAACGCGGGACTTATGGGCGACCTCGGAATACTCGGCGGTCTTCCGAAGAGCAACCAGCTTTCGTTTTTTGATTTTATGTAGAGGAGACGAATATGGAATACACAAAGGAATATATTCTCACGGAGCTTGAGCGGATGGCTGAAAAAGGTTACGGCGAATTTTCGTCGGCTCTGATACCGGGGGAAAGCAGTATGCTGGGAGTGAGGATACCTAAGCTCAGGGATCTCGCGAAGCGCATAGCTAAAGACGACTGGCGCGGGTATCTTGATAACGCTTGTTCAGGGGATCTGTGCTTTGAAGAAAAAACGCTTAAAGGTTTTGTCATAGGCTACATCAAGGCGGACATGGACTGCGTCTTAGGGCTTGTAAAGGATTTTGTCCCCGAGATCGACAACTGGTCGGTCTGCGACACCTTCTGCGCCACGCTGAAAATATTTGCCAGGAATCTTGAGAAAGGCTGGCAATTCTTGCTCCCGTACATAAAATCGGACAAAGAATTTGAAATAAGGTTTGCAAGCGTCATGTTTATGGATTATTATT
Organism: uncultured Butyrivibrio sp.; assembly: GCA_910577605.1. Classification (GTDB taxonomy): domain Bacteria; phylum Bacillota; class Clostridia; order Lachnospirales; family Lachnospiraceae; genus Eshraghiella. Next base: position 65,573 of record CAJTON010000009.1, read on the forward strand.
TAAAAGAAGAGTACATCGACAGGGTGCTTGAGTTTTACGGCGGGATACGGCACGAGGGCTATTACGCAAAAATGGGCGTCGCGTGGGGGCTTGCCACCGCCTGCGCCAAATTTCCCGATAAGGTAACGGAATTTCTAAGACGCGCAGAGCTTAACGACTGGACCTTTAACAAGTCGATCCAGAAAATGCTTGAATCGTACAGGATAGACGGTGAACGCAAGCAGATACTCAGGGCAATGAAAAGGAGAAGCAAATGAAAAAGTTTATTATGACAGCCGCCGTATTATTTGTTTTATTCACGGTTACGGGCTGCGGCGCAAAAAAAATACGCAATCCGATCTCGGTTGAAACATATAAGGAAGTGTCGGAGGCGAACGGGCTTACGGTAGAGATAAAGAAAGGCGAAGCCTCCACCTCCTGCAACGGAACGGGCGAAAAGCTCAGCTCGCAGTTCTATGTGTTCGATAATGTGGAAAAATGCTATGCCGCCAACGAATATCTTATAAGCCAGCTTGTAACCAAAGTCACCGGAGAGAATGTCAGTACGGACAAGACCGATACTGAATATAAAAAATGCGTCATAAAAAGTACGACGGTGTACAGCGTGGTGATACAGCTGGAGAATACGCTCGTTTACGCGTACAGTTTGTCGGATGACGGTGAAGCGCTGGTCGAGGAATATCTTAAAGCGCTAAGTTACTGATATGGGCTTGATAAAAGAGAGGGAACGATATGACACGACGATATGACGACGCACTTTCTTTTGCGAAGACCGCGCACGCCGGAGCGTTAAGAAAGGGAACGGATATTCCTTATATTACCCATCCTGTCGAAACGGCACAGATCGCCGCCGAAATGACAGACGACGAGGACGTTATCATCGCGGCGCTTCTGCATGACGTCGTTGAGGACACCGAGTATACCGCGGACGATATAGAGAAACGTTTCGGAGAGCGCGTCGCCGGACTTGTGCTGGATGAAAGCGAAAACAAACGCCGCGGCGAATCAGCGTCTTCTACATGGGTACTGCGCAAGCAGGAGACGATCGACCATCTTAAATGCGCTTCATTTGAGGTCAAGCTTATTGCTTTGGCGGACAAGCTTTCTAATATGCGCATAAGCGCCGAGCGCTTCCGCAGCGTCGGAGTTTCCATGTGGCAGAGCTTTAATATGAAGGACGCTTCGCTTCAGGGATGGTATTACCGCAGTATCGCGGAATGCACAAGAGAGTTTGCGGACACACCTCAGTGGCAGGAATATGTAAGGCTTTGCGATGAGGTTTTCGGCGTGTGTAAAGAGGCAGGAGCGGACGCATAAAATTTTTTCAAAAAAATAAAAAAAGTACTTGCTTTTTTCAGAATTATGATATATTATAAGCAAGTACGACACAGACGGCCAATTGGTCAAGCGGTTAAGACGCCGCCCTCTCACGGCGGAAACAGGGGTTCGATTCCCCTATTGGCTACTGACAGGACTCAGAAGTTCATTTACGGACTTCTGAGTTTTTTATTATTTTGGGTTACAGAGCGATTTATAAAAATTTAATATCTGACCGTATTTCATTTACGGTCTGTTCATGCTACAATAAATCATGACAGGGTATTTCCGGCAAAGCCTTTGTCTGTTTTTTCAAATTCGGTCCTCCGCGGCGAAACGCGGTCTTGGCATTCTTATTTATGCGTTTGGCAGCGCGCTATTAATTTCCCGTACAGATTTTTGAACATATATTCGGTATTTTTTGGAAAAACCTGTTGACAGAACCTTGAAAATATTATATATTATTCCTAGAAAACGAACATTTGTTCACATTGAGAAGGAGAATAGATTATGGCTAAAGAAGATAAGTTAAGGGCGCTTGACGCCGCTCTGTCGAGCATAGAGAAAAATTTCGGAAAAGGAGCGGTGATGAAGCTGGGCGATCCGGCGGCAGCCATGAACGTAGAGACTATTCCCACCGGCTCCTTAAGCCTTGACATAGCGCTCGGGCTCGGAGGGGTACCAAAGGGCAGAATAGTTGAGATATACGGTCCAGAATCCAGCGGTAAGACCACAGTGGCGCTTCATATGGTAGCCGAGGTGCAGAAGATGGGAGGAATCGCCGGCTTTATCGACGCCGAGCATGCGCTCGATCCGGCGTATGCCAAGAATATCGGTGTTAATATAGACGAGCTTTATATTTCTCAGCCGGATAACGGAGAGCAGGCGCTTGAGATAACCGAGACGCTTGTGAGATCGGGAGCGGTGGACATTATTATCGTGGATTCCGTCGCGGCGCTCGTGCCTAAGGCTGAGATAGATGGAGACATGGGAGATTCCCATGTCGGACTTCAGGCGAGGCTCATGTCGCAGGCGCTGCGCAAGCTCACCGCTGTCATAAGCAGGACAAACTGTATAGTTATATTTATCAATCAGCTGCGCGAGAAGGTCGGGGTCATGTTCGGCAATCCCGAGACCACCACGGGCGGACGCGCGCTCAAGTTCTATTCCTCCATCCGTATGGACGTAAGGAGAATAGAGACTCTTAAGGTCAACGGAGAGATGATAGGAAACAGGACTAGAGTAAAGGTGGTAAAGAATAAGATCGCGCCGCCCTTCAAGGAGGCCGAGTTTGACATCATGTTCGGCAGGGGAATATCAAGAGAGGGCGATATACTTGATCTTGCCGTAGGCTGCAATGTAGCGGTCAAAAGCGGCGCGTGGTTCTCGTACAACGGGGACAAGATAGGTCAGGGCAGGGAGAACGCCAAAATATTCCTTTCCGAGAATCCGGATATTATGAGCGAGATGGAAGCAAAGGTAAGGGCGCATTACGGAATTGACGGCTCTGCGGACAATGAAGATAGATCCGCGGAGGAGTAAGATGCTGATAACCGACATAGCTTCGTTCGATAAAAACAGACGGCGGATATACATAGATTACGAATATGCGTTTCCTCTGTATCTGTCAGAGCTTAAGAAATTCGGAATAAAGTCCGGCACGGAACTGTCCGAAGACATATACGCCGAGATAATCGGGATCCTGGAACGCCGGGTGAAGGAACGGATACTGTATCTTATCGGAGATACCGATCGTACCGAGAAGGATATACGGGAAAAGCTGCGCGGATCGGGTTATGTCGGCGCTGTCGCGGACAGAGCCATAGAGACTCTTAAAGAATACGGGTATATAGACGATTCGCGCTACGCAAGGATTTACGCCGAAATTATGCGTGACGGCAGGAACAAAAGCAGGAGGGCAATAGAGGCTGCGCTGTGCGCCAAAGGAGTTCGCAGAGATGTTATTTCCGACGTTATGGAGGAGATGGATTTTGACGAGGAGGGGCAGATAATAAAGGCGCTTGCCAAAAAGGGGCATACTCCGGAAACGCTTTCCTCGACGGATCCCGATACAAAGCGCAGGATATACGGGTTCCTTGCGCGCAGGGGATTTTCCCATAACGCAATAAGTAATATTATACGAAAATAAGAATACAGGATTATTTTGTCTTGACACTTTTGACGAAAAAGTATAATATTAATGTGTTGTAGTTTGTACAATGAAAACTAAATAAGGAGGTGCTCCTGTGCCACAATTTTTGCCTTATGTTATAACAGCTTGTATTACACTTGTTGTAGCTGCCGTTATTACCTGGTTCGCAGCCGCCGCATACCACAGAAAAGTGGGCGACAAGAAAGTCGGAAGCGCGGAGGTCAAGGCCAGAGAGATAATAGACGAAGCTCTTAAGACGGCTGAAACGCGTAAGAAGGAGATGCTTCTTGAGGCGAAGGAAGAGTCCATAAAGACTAAGAATGAGCTGGAGAAGGAATCCAAGGAAAGGCGCGCGGAAATACAGAAGTATGAACGCAGAGTTCTTTCCAAGGAGGAAACACTTGACAAGAAGCTTGAGGCCGTTGAAAAGCGTGACAGTTCACTCGGACGCAAGGAAGAGGAACTTAACCGTAAGAAGCAGGAAGTAGAAGCTCTTAGCGCAAAGAGAGTACAGGAACTTGAAAGAATCTCAGGACTTACCTCCGTTCAGGCTAAAGAATATCTTTTAAAAACTGTAGAAGAAGAAGTAAAACATGAAACCGCCGTAATGGTTAAGGAGATGGAAAACAAAGCCAAGGAAGAGTCGGACAAGAAGGCGAAGGAATACATTGTAAACGCTATTCAGAGATGCGCCGCCGACCATGTATCCGAGGCTACGATTTCGGTAGTCCAGCTCCCTAACGATGAGATGAAAGGTCGCATTATCGGAAGAGAGGGACGTAATATCCGTACTCTTGAGACAATGACAGGCGTTGACCTGATCATTGACGATACACCTGAGGCAGTAGTTTTATCGGGATTTGATCCTGTCAGGAGAGAGGTTGCAAGAATCGCTCTTGAGAAATTGATTATTGACGGAAGAATTCATCCGGCAAGAATTGAAGAAATGGTAGAAAAGGCTCAGAAGGAAGTTGAGACGATGATCAGGGAGGAGGGCGAAACAGCCACTCTCGAGGTCGGCGTTCACGGAATACATCCGGAGCTTGTGAGACTTCTCGGTAAGATGAAGTTCAGGACAAGCTATGGGCAGAACGTTTTAAAGCATTCAATTGAAGTATCTTTGCTCTGCGGACTTTTGGCTTCCGAAATCGGACTTGATGTAAGAATTGCCAAAAGAGCCGGACTTTTGCATGATATCGGCAAATCGATAGACCATGAGGTTGAAGGATCTCATGTTCAGATCGGTGCGGATCTGTGCAGGAAATACAAGGAATCAGCAGTTGTTGTT
>CAJTON010000009.1:70343-74928 GCA_910577605.1 uncultured Butyrivibrio sp.
GCATTCTCTTATTGCGTGCATTGTTCAGGCAGCCGACGCTATATCGGCGGCAAGACCAGGCGCAAGAAAGGAAAATCTTGAAACATATACAAACAGATTAAAACAGTTAGAAGATATTACGAACGAGTTTAAGGGCGTGGAGAAATCCTACGCAATTCAGGCAGGACGTGAGATTCGTATTATGGTAGTTCCTGAAGTTATCAACGATGCAGATATGATTTTGCTCGCAAGGGATATATCAAAGAAGATTGAAGCTGAGCTTCAGTATCCCGGACAGATCAAAGTCAATGTCATTCGTGAATCGCGGGTTACGGATTATGCGAAGTAAACCGTAAGGTTGATCGTTAAATTAAGAAGACTTAATGTAAAGTGTTAAGTCTTCTTTTTTTGCACATTTTACTTGACCGTTCGGCTCTAATAATATATATTATTAAAGAGTTAAAAAATAATCACATTTTAGTCATAATTTTGTGATAATATCAAAACATAAAATAAATCGGGCTTTCAGGAGGTTAAAATGAGTCAGGAAAAGATCGACAAAAGAAAACAGAATAAAGGAGAGCTGTTACATAACACGAAGAAGCAGATGCGCATCACGACTTTGATCGTTACTTTGGTGCTTATCTTGGCAGGCGCGTTTGCAAGCGTGGTATGTTATAATAACGGATACAAAAAGGGAGAGATCGACGGCGGCAACCAGGCGGCGTATTTTTATTCAAACCTTATAAAGAGTATGCAGTCCACAACCGGAAGCGGTGAAACCAAAGGTGACGGTGAGACCAAGGCCGATGGGGAGACCAAGGCTGAAGGAGAAACCAAAGCCGAAAATGAGACCAAGGCTGAAGAAGCTACGACAGCGGCTGATAAATAATATTAAGAACACGGTACAGTCATACACTGTACCGTGTTTTGCAGATGGAGATTTTTTGTATGGACAGAGGTAAAATCAAGGATTACGCAAAGAGGGCTTCAAGATACATAATAACGTTTCTCAGATGGCTCATATACAGCGTCGTGATCGCTTTAGTCTGCGGAATTGCGGGCTGTTTTTTTCATCTGCTTATAGAGCAGGCGGCGTGGCTCAGGGGAAAATATGATTTCATCATTTATTTTCTTCCGGTCGGCGGAGTGATCATTGTCGCCATATATCATTTGTTCAGGCTTGACAATATCAGCGGCACCAACCATGTTATGGATTCGACGCGGGGAGACGGGAAGGTGCCGTTTGCGCTTGCGCCGGGAATAATTATAAGTACGGTTATAACGCATCTGCTAGGCGGTTCGGCGGGCAGGGAGGGCGCGGCGCTGCAGCTTGGAGGAAGTCTCGGCTCTGCGCTCGGAAAGCTTTTCAGACTCGACAGGGACGATATGCATATAATAGTGCTTTGCGGTATGAGCGCGGTCTTTACGGCGCTTTTCGGAACGCCGCTGACTGCAGTGGTATTTGTGATAGAAGTCATAAGCGTAGGAACAATTTATTACAGCGCGATAATGCCCTGTATTTTCAGCTCTGTTTTTACATATCTGATTACGGTGTACTTCGATATGACGCCGATAAGCCATTATATTGAAACAGTACCCGAGATCTCGGCGTTAGGATTGGCTCAGACAGTCGGGCTGGCGATACTTTTCGCGCTAGTAAGCATCTTTTGGTGCGTATCGCTTTCAAAAGGCTCCGCGCTGCTCAAAAAAATCATCAAAAGTCCCTATTTAAGAATAATCGCCGGCGGAACCGCGCTGATAGTTCTTACTCTGATTTTAGGAACGGACTATAACGGAGCGGGAATGGGAATAGTTGAAAACGCGGTCGTAAACGGGAGCGCGCGTCCAGAAGCTTTTATCGTAAAGATCCTGTTTACCGTGATAACTCTTGGCTGCGGCTATAAGGGCGGAGAGATCGTGCCGACGTTTTTTGTGGGGGCGACCTTCGGCTGCGTAATGGCGCCGTTAGTGGGAATGGACGCGGGTTTCGGCGCGGCGCTCGGACTTGTCGGGGTATTCTGCGGCGCGACGAACGCTCCGATAGCGTCTTTGTTTCTGGGGATAGAGCTTTTCGGCACGAGGGGGCTTCCGTATTTTGCGGTGGTATGCGCCGTAAGCTATATGCTTTCAGGATATTTCAGCCTTTATAAATCGCAGATAATCGTTTTCGACAAATTGAAGGCGGTATTTATCAACAGAAAAACACAGTAGCACAGCTTTATGTTTTACTTGCTTTTTGGAGGTACAGAGGTTACAATCTACTATGTATGGATAAATGCAGGAGTTGGCTATGAAGATCATATTTGTTTCATTGGGCTGTGACAAAAATCTCGTGGATTCCGAAATGATGATGGGACTGCTGCGGGAGCGCGGTTATGAATTTACCGACGATGAGAAAGACGCAGATATTGCCGTTATAAACACATGCGGCTTTATAACCTCCGCCAAGGAAGAAAGCATTCAGACGATACTTGAGATGGCGGAGAATAAAAAAGGAAAGCTCAAGGTCCTTATTGCGGCAGGCTGTCTCGCGCAGAGATATAAGGACGAGATATTAAAGGAACTGCCCGAAATCGACGCCGTTGTGGGGACGACTGCCTTTGACAAAATCTGTGAGGTCGTGGACGACGTGCTGGCGAAGCGCGGGCATAACGAATTTGAAGATATAAACAGTATGTGCAGACCTGATACGGACAGGATGATAACGACGGGCGGATATTATTCGTACCTCAAAATAGCCGAAGGCTGCGACAAAAGATGCACCTATTGCAGCATTCCTATTTTTAAGGGCGCTTACAGAAGCGTGCCAATGGATAAGCTTATTGACGAGGCGGAGTACCTTGCGCGAAACGGAGTCAGGGAACTGATACTGGTAGCGCAGGAGACGACGGTTTACGGAAAAGACTTATACGGAGAAAAGGTGCTGCCGAAGCTTTTGAGAAAGCTGTGCGGCATAGACGGGATAAGATGGGTAAGGATACTTTACTGTTATCCGGAAGAAATTACGGACGAGCTTATCGAGGTCATAAAAAGCGAGCCGAAAATATGCCGTTACCTTGATATACCTATACAGCACGCCTCGGATCCCGTTCTGCGCAGAATGGGCAGAAGGACCACCAATAAAGACCTGAGAGATATAATAGGAAAACTCAGAAGAGAAATACCGGATATCGCACTCCGCACGACGCTTATTACCGGATTTCCGGGGGAGAGCGAGGCGGATCACGAAATCCTTATGGATTTTGTGGATGAAACGGAGTTTGACAGGCTCGGGGTCTTCACTTACTCGCCGGAGGAGGATACGCCCGCGGCGTCCATGGAGGGACAGATCGACGAGGAGACGAAGCTCTCGCGGCGCGACGAACTGATGGAGCTTCAGCAGGAGATCTCGTATGAAAAATCGCAGAGGCTTGTCGGCAGACGGCTTGAAGTGATGATCGAAGGAAAAGCGGCGGACGAAGACGTATATGTCGGAAGGACATATATGGACGCGCCTGGAGTTGACGGATATATTTTTATAAACAGCGGCGAGGAGCTTATGAGCGGGGATTTCGCTTACGTTAAGGTGACGAAGGCGCTGGAATATGATTTGATAGGAGAACTTGACTGATGAATTTACCTAATAAGCTTACTATGCTGAGGGTCATTCTTATTCCGTTTTTTGTTTTTTTTCTGCTGACGGATCTTGTCGGCGGGGCGGGAAAATGGATAGCGCTCGGAATCTTTGCGGTCGCGAGCCTTACGGATATGCTTGACGGACAGATCGCGAGAAAACGCAACCTTATCACTAATTTCGGAAAGTTCATGGACCCGATAGCGGATAAGCTTCTGGTATGCTCGGCGCTTATCGCGTTTGTGCAGCTTGGGCTTATGCCCGCGTGGATAGTTATTATTCTGATAGCGAGGGAATTTATAGTCAGCGGCTTTAGGCTTGTCGCGTCTGATTCGGGAATCGTGCTTGCCGCCGGCTGGTGGGGCAAATTTAAGACGGCTTTTCAAATGATAATGTGCATCATGCTGATAATCAATCTGGACTATAAGGCGGCTTACATTGCGGAGCAGGTGCTCATATATATTTCGCTGGCGCTTTCCGTAATATCAATGATAGACTATCTTGTGAGAAACAGAAAAGTGATCTCGGATATGTAGGACGGAGGCGTGAATGACTGCGGAAATTATTTGTGTGGGGACCGAAATACTTCTCGGCAATATTGTAAATACCAACGCCGCGTATATTTCCAGAGAATGCGCGGGATTAGGATTTTCTGCTTACTCTCAGGAGGTAGTCGGGGACAATGCCGGGAGACTCGGAGAGGTCTTTACCGGGGCTTTCAGACGCTCGGATATAGTTATTTTAAGCGGAGGTCTGGGTCCGACGGAGGACGATCTTACCAAAGAAACGGTTTGCCGCGCGCTCGACATCGAGCTTGTGCAGGATCAAAAAGCGAGATTCGATATGGAAAAGTATTTTGAGCGCATCGGACGTAAACCGACGGAAAACAATTACAAGCAGGCGATGGTTCCCGAGGGCTGTACGGTTTTATACAACGCAAACGGAACCGCTCCGGGAATGATAATCGAGAAGGACGGGCATTACGCGGTG
>CAJTON010000010.1:0-14514 GCA_910577605.1 uncultured Butyrivibrio sp.
ACATTTGGCGAATGTGCGCGAACCATGATGAAACGAAGTGAAATCATGGTATAATTTTAAAATAGAAAGGTGACGGAAAAGATCAATTATGCCGGAATTCAGATTACATTCGCCGTATAAGCCGACCGGGGACCAGCCTCAGGCAATCTCGGAGTTGGTAAAGGGCTTTAAAGAGGGTAACCAGTTTCAGACTTTGCTAGGTGTGACTGGTTCAGGCAAGACATTCACGATGGCAAACGTTATTCAGGAGCTGCAGATGCCCACGCTTGTGATCGCGCATAACAAAACGCTTGCGGGACAGCTTTACGGGGAATTCAAGGAGTTTTTTCCCGAAAATGCAGTGGAGTATTTTGTGTCATATTACGATTACTATCAGCCGGAGGCCTATGTGCCGTCGACCGACACATATATAGAGAAGGATTCGGCGATAAACGATGAGATAGACAAGCTTAGGCATTCGGCTACGGCGGCGCTTTCGGAGCGGAAAGACGTGATAATCGTCGCCAGCGTTTCCTGCATATACGGATTGGGCAGCCCTATAGACTATCAGAATATGGTGGTGTCGCTGCGTCCGGGAATGGTAAAAGACAGGGACGATGTGATAAGGCAGCTCATAGATCTGCAGTACTCAAGGAACGATATGGATTTCAGGCGCGGCACGTTCAGGGTGCGCGGAGACGTGCTTGAGATTTTTCCGGCATCAAGCGACGACAGAGCGGTGAGAGTTGAATTTTTCGGAGACGAGGTGGACAGAATAACGGAAATTGACACTCTGACCGGAGAGATAAAGGCTGAACTTAAACATACGGCAATTTTTCCGGCATCCCATTATGTCGTCCCGCATGAGAAGCTTGTGGAGGCGGCAGAGGCGATAAAGGCGGAGGCGAAGGAGCGCGTGGCGTATTTCAGAAGCGAGGACAGACTGATAGAGGCGCAGCGCATCGGCGAGCGGACGAATTTTGATGTCGAGATGCTCAAAGAGACGGGATTCTGCTCGGGAATCGAGAATTATTCCAGACATCTTACGGGACTTGAGCCGGGTACGCCGCCGTGGACGCTTATGGATTATTTCCCCGATGATTTTCTGATAATAGTTGACGAGTCGCATATCACGATACCACAGGTGCGGGGAATGTATTTCGGCGACCGCTCGCGCAAGACGACGCTTGTAGATTACGGCTTCAGGCTGCCGTCGGCGTTAGACAACAGGCCTCTGAATTTTGAGGAGTTTGAGAGTAAAATAAATCAGATGATGTTTGTCTCCGCTACGCCGTCCGTATATGAGGACGAGCATGAGCTTAAAAGGGTGGAGCAGATAATAAGGCCGACGGGACTGCTTGACCCCGAAATATCCGTGAGACCTGTCGAGGGGCAGATCGACGATCTGATCGCCGAGGTCAATAAGGAAACGGCTAATCACAACAAGGTTCTTATAACCACTTTGACAAAAAGAATGGCGGAGGACCTGACTTCATATATGAAAGAGGCGGGAATAAGGGTACGCTATCTCCATTCGGATATAGACACGCTTGAGCGCGCTGAGATAATCAGGGATATGAGACTTGACGTGTTCGACGTGCTTGTCGGCATAAATCTGCTCCGTGAGGGGCTGGACATTCCGGAGATAACGCTTGTGGCTATACTCGACGCGGACAAAGAGGGCTTCTTGCGCTCAGAAACGTCGCTGATACAGACGGTCGGGCGAGCCGCCCGCAATTCCGACGGACATGTTATTATGTACGCGGATACCATGACTGATTCGATGCGTAACGCTATAAACGAAACGAACCGCAGACGGCGTATTCAGCAGGAGTATAACGAGGCGCACAATATAACCCCGACCACGATTAAAAAAGCCGTCAGGGAGCTTATCGCGATATCGAAGGCAGCAAACGAGGGCGGTATAAAGTTTGACAAGGATATTGAGTCGATGAGCAACAAGGAGCTTGAGAAGCTTATCGGGGAACTGAACAAAAAGATGCACCGCGCAGCCGCGGACCTGAATTTCGAGGAGGCGGCGCAGATACGCGACAGAATAACAGAGATAAGGAAGACGATGGACGAAAATGGCTGAGTTTAAGAGACAGTATATCAAAATAAGAGGTGCCTGCGAGCACAATCTCAAAAATATAAATGTTGATATTCCCAGGGATTCTTTTACCGTGCTTACAGGACTGAGCGGCTCCGGCAAGAGTTCGCTCGCTTTTGACACGATTTACGCCGAAGGACAGAGACGCTATATGGAATCGCTTTCCTCGTACGCGAGGCAGTTTCTGGGGCAGATGGAGAAGCCTGACGTCGAGAGCATTGAGGGGCTTTCGCCCGCGATTTCGATAGACCAGAAATCGACCAATCGCAATCCGCGTTCAACGGTGGGAACTGTGACCGAAATATACGATTATCTGAGGCTTCTCTACGCGAGGATAGGCGTGCCGCACTGTCCGAAATGCGGAAGGGAGATACGCAGACAGACGATAGACCAGATGGTGGATCAGATAATGCTTCTGCCCGAACGCACCAAATTCCAGCTGCTCGCGCCCGTTGTGCGCGGACGCAAGGGCGAGCATCAGAAGGTTTTTGACAACGCGCGCAAAAGCGGATATGTCCGCGTCCGCGTGGACGGAAATCTTTATGAGCTTTCGGAGGACATAAAGCTTGAAAAAAATATAAAGCACAATATTGAGGTGGTGGTCGACCGTCTTGCGATAAAGCCAGGAATAGAGCGTCGTCTTACAGACTCGATCGAAAATGTTATGAAGCTTTCAGACGGACTTATGACAGTTGACGTTGTTGACGGGGAAACGATGAATTTCAGCATAGGATTTGCGTGCCCCGACTGCGGCATCAGCATTGACGAGATAGAGCCGAGAAGTTTTTCTTTTAACAATCCGTTCGGAGCCTGTCCCGAATGCTTCGGACTGGGCTACAAAATGGAATTTGACGAGGATCTGCTCATACCCGATAAGAAACTGAGCATCTCTGGCGGAGCGATACAGGCGATGGGCTGGCAGTCGTGCACCGATTCCAAAAGCTTCACCAACGCGCTGCTTGTCGCTTTGGCGAAGGAGTACAAGTTCTCGCTTGACACGCCGTTTGAGGATTATCCGCAGGAGGTCAGGGATGTGCTGATACACGGGACAAACGGTCGCGAGGTCAAGGTGCATTATACGGGACAGCGCGGAGTCGGCGTTTATGACGTGGCGTTTGAGGGTCTTATCAAAAATATGGAGAGACGTTACCGGGAGACAGGCTCTGAGGTTATGAAGCGCGAGTATGAGGAGTTCATGCGGATAACGCCTTGCAAGGTCTGCAAGGGTATGCGCCTTAAAGCGTCCTCATTGGCGGTAACGATCTGTGACAAAAATATATACGAAGTGACCGAGATGTCAGTCCGCAGACTTGTCGGGTATTTTGATGAGCTTGTGCTTACGGATATGCAGCATAAAATTGGCGATCTGATTTTAAAAGAAATACGCTCACGAATAGGGTTTCTCAACAATGTCGGACTGGAATATCTTACGCTTTCGCGCGCTACCGCTACATTGTCGGGCGGGGAGGCGCAGAGGATACGTCTTGCGACGCAGATAGGCTCCGGCTTGGTCGGGGTGGCGTATATCCTTGACGAGCCGAGCATAGGACTGCATCAGCGCGACAACGACAAGTTGCTCGCGGCGCTTATGCGTTTGCGCGACCTTGGAAACACGCTTATCGTCGTCGAGCATGACGAGGATACCATGCGCGCCGCCGACTGCATAGTTGACATAGGACCCGCGGCGGGCGAGCACGGCGGCGAGGTCATAGCCGTCGGAACTGCCGAGGATATAATGAAGTGCAAGGATTCGGTAACGGGCGCGTATCTCAGCGGCAGAATGAAAATCCCCGTTCCGGAATGTCGAAAGGAGCCTGCCGGATGGCTTACCGTAAAGGGCGCGCGTCAGAACAACCTTAAAAATATCGACGTTAATATTCCTTTGGGAATAATGACGGTGGTGACCGGGGTCTCCGGCTCAGGCAAGAGCTCGCTTGTCAACGAGATACTTTACAAGCGTCTTGCAAGGGACTTGAACCGCGCGAGATGCATTCCGGGCGCTCACGACGATATAGAAGGGATCGGACAGCTTGACAAGGTCATAGCTATCGACCAGTCGCCTATCGGAAGAACGCCGCGTTCCAATCCCGCGACCTATACGGGGGTATTCGACCTTATACGAGATCTTTTTGCCGCCTCGTCGGACGCAAAGGCAAAGGGCTACAAGAAAGGCCGTTTCAGCTTTAACGTAAAGGGCGGGCGCTGTGAAGCGTGCGCGGGCGACGGTATGCTCAAAATAGAGATGCACTTTCTTCCCGACGTGTATGTGCCTTGCGAGGTATGCGGGGGAAAGCGTTACAATCGTGAAACCCTTGAGGTCAAATACAAGGGAAAAAGCATTTACGACGTGCTTAATATGACGGTTGAGGAGGCTGTGAAATTCTTCGAGAATGTTCCGGCAGTGCGCCGCAAAATAGAAACCCTCAACGACGTGGGGCTTTCGTATATCCGTCTCGGACAGCCGTCCACCGAGCTTTCCGGCGGAGAGGCGCAGCGTATCAAGCTTGCCGCAGAGCTAAGCAAGCGCAGCACCGGCAGGACGATATATATTCTTGACGAGCCTACGACCGGACTTCATTTCGCGGACGTACACAAGCTTGTCGATATTCTTCACAAGCTTACCGAAGGCGGCAATACTGTCGTGGTTATTGAGCATAACCTTGACGTTATTAAAACCGCCGACTATATCATAGATATCGGTCCGGAGGGCGGCGACAGGGGAGGCACCGTGATAGCGCAGGGCACTCCGGAGGAGATCGCCGCGTGCCCGAAATCATATACCGGACAGTATGTGAAAAGATACCTTGACAGCCGAAAATAATCGCATAAATCCTAAAAATATCGGCGCGGCTTACTTTACATAAGCCGCGCCGTTTGATATACTGGTACAAATAAATCAAAAGGCGTGGAGAGAATTTGGGCTTATATATACTTACAAGTATGTTTGAAAGCGGTTTTCCTGACGATATTGCCGAGCTTTTCCGTCAGAGGATAGCGCGCAGAAAAAGTTTTGCGTTTGTCGCGTCGGAGTTCAGAAATTTTGAGGATAAAACAGATTTTTATTTTAAACGGTTTTTGAATATGTTTGAAGAAAAAAATATCCGTTTTGAGAAGGCGTTTGTTGTTGACGGAAGAATGACGCCCAAAGAGGCGCAGGACGCTGTGACGCGGGCTGACGTGGTCTGGCTTTCGGGAGGCGATACTCTGGCGCAGTTCAAATATTTGCGGGAGTACGGTCTGTGCGGTGTTATAAGGCGGCATGAAGGAGTTGTTATCGGAATGAGCGCAGGTTCAATTAATCTGGCGCGGATTGCCGTATGCACGGCGTCATGCGGGCATGACAGACAGCAGATATATGACGCGCTGGGCTGTGTGGATATTTCGGTCGAACCTCATTTTGTCAGGGACAGGGTTTCGCCCGAGCTTCTGGATCTGTCACGGAAATATGTTATATACGGATTATGTGACGACAGCGTTATCATTTGTTCGGACAAAGGACAGGAATTTTTCGGAGAGATATATAAGATAAGCGACGGAAATATTGAACGGGTGCGGTGATTTTCTGGCACCTTCAAAAGAAAAATTAAACCGGAGGAAAATTAAGGATATGAGAGAGAAAGTAATCGTGATCGATTTCGGAGGTCAGTACAACCAGCTTGTGGCGCGCCGTGTCCGCGAGTGCAATGTGTACTGTGAAATCTATTCGTACAAGACCGATATTGCCAAAATAAAGGATATGAATCCTAAGGGAATCATTCTTACGGGCGGACCGAACAGCTGCTACGAGCAGGGCGCGCCCTCATGCACGGAGGAGCTTTTTAATCTCGGGATTCCGGTGCTTGGTCTTTGCTACGGCGCGCAGTTAATGATGCTTGTTCTTGGCGGCAAAGTCGAGAAGGCTCCGGTGAGGGAGTACGGCAAAATCGAGGTTAGTGTGAATACTTCTTCCGCGCTTTTTGAGGGCGTATCTCCGACCACGATATGCTGGATGAGCCACAACGATTATATTTCGCAGCCCGCGCCCGGATTTGACATATGTGCCCGCACTGCGGACTGCCCCGTTGCAGCGGCAGAGTCCCCCGCGCTCGGTCTTTACGCCATACAGTTCCACCCTGAGGTGCTTCACACCAAAGAGGGAACGAAAATGCTTTATAATTTTGTCCGCGGCATATGCGGCTGTTCGGGCGACTGGAAGATGGATTCTTTTGTGGAAAATTCGATAAAATCTATCCGTGAAAAGGTCGGAAACGGCAGCGTTCTCTGTGCGCTTTCCGGCGGCGTGGACTCTTCGGTTGCGGCAGTTCTTCTTTCAAAGGCGATAGGCAAACAGCTCACCTGCGTTTTTGTCGATCACGGTCTTCTCCGCAAAAACGAGGGCGACGAGGTCGAGGCGGTCTTCGGCCCCGACGGACCGTATAAGCTTAATTTTATCCGTGTGAACGCGCAGAAGCGTTATTATTCAAAGCTTGCCGGAGTGACCGAGCCCGAACAAAAGCGCAAAATAATCGGCGAAGAGTTTATCCGCGTATTTGAGGAGGAAGCCAAAAAAATCGGCGCCGTAGACTATCTTGTTCAGGGAACTATCTACCCCGATGTTGTGGAAAGCGGTCTTGGCGGAGAATCCGCCGTTATCAAGAGTCATCACAACGTAGGCGGTCTGCCCGACTATGTTGATTTCAAGGAGATAATTGAGCCGCTCAGGGATCTTTTCAAGGACGAGGTTCGCAAAGCCGGGCTTGAGCTTGGTATTCCCGACAATCTTGTGTACCGTCAGCCTTTCCCCGGTCCCGGTCTCGGGATCCGCATCATCGGCGAGGTCACCGAGGAAAAGGTGCGTATAGTTCAAGACGCCGACTTGATTTACCGCGAGGAAATCGCAAAAGCCGGACTTGACAGGTCCATCGGACAGTATTTTGCCGCTCTCACCAATATGCGTTCCGTTGGCGTAATGGGCGACGAGCGCACTTACGATTACGCCGTTGCGCTTCGAGCCGTTAACACCGTCGATTTCATGACTGCCGAAAGTGCAGAGATACCTTTCGAGGTCCTTCAGAAGGTCATGAGCAGGATAATCAATGAGGTCAAAGGGGTAAACAGAGTGATGTATGACCTGACTAGTAAGCCGCCGGGAACGATAGAGTTCGAGTAGTATGACATTTCGCTTGTTGTTTTAGATAACAAATGACCTGTAAAACATTTAATATTTGATGTAATATCAATAACGACATAAACATAAATTGTTTTATTGATATAAATCAGATACATCAAAATCATTTGTTATTTTTAAATAATTTTTATTATGACGAATAGAAGAATTTATCAATTTACCAAGCAAAAAGAAGGTCTAGTAATATGGATAAACAGATAAAGGAACTGGAAAAGATTTTCGAGAAAGCTAATGATTCGTTTTTGAGAAAAAATACAATGCTATTTGAAATACAAGTGTCCGAGAGAACTTTATGTGGTGCTTTGATGATAGAATTATATGAAGTGATAAGAGATACGAAATATTGTGAATATTTTGTAGATGTTGAATACAATAGAAATGTTGGCGGGACTTTAAAAACATTTAAGAAGACTATACGAGGAATTGACGAGAAAATTGTGACAATTAATTGTGATCTAATTGTACACAGCAGAGGTCAGAATATATTTCAGGACAATCTTATTGCGCTAGAGATGAAAAAGTCAACCGGAAAGCAGTGCTATAAAGAGAGTGATAGAAATAGGCTTGAGTGTTTAACTAAAAGTCCGGGTCAGGACGTTTGGAGCTATGGGGGCAGGGTGCTTCCAGAAAATGTTTGTGGATATGGATTAGGAATATATTATGAAATAAATCTTAGGAAAAGAAGTATATTGGTAGAGTATTACAAAGATGGCTATTGCTATCGCCAATATATAATAGATTTAGATGATTATTTGGTGGAACAAAAAAGCAAAATTCTATAACCTGATGCAGATATACATAATGTAATTGAAGAAAAGGGCGTGGCGCTTGCTACGCCCTGTATTTTTAAATGGAAAATGAAATTTGGAAGTGTTACAATACTTGTGTAAAATCAATTTAAAGAAATTCACACGGGGGATCATTTATGACAGAGATTCAAAAAAGCTTGAAAAGCTATATTACCGCAGAAATGGACTATTGGGATTTTTACGGCGTCGTTAGGATTATACAGAACGGAAGAATTTTATTTGAAACTTGCCGCGGATATTCAAATATTGAATTTGGTATTAAAAACATTATGGAAACAAAATTTACGGTTGCCTCTGTTACCAAACAGTTTACAGCGTTTGCGATTATGATCTTACATGACAAAGGATTGCTGCGGCTTGATGAAAAAGCAAACCTGTATCTGCCCCCGGATATGCAGCTCCCTTCGGAAATAACGGTGCATCATCTTTTATCGCACACATCGGGACTGCATAATAATTATAATTTTGAAGATGATTTTTATGTGGGCGAGGACAGAAAACCTTATGATAAGGAACGATTTTTTAGAAACTGGATTATTAGGGAGCCTATAAAGAAGCCGGGAAAAGAATTTGAATATAATAATTCTAATTACAATTTGCTTGCATGGATCATTGAAAACGTTTCCGGACAGACCTACAATGAGTTTTTGCAGGAAAACATTTTTTTGAAGATACAAATGAACAATACTATGTTCGATAACGGTCAGGATATTATTCCAAACAAAGCAAGCAATTATATGCATGATTACGGAAAACTGGTCAGAGTACCTTATACAAATAATTTATATAGTATTGGCGCAGGCGCGTTAGTTACGAATTGTGACGACCTGCAAAAATGGTATGAGTGCCTTAAAAACAGGAAAATTTTATCGGAATATGCCTATGAGATTTATCTGTCAGAAAACAAAAACAACTATTGCTATGGGTTAGAGCGATATGAGGAAGAGAGAACTGTTAAGTATGCGCATGGCGGAGATATGCCTGGTGTATCTGCCTATACACAGTATTATTTTGATGAAGATATTTGCATTATTGTTATATCGAACACGGAATCGTTAGATCAATACCGTTTCGGGAATGGCATTGCTGCGATCCTGCATAATAAACAAGCGCCTGTTTCACACAGAGAGGAGGAAATTTTTCTGCCGCCGGAAGAACTTGAGAAATATACAGGAACGTATCTTCCCGGTAAGATACATATTGAGCAAAAAAACGAAAAACTGTATTTGGTTCGTGTTAATCAGAATATTCATATTGAGTTGTACTGTGTGGGCAAAGACAGTTTCAAAAGGCGGTATGAAGAACAGCAAACGATCCACAAGTTGATTTCCGAGGGTGATGTGAAGCCTTCGGTGTGGGGATATGAGCTGATAAGTAAGCAATTTTTATGATGAGAGAATTTAATAGTCAAATTTTTAACTTTACGGAGGTACTTATGTACGAAAGAATGCTTGATAAACGATCGACACCGACAATAGAAGAAATGACAGGATTCTGCGGCGAGAATTCTGAAAGATTCTCTTTGCTCAATGAATGGCTGACATCTTCCTGCAATACGGAGCAAAAGATCGTTTTTCCTTATGGGAACAAATACGGTTGGGGAGTTGCGCATAAAAAGAAAGGCAGACTCATATGCAATGTTTTTGCCGAGGACAATGCTTTTACAGTTATGATGAGGTTATCGGATAAGCAATATAAAACCGTTTATGATAAACTTCAAAAGTATGCGCAAGACTGTATAGACAACAAGTTTCCTTGCGGCGACGGCGGATGGATCCATTACCGCGTTACATGCAGGGAGCATTTTGACGACATAAAGACCTTGTTGTCCGTTAAATGTTAATGTGCAGCGAATGACGTTTATTGTAAAGCATTTTTTGAATGGACGGGATATAATTACTGAAGGAGGCGATAAATGAATTATATAGAAGGACTTAATCTGTCAATTACATACATAGAAGAAAATCTGCCGGAAGAGATCGACTATGAAAGGGCTGCCAAAATAGCGGGAATGTCTAAGTCAACTTATCAGCGTTTCTTTTTGTTGATTGCAAATATGACTTTGGATGAGTATATCAGGAAACGCAAACTTCAATACGCGGTAAGAGAATTAATGGATACCGGACAAAAGATCACTGATATTGCTATGAAGTACGGATACAACGCAGCGTCATTTTCGCGCGCGGTGCGTAATTTTACAGGAAATACGCCGGGCGAAATCAGAAAAGAAGGTTCTTCTGTCTGTTTTCCCAAACTGAATTTCCGGGTCCTGATAAAAGAAGGAGAAATGTTTATGAATGAAACCGCTATCGTAAAAATTGAAGAACACAGGAATGAAAAAGTCGTCTGCTTCACGGCGGATTGTGCCGATCCGGAAAACGAAGCATGGGGGCGTATGTCGGAATGGTGTAAAAAGAATGTGCCCGACCGTACTGCCAGAAGGTTTGTGGGAGTCGCGCCATTGGGTCACCACCCCGACGGCGAGCGGCATCAGAATGCGTCTGAACATGTAAAGCACCCATACAAAGCAATGATGTTTCTTGTAGATGAGGAATGCGGGCAGAAAGAATTCTGCGGGCTGAAGGTTGAGGATGCCCCTTCCGGTCTGTTTCTGGTAAATGATGTCGCACTGAATCAGTTTGACGAAAATGACAGAATGGATATAGCGCTCAGCATGATGAAGGCTTCCGAGGCTTTCGTTGAATTTATAGAAAATACCGGGGGATATGAGTTTGATTGTCAGTCCGGCATCTTTTACGAGGAACATATTTTCTCTGAAAAATGGTTTCAGAGTGGCGGGTTTCCGGACGGCTTTCGTATGTGGGTCCCCATTGTAAAGAAGCGGTAAAAGAAGTTTATAACAAAAAGAACGCGCCGGGCGCAATTAACAGACAAAGTGACCGAAAAGCCTTGTTTTATTATTGGCTTTTCGGTTTTAATTTTCCTTGAGCGAAATATCCTGCGGTGAAAATCACTCCTCTACGTCCCTGTACATCCTCCTGAATTTCCCCGGCGTCATACCGTATTTTTCCCGGAAAATACGGCAGAAATAGCTTTGCGAGGCGAAGCAGAGAGTGTTGGAGATCTCGATTATCGGGTAGTCGGTGGATATGAGAAGGTTTTTGGCGGTTTCGATGCGTATGCGGGCGATGAAACCGCCTGCGGTAACGCCGGTTTCTTTTTTGAAACGCGCGGCGAAATAAGTGCGGGTGAGTCCGGCATGCTTGGCGAGAATACTTCCGGTAAGATGCGTGTGGAGGTTTTGATATATGTAGTTGACGGAACGGAGAATGACGGAGGAAAGACGCGGCGAGTTTCGACTCTGCTTCATTCTCTCCGCGTAATCCATGACCATCTCGTCATTCAGCTTCTTGACCTCCTGTACGGTGCGGCAGCGGTCGGCGCGGTTAATGTAGATATCGCTCAGAGTGTACGCGATTTCGTTGGGCATACCAGCGTCCATGCAGCGCCGGGCGGTAAGAGCGGCGTTTACGACCATATGATAGATCTCGTTGCGCAGAGGGTCGCACGAAAGCCGCCCCTTTCCCGTGTCGGAGTGGGGGTATTTTCTTTTATTCTCAATTATCTGCTCCGTATTTCCCGACGCGACCAGATCGTAGAAGTCATGCTCGTTGGCATACGGGCGGTGATAAAACAAGTCCTCTCGCTGTATGTACATATAATAATCCAGATTTTTTTCTTTCATAAACTCCTCGGACAAAAATTATATTTAGAATACAAAAATTATATCATAGCCGGAACAAAATGTGTACAATAAAATAAAAAAGGAGGACTGATTTTTATGAAAAGAAAATTGACGGCGCTGTTTCTTGCGCTGGTAATGGCGCTCCCGCTAGCCGCGTGCGGCAAGGATTCGGGTTCGCAAAGCACGTCCGCCACTCAGAAAGAAACGGCGGCGGAAACTTCCGGGAGCCAGACCGAAGCGCCTACCGAGAAGCAGACGGAAGAGAAACCTGCGGAGGCAGGAGCGGCGGCGTTGCCGTTCAGGGTCCTGACCGGGGAGGAGCTTACTCTTGAAATGGGAATGGGCTGGAACCTCGGCAATACGATGGACGGCCATACAGGATTTACACCGAACGAAATTCAGTGGCAGGATATCCGCACTACAAGAGAGCTTATCAAAGCGGTGCATGACGCGGGCTTCAACACCGTGAGAGTACCCGTGACATGGGGAACGATGATCGACGACGAAAATAATTACGCCATAGACGAAAAATGGATAAGCCGCGTTCAGGATATCGTGGATTACGCAATCGAACAGGATATGTACGTTATAGTTAATATCCACCATGATGGGGCGGAGCAGTCGGGATGGCTGCGTATCGCGACAGACGACAAGGAGTCGCTCCGAAAGAAATTCGGCGGCGTATGGAAAAACATAGCCGAACGTTTTAAGGATTACGACGAGCATCTTATTTTTGAGGCGATGAACGAGGTGCGCGGAGTAAATATGAATCTTGCAGAGCAAAACGGCGTTATAATGGAGCTGAATCAGATTTTCGTCGATACGGTCAGGGCGACAGGCTCAAATAACGCGCAAAGATGGCTCTGCGTATGCGGTACTTACAACTATATTGATTCCCTTGTAAATCCGAGCGGCAAGTTTGAACTGCCCAATGATGAAAAGGATAAAATAATGCTGTCGGTGCATTGCTATACTCCGTGGGGCTTTTGCGGTACGGAGAGTACTGCCGATAAGGATTATACGCTTGACGAGCTAAAGAACACCAACGAAAAAGAGCTTCAAAAGCTTGAGCAGTTCACGTCGAAAGGCATTCCCGTGATCGTTGGCGAATACGGCTGTATAAATAAGGACAACCCCGAGGAGAGGGCTTTTTATCTTGAGGGAATGAACAGGATTTACAGCAAATACAATCTTATCGGAATCTTCTGGGATCAGGGCTGGTACGACAGAAGCGAGAAACCGGATTACAGCTTTACGATTTTTGACAGGGTAACAGGCGAGCCTGTCGAAAAAATCGTCACTGACGCTATGGTGCGCGGCTTCTTTAAATCAAACGGCGGTAAGCTTGACGGACTTGAGAAAAACACAGAGGTTACCCCGATAGAAAGTATAGAAGTAGATGTCTCTGACTTAAAGATTAAGGTCGGCGGCGAGATTACGCTCAAAGTGACCGAGACTCCGACTGAAAACAACGATGTCGTTCTTTATAAGACGGACGATCCTTATGTGGCTTCGGTATACAACGGCAAAATCCGCGCGAAGGGTATAGGAGAAACAAAGATAACGGTATTTTCGCAGAGCGGAGCCGTGGAGAAGACCGTAAACGTTAAGGTTGAGGCGGCAGATGCTTCCTCGTCCTGCGAGAGCATAGAGGTAAAGGACAGCTATGAGTTTACCGTCGGCGAGTACGCTTATCTTGAGGCGAAGGTAAACGCCGGGTGCGACGCTGTACTTACATATAAGTCCTCGGATAATAAGGTTGCTACAGTATCGACTGTGGGCAAAATTCTTGCGGTAGGTGAAGGAAGCGCGGTCATAACCGTATGCTCCGCAGACGGTCACAGCACAGATGTGAACGTTGAGGTGAAGGCAGCCGGAAAGACATCCGAGATCACGCTTGCGCTCAACGTTTACTTTAACGATTCAAAGCACAATTATTTCAACAATGAGGTAAGCTCGCAGACTATAACGGTAGATAAAGAAGGACAGTATACGCTTAAATTTGACTGTGCCGCCGATCTGTCGGCAGCGGCAGCGGACGCGGGCGTGAAATATCTTGAAAACCTTACGGCGATCTACATTAAGGATTACGACGTTACCAAAGGCAACGCTTCGGTTTCGCCGCTTAAAAGCTGCGATATAATGTATGACAAGGTTGTCGTGAACGGACAGGAGCTTACCGTCACGCAGAAGGAGCCTAAGAGTGCGCTCAAGGATTCGGGAATCTTCGATACGAACGATCCAGTGAATTCGTGGGACGGAAGCGCGGTCGAGGAGGTAAAATGCAGCGGAAACGTAGCTAATTTCTCGACGATAGACGAACCCGCGACAGTTGAGATCACTTTTACTCTTTCCAATATGGAATTTAATTAAGAGATTTTACTTTCGTATAAAAATTTTCAGACGGGAACCCTTGTCTGCGCTTCGCGGCGCGGGCGGGGGTTTCTGTAAAATTACCGTACCGTTATTTTTCACACAGTATCCCCAGAAATGACGTGATCCTGCCGTGAGTATATTCGCCCTCGATCAAGCCGAATTCAGGGTCGTAATACTTACCGTCATATAAAAGCGTCCAGTGCGTATAGCCCCCGTCGGTATGTACCGTGAGAATAGAAAAAGGATGCGGTTCCGGATTTTTCTTTGATATTCTTGTGTTTCTTTCCGCGTGGTCGATACCGTATCGGTCAAGAATGTCTATCAGCTGACCGATACTTGTCGGACCGTCGGTTTTCATATCATTTAT